>NZ_JBIWES010000003.1:477638-507897 GCF_044762665.1 Peribacillus sp. NPDC096622 | reverse complement strand
CCTGAAAGATGATCAGGTTGATAGGTCAGAGGTGGAAGCATGGTGACATGTGGAGCTGACTGATACTAATAGATCGAGGACTTAACCAACGCTTTTTAAAAAATGAAAATACCTTCTTATTATCTAGTTTTGAAGGAATGAAAATTTCTTCTTGCATTTTCTCAAAAAGACGTTATAATAATATATGTCTTGAAAAAATGTTAACATTGTTTGGTGACGATAGCGAAGAGGTCACACCCGTTCCCATTCCGAACACGGCAGTTAAGCTCTTCAGCGCCGATGGTAGTTGGGGGTTTCCCCCTGTGAGAGTAGGACGTCGCCAAGCTTATATTGTTCCGCAGTAGCTCAGTGGTAGAGCATTCGGCTGTTAACCGAACGGTCGTAGGTTCGAGTCCTACCTGCGGAGCCATAATTGGAGAGCTGTCCGAGTGGCCGAAGGAGCACGATTGGAAATCGTGTAGACGGGTAACCCTGTCTCAAGGGTTCAAATCCCTTGCTCTCCGCCATTTATACCTGGCCCGTTGGTCAAGCGGTTAAGACACCGCCCTTTCACGGCGGTAACACGGGTTCGAATCCCGTACGGGTCACCATTTAGATAACATATTGGAGGATTAGCTCAGCTGGGAGAGCATCTGCCTTACAAGCAGAGGGTCGGCGGTTCGATCCCGTCATCCTCCACCATTTTTCAACAAGATCAGGTTGTTTCTGCATAAAGGATTGATTATTCAGCCCATTGAAACACTTAACACGAAAACTTGATGCACATTAGCAACATTATTACCGTCGCGGGGTGGAGCAGTCCGGTAGCTCGTCGGGCTCATAACCCGAAGGTCGCAGGTTCAAATCCTGTCCCCGCAATCTATGGTCCCGTGGTGTAGCGGTTAACATGCCTGCCTGTCACGCAGGAGATCGCGGGTTCGATTCCCGTCGGGACCGCCATTTTTATTGCTTGGCTCAGTAGCTCAGTCGGTAGAGCAAAGGACTGAAAATCCTTGTGTCGGCGGTTCGATTCCGTCCTGAGCCACCATAGTAGTGCCGGTGTAGCTCAACTGGTAGAGCAACTGACTTGTAATCAGTAGGTTGGGGGTTCAAGTCCTCTTGCCGGCACCATGTTTCATCCATATGCGGAGGGGTAGCGAAGTGGCTAAACGCGGCGGACTGTAAATCCGCTCCTTCGGGTTCGGCAGTTCGAATCTGCCCCCCTCCACCATCTTTATTACAGGGGTATAGTTTAAAGGTAGAACAGAGGTCTCCAAAACCTCCAGTGTGGGTTCGATTCCTACTACCCCTGCCAAATTAAATCCTATAATGGCGATTGTGGCGAAGTGGTTAACGCACCTGATTGTGGTTCAGGCATTCGTGGGTTCGATTCCCATCAGTCGCCCCATTTTAAAAAATATGATATAATGATTACAACGTTAATGGGCTATAGCCAAGCGGTAAGGCAACGGATTTTGATTCCGTCATGCGAAGGTTCGATCCCTTCTAGCCCAGCCATATGCGAAAGTAGTTCAGTGGTAGAATACAACCTTGCCAAGGTTGGGGTCGCGGGTTCGAATCCCGTCTTTCGCTCCAAAAACGTTGGCGGCATAGCCAAGCGGTAAGGCAGAGGTCTGCAAAACCTTTACCACCGGTTCGATTCCGGTTGCCGCCTCCAACATACATGCCGGTGTGGCGGAATTGGCAGACGCGCACGACTCAAAATCGTGTTCCTCTGGAGTGCCGGTTCGACCCCGGCCACCGGTATCACCAATAGCGAAGAATCGCTATTACAAAAAGCTTCACACTTAATTGTGTGAAGCTTTTTTGTGTTCATTACGCACTGCAAAATATGTATAAATAAAATGCGGGGGTATTGAAAAAGGGAGAATTGAAACGAAGGAGCATACAGTGCGAATAAAAGTGATGCAGGTTATCGGAGATGAAATGTATTTGGAAATGTCATTCACTGTGACATACGTCTATAGAAGTTATGAAACGGTACATGAATTCTCCATTAAATAAATCAGCAATAGTTTAGAGCACGTTTGTTACTACGATTAAAAATAAAAACGAATGGAAAGAGTATTAGCTCTACCATTCGTTCCGTAAACTGATTGATAAATGATTTTAGATTTCAATATTCATAGCATTCAAGTCTGCTTCCGTATAGCCAGAAGAGGAAAGTGCGATTTCAATTTTTTCGGCAGCCTTATAATCAAATAATTTAAATTTAGACATTAACGCGAAAGCATTTTGATTTTCGATTGCCAAGGCAACAGCCTCTACGTCTTGCAGTAACTTCAGGTCTTCAATGTAGAATTGAGCGGTTCTCATCGCTAAATACTCATTCGTTGTAGTCGAACTGTAGAAAAGTCTTGTTAAAGTGGCGATTGCGTTAGGAACGAAAATCTTATTCATAATTACCCCTCCACTATTCATAATATTCTGTCATCCGAGTCACTATTAGTATGAGTCACTCTAAAAATGTTGTCAATCTTTATCTTTTGAGCATTTTTACTCCCCAGTTGAAAGTAGATATATATTCAAAATTGAGTAATAGGATACCTGAGACTTTTCCAAAGAAAAATATTATTGACCGAAGCGTATAAAGTAGGCGAATGAATGAAGTTTTGTTTACGAAACGAACCAAATTACATGTAACATGTTGGTTCAAGCTCGATTGTTAGGGTATTAGGCTAGATTATAACTAGTTGGATTATTTACTACATTCCATTTACTTTATTCAACCAAATGGCCAATTTTTTAGAAATTCTTTCATGGATGAGATCCTTTCTGTGTTCGAAAATTTCAAAGGGGCTTATGAAAAAACAGATCCTTATTAACTGTAAAGAAGGCGGGCCTCCACATTACGCAGCTCTCCAGATGAAACACTATCAGCCACAATTATTTGCATTGTTCTCGTAGTTGTCATTCGTTTGTCTGGATGCTTCATTTGTAGCTGCTGTTGTATCGTTCGGAACAGTTCATTATTTTCTGGACGGTTGGCGTTATAGATTTCTTGTAAACTTTTCGATTTTCCCATGTCTTTTCCTACTTTCCATCAAGTGTGAAATACATATGAAAGCTTATGCGATAATATTCGTATGGTCTATATTTCCGTCTGAGCGCTTCTAATTCCTTCTTTTTTCAATTAAATCTTTAGAGAACATAGAAGTTGCCCCTGTTTTTATACAAGGCGAAGCTTACCTGTCTTACAGTTTGACCGTTGCTATATATGTTGTTGTTTTTCTTATCCTTTAACACGACTAAAATAATTCAGTACCTGTGCATTAGACAGAAGGGCATGACCTTACAAAGGGTGCTTTAAAATCAGTAAATAATAAATGGAGGAGCAATTAAAAATTTCTTTAGAAATTGTTATTTAAGAAATCCAAGACCAGGAAAGTAGCCACTTCGCAGTTTTATAAATAATATCGATGAAATATGGTAATAAATAAAAAAACACTTTCTAAGAACACTTCACAAAACAAATTTTCTAAGGGGCGGAAAATTGTGAACAATATGGGATGTCAATGCAGGTCCAATGACGAATTACAGCAACTGGTTGATGAGGCAAAAAAATATACGGGTAACGGAACAGTGGCAGACTATATACCGGCTCTTGAAAAGGCGAATCCTGGGGATTTGTCTGTTGCTATTTACTATCCTGACGGTAAAGGATATTGTGCTGGTGATGTAAGAGGTAAAATGACCCTGCAAAGCATATCAAAAGTTTTGACACTTGCTCTTGTATTAATGGAAAAAGGGGAGGATTATGTCTTTTCCTATGTAGGAAAAGAACCCACTGGCGATCCTTTTAATTCGATTGCCAAGTTAGAGACAAACAAGCCATCCAAACCGTTAAATCCGATGATCAATGCAGGCGCATTGACTGTGACCCACATGATTGCGGGTGACAGTGTAACCGAGCGATTTCAACGTATTTTACATTTTATCCGGGAGTTGACGCAAAATCCGAGTATCGGATTTAATGAAGATGTTGCCCGGTCGGAATATAATACAGCAGACTTAAATAGGTCGTTAAGTTATTTTTTAAAGCAGCATAATGTAATAAATGAGGATGTGGAGGATTTAATCGAGTTGTATTCAAAGCAGTGTGCCATTGAAATGGACAGTCAGGATTTAGCGAGGATAGGCTGTGTACTGGCCATGAATGGGAAAGATTTGCTGACGGGAAAGCAAATCATCCCTGGGGACATTGCCCGTATTTGCAAGACATTCATGGTTACCTGCGGCATGTATAACGCATCAGGTGAATTTGCCATTAATGTTGGCATTCCGGCTAAAAGCGGTGTGTCAGGGGGAATCATGGGGGCCGTCCCAGGAAAATGTGGGATTGGAATTTATGGTGCGGCTTTGGATGAGAAGGGGAACAGCGTTGCTGGGATAAAAATCTTGGAAATGATGGCGAAAAAGTATTCCTTAAGTATGTTTAATTTGTAAACATAGAAACCATTACCGAGTGAGTCGGATGTTAAATAAGTTCAGTGTAAAGTCTTAAGGAAACAAATCATTTATTTTAAAGGCAAAAAAAAGACCTCTGCACATAAGGGCAAGGTCTTAGGACAATTTCATAACAAGTTGGAGAAAAGAGATACTTTTTTATATAAAGCATTTACCTCTTTATTTCGATGTTCCCCGGTTTCATTCCTTAGCTGGCTTTCCATATCGGTCATTAGATCAGCTAATTTCAATGCCTTTTGTCTGTCGGAAATATTGCTGCGAATGATATATTCATATTTTGCATTGTATTCAGTCAGTGACATTTCTTCCGTCCTCCCATTGTGTAAAGTCGTTTATGCTGTCCTTTGTTCCTTCATCAGCAATCCCAATGTACTTAAGTGTAATTACGGGATGTGAATGGTTAAGGATCATTTGTAACTCAGCAAGGTTCTTACTTCGTTTATAGTGCCAGTACCCGAATGTTTTCCGCATGGTATGTGTACCGACGCCCTCGATGTCCACCATGTCCGCTGCTTTATTAAGCTGTCTGTAAGCTTGTATCTTGCTTATTGGCTTATCCCCCTTGCGTGAGGGGAATAGCCATTCACCATCAATGGTGGCTATATAGGCGGCCAATTCATTACAGACATTGTTAAGCTGTATCATTCTTGGCTTTTTTGTTTTCCCTTCCTTGATGATGACCTCCCTCTTGCCTTTAATGTCCTTTATCTTCAGTGATAATAGATCAGTCACTCGTAAGCCGGTATTGATGCCTAACAAGAACAATATGTAGTCTCTCTCGCTGCAATGTCTTTTCAATGACCATTTCATATCATCTAATTTTTTCGATGATCTGATTGGTTGAACGTCTATTAAATGTTCTTTTGGCAAAAGTGATCACCCTTAATTCACGCCAATGGAATCAGTATTTTGAATGTATACTTTTAAGAGTAACACTGAAAAAGGATGGAAGTCAATTTGAGGGGTATATTGTATATTTTTTGGACTGTCCATTTTATAGGGTTCGGAGTATTTTTAGTTGTTTATTGAATAATAGCAATAAAAACTTCTGGAACTTGATATAATGAAAATAGTAATATTTTTCTAAACTAGTGTTATTGATGGATATTTAATAGATGAATTAATTCATTCTGAATTTAATATGCTTTAGCAGGATTGGGGAAACCACCATGAAGAGAGTTTTAGCTATATTGAAAAAATTACTGCCTATACTGTCAAGGTTGATTACCATGGCAATTATGGTTTTGGTTTTTTACTGCATGTTCATGTTCGCAGACCTGGATAATGAAAAGTCAGACAGTGAGCGTCATAACGAGCGATCAGTGGATTTTGAAGAGATGGGCGATCAAGAGTCTGAAGAAAATCCAGCAGGTTCTATGGTGAACTATTGTAAAGATAGCGCTAATGAAAGCCGCTCCTCCAGTTGGTTTGGTATTGAAGAAAACGAAATGGAACCTAGCGAATACACGGTCGAATGCATTGAACACTTGGAATAGCAGCAAGGTTCCCATGGCTCACCCGGCAATTGTAAATTCAGGATTCACACCAGAGACATCTGGCACGTCACATCCAAGCGTTTGGTTGGCTTATTGGAATGGAGCTAAATGCACGGGGAATAATAAGTGCTCTGGAAATAAGGTCTATACTGAAATGATTGGTGACGAACCGGGTACACAGCGGCTGGAGGCCCTATTTGTTACAGAACATTGGCATTAGCCTGTTTGGGTCTTAACCAAACAGGTTTTTAGTATGAAAGGAAATCCAATGGAAAAGATGGAATAGAATATAAAGAATGAAGGAAAATTTTTCACCCCCATATCTTTTTCTCTTTCTGAAACGTTTATAGGATAGAGGGTGTTGAAGGAGTGAGAAAAATGATAAATAAGTTGAAGGAAGATATTCCTGAAGAAAAGGATAACGGTGCGATTTTGCGTGAAGTTTATCCTGAATTGATTCGGTTTTGCCGATTCCTGACCCAAAATAATTGGGATGGGGATGATTTGGCTCAGGAAACGATATTGAAGGCAATGCAGGGCTATGGTAAGAAAACGGAGATAACAACAGCTTTATTGAAGACGATAGCCCGACATTCCTGGATTGATACGATACGAAAAAGGAAAAAAGAATCCTTAGACGATCTGTTGGATACCGAACAGTTGGGGGCAGTTGGGGGAAACGTCTTTGAAACGGTTGAATATATAGTAAAATCCCTTACCCCGAAACAAGCTGTAGTGTTCATATTAAAGGAAGGATTCCTCTACCGGTCAAAAGAAATCTCAGATTACTTGAACACCACGGAAACGGCTGTAAAGGCAATCTTGAACCGTGTGAAGAAGCGTTTAGAGAATGACGTTGAAGAGCGTAGGTTGTCTTGCGTGGAAGATTGGCAGGATGAGGAGGAGCAGCGGCTCATGTCCCTGATGACACAGGCGTTAAAAGCCCAAAATCCTGATATCCTCATTAGAAGCATCCCATCTTTCAAATCCCTGAACAGTGAATCGATGATTCCTAAACTGATGAATCATTCGAATTCCAAATCAAGCTTCACTCCTTCAAACACACTCTCAATGGCCGCATAGCCTATATTATTGTTAGGAGGAAGAAGAGATATGACCACCATTCCATATGTAATTGAGCAATCCAGCAAGGGGGAGCGCTCGTACGATATTTATTCCAGACTTCTAAAAGATCGTATCATCATGATCGGGGAAGAGATCACCGATCATTTAGCCAATAGTGTGGTTGCCCAATTGTTATTCTTGGCAGCGGATGCACCTGATAAAGAAATTACCATCTTCATAAACAGTCCGGGGGGATCGACCAGTGCCGGTTTCGCCATTTATGATACGATGCAATATATTAAGCCTGATATCCGGACTGTATGTACGGGGATGGCAGCATCATTCGGTGCCATGCTTTTATTGGCGGGGACGAAAGGGAAAAGGTGCGCTTTGCCAAATAGTGAAATCATGCTTCATCAACCGCTTGGTGGGGCGAGGGGGCAAGCAACGGAAATAGAAATTTCTGCCCGAAGGATCTTGAAGCTAAAGGATCATATCAATCAAATCATCTCCGAAAGGACCGGTCAGCCTATCGAAAAGGTGGCGAAGGACACAGATCGCGATTACTTCTTAAGTGCAAATGAGGCGAAGGATTACGGTATAATCGATGAAATAATCGTTCAGGATAATTAATTCTGATAAAGACGCTGGCTGTACGAAAACGAAAAGAAACTGCCGATATTAGTTTGGCAGTTTCTTTTTTACCTTTTTACATTACTCCATCTATTTATCCACAAAACCCCATACCTGGCGAGTTGGCAAGCCCTGCTGAATAAAGAAAACACTCAAACTTCCTGCAATAAGGCCGTTTGAATGTTTTCATTCGCTTATGGGGCAGTCAAGTAATGGAAGCTTACCTTCGATACAAGAGTTTTATTTCTTAATAATTAGTCTGCTGGACTCGTTCTCCTTGTTTACGGGAATGTCTTTTCCTACTGTGACCCTGCGAACGACGCGGTGCCGGTCCCCGTAATCGGCAATAGCGTAATGCTGCGTGGCTAGGTTATCCCAAATGGCCACGTCCCCTTCACTCCATTGCCAACGCACGGTATTTTCTAAGCGCGTGACGTATGAATCGAAGATGCTTAATAATCTTTCGGATTCACTTGTTGTATATCCTTCCACTCTACCAGCAAAGCCACCTAATAATAAATGCCTTTTTCCGGTTTCTGCATGCACGTGAACGACTGGGTGCCTTGTTTTATAAATGGTCGATTCGAATACATCACGATACTTCTTTTTAACCTCATCATCAATGTTTTCAGCCGGTTTGAATTGAGCATAATCATATTCATTTGTATGGATTGCCCATAGTCCGTCCGCTAATTTCTTCAATCCATCTGGCAGGTCCTCATATGCTTCATTCGTATTTGCCCAAACTGTATCTCCGCCGACATCAGGGATGGTTACACCTCTTAAAATAGAGTATTTGGGGACTTCTGGAACGAAAGTGACATCAGTATGCCAATGGTTTGCTTTAGCACCGCGTTCGGAGTCAAGTTCGAAAATATAGTTCGTATTGTCTTTGACCGGTACTGTAGGATGTGCATAAGGTTCACCCAATAGTTTGGCAAAGGCTTCTTGGCTGGCATCATCTAAATGATTTTGACCTTTGAAGAATACGACTTTATGATTGTTTAATGCTTGTTTGATTTCACTGAAAATAGCTAAATCCAAGTCCCCGCTTAATTGCACTCCTTGAATTTCCGCTCCAATCCTTCCTGCTACCGGTACCACTTTCAATTGTTGTGTTTTAGTTTCCGTCATAATCAATCTCCTCCTGTAAGGTTAGTTTTTATTTTTTAAAGGCTTCATCAATGTATTCATTGTGGATCTGATTTTTAAAATTAAATGGTTTCTTGATATAACCCACACCAGCTAAAGTATCGATTGATTCCTGTTGTGCTTTGATGGCATCTTCGGTAAAAAAGATATTTGGTTTCTCGGCCGTTATGATTGTCTTTACCGTGCTCACAGGCAATTTAGTTTCTTTGGAATAAATTTCAGATGCTTCATCTGGATTCTCGATTTGCCAATCGGCAGCTTTTTTATAAACCTTTAAATAGGCCTCGACAATTTCAGGGTGCTCTTCGGCAAAGCCCTTACGTGCAATGATTGCACCAGGAGCTAATATTTTTCCTTTTACTTTAAGTGCGACAGCATTCCCTTTTTCAATATTATTAAGGTAATAGGGGTTCCATATTGCCCAGGCGTCCAATTGTTTCGTTTCAAAAGCCGCTTGAGCATCATCTGGTTGCAAATTGATGAGTTTAATATCATCAGTCGTTAAACCATGAGCTTTCAATGCCTTGATTAAATACACATGACCCGTTGTCCCCGAGGCAACACCGACCGTTTTTCCCTTTAAGTCTTCAATCTGCTTTATGTTACCTTCTGCTTGAGCCAGGATCCGGACAGATGACTCACCCCGGCCTGTTTGTGCAATCACTTCGAATGGCAGATTCTTATCAATGCCGGCAATCAGTGCACCATCGCCTAAAAAAGACAGGTCAACCCGATTGGAAGCAAGGGATTCCAAAAGCGGGGGACCACTCGGGAATTCACTCCACACGATTTGGGCATCCAGTTTAGAAAATTCTTCGTTGAACAATCCCTTTTCCTTTGCGATGACCAATGGCCCCATCTTGCCATTTAAGGCAATATGAACTTTAAGGGGGCCGGGGCCACTTTTCCCGGAAGCTTTGCCGGCATCGGAATTACAGCCTGCCAATACAGCGAGACTAATGATGGCAAGTAATGCTGCGGTTAACTTGTTACGATATTCCTTCATGAATTCCCTCCTTTTTTAATACACGTACCACAGCTGGATAGTCAGATTAATGACAAAAAAGAGATTCAACGAAGAGTTTGCTTGGTTACTCTTCATTGAATCTCCGGTAGTCCAGTTGATTCACATGACCTTTATTTAATTGGCTCCTTTGTGAAGCGGATTTGTGTATGAATGCATCTTAACAGCTGTTAGAATAATCTGTCAATTACTTTGTTGATTAATCCGATAAAATAAATTGGTATTAGGTGTTGCTTATAAATAATCGATAGGTTAAGATAAAATGAAATATTGAATCGACTAGTTAACTAGAGATTCAGCAAAGGGACAATATGTGCCTTATTGCTGGATCTCTAGTTTTTTATTTGAGAAAGGGTGAGGGTATTGGTTGCGACGTTAGAAATCAATCAGGTCAGCAAAACATTTAAGAATGAGAATGAAAGTATTCATGTCTTGGATAATTTGAATTTCACCGTCAACAATGGTGAGTTCGTCACCATCATAGGTCCGAGCGGATGCGGGAAAAGCACATTATTAAAGTTGATCGCAGGACTTGATTCAGACTTTGACGGCTTGATCATGGCAGGGGATCAACCGGTTAGCGCCCCATCTAAAAACCGTGGTTTCATTTTTCAGGAGCATCGCTTATTTCCATGGCTAAACGTGGAGAAGAATATTGCAGGTAACCTTCCATTAAAGAAACAGGACATTCGAAAAAGAGTGGATGATTTGATTTCACTTGTTAAACTAAAAGGATTTGAAAACGCATATCCACGTCAATTATCAGGTGGAATGTCGCAGCGTGTTGCCATTGCCAGGGCCTTATTGCGTAATCCTGAAGTTTTATTGCTGGATGAGCCATTCGGTGCATTGGATGCATTCACGCGAACGCATCTTCAAGAGGCTTTACTAGAAATATGGGAAAGGAATAAGACAACGATGGTGCTTGTCACCCACGATATTGATGAATCCATCTTTTTATCGAGAAAAGTGGTCGTCATGGATGTAAAGCCTGGACGGATTAAAGCTATCGTTCCCATTGATTTGCCATATCCAAGAATTCGAACAAGCAAAGCGTTTCAGGAGTTCCGGTCCGTCATATTAAACCAACTTGATCATCATTCAGTTGAAGTGGAAGATTGGAGCATTTAATTAAATATTTGAAAAAAGGAAGGATGAAAATTATGTCTACACAGACCGTTGCTCAAAACAAGTCCCTTGTCATAAGGGAAAGGACAAAACAATCCCAACTTGCCAAATCGGCATTGCGGGGTTCGGTTCTTCCTGTTGTCGTATTGATTGCATGGCAAGCATTAGGTTCGGTTGGCATCCTGCCTGCCCAATTATTCTCATCACCTTCATTGATCGTCACGACTTTCATTGATCTCGTTCAGTCGGGGGAAATGGGCATGCATTTACAAATCAGTTTGACGCGGGCTCTTCTTGGCTTTGCCTTAGGGGGTTTTTTAGGCTTATTGTTAGGAGTGATTGTTGGGATGCAAAAAAAATCCGAAGAATATCTTAACCCAAGCATTCAAATGTTACGAACGGTTCCTTTACTTGCGATTACCCCTTTATTCATTATGTGGTTCGGATTTGGCGAACTATCCAAAGTGCTGCTAATTGCTTTGGGTGCTTTTTTTCCTCTTTATTTACAAACATTTTTGGGCCTGCGGAATGTGGATAAAAAACTGTACGATGTTGCCCGTATCCTAGAGTTTAGCCGTCGGGAACAAATAACGAAGCTCATGATTCCGGCAGCATTGCCAAACATATTGCTTGGTATCCGCTTAGCCTTAAGTGCGGCTTGGATGTGCCTGGTCGTCGCTGAATTGCTGGGTGCGGATAGAGGGGTGGGCTTCATGATACAGGATGCCCGTTCATTCATGCAAACGGACGTCGTATTCGTAGGCATCATCATTTTTGCCCTCGCTGGTAAAATCTCAGACTCGTTTGTCCGCTTTTTAGAAAATCATTTGCTCAAATGGCAAGATAGTTTTAAAGCCTAAATTGAAAAAGGATGACCGCCGGGTGATGGGGGCATCCTTTTTATTGTTTGGTATGTATGTTTAATCTATTTTTTTATATAAGGGCAAATAAATGGTGAACGATGTTCCTTTGTTCACTTCGCTCTGTACCATGATTTTCCCTTTGTATTTTTGAACGATGGAATAACAAACGGTCAGGCCGATACCGGTTCCCCTATCTTTAAGTGAATAAAATGGGGTTCCTAGTATTTCAAGCTGTTCTTTTGAGAGGCCTATTCCTGTATCCGTTATTCGTATTTTGGCCATAGTGCGTTCCTGCTCTGTTTCCACCTTGATAAATCCGGGTTTGTTCATTGACTCAATTCCATTTTTCATGATATTGACCAATATCTGTTTAAGCTCGATGGGATTCATGTTAATGTACAGATCGTCACGGAAATCCAGGAGAAAGCCTATGTTTCGATTATTGGCGAAACTGGTTAATAGGTCGGAAATCTTTTGGATTTCATAATTTAAAGGAATGACCTGTACATTATCCGTTTGCGGTTTTGCCAAAGACAAATAGTCATTGATTATCACTTGTGTATATTCAAGTTCCGTAAGCATGGTCTGTACATAAAATTTTTCCGTTTCATTCAGTTCCTTCTCTTGATCTAATAACTGGGCAAACCCTTTAACGACTGTAATCGGATTACGTATCTCATGTGCAATGGTGGCAGCTAGCTGTCCGACTGAGTTCAATTGCTTAGCTTGCTGTATTTCCTTATGAAATGCATTAGTGGATTCCATCCTATTATTGGTTCCTATGAATACGAATACCAATATGATTTGTATAGCGATGAAATTAAGCGTGTTGCCGAAACCATCCAAAGCGACATATTCATAAGAGTATTGAAGATCCGTTTTTGAAATGATCAAGATGGAAGCGGGGCCTAATATGATATTTAAAGTGGCCACAATATAAAACCCGATTTTATCAAAGAGAAAAATGGGAAACAACGGTGCTATAGCAAATAAAGCCAGCATGATTGCGGTATCTGGGAATATCCAAAATTTGCTATATAAATAAACAGTAATTAAGAAAATGAATAAGGTTTTATAAAAATTGACTTCTGTTTTTAAGAAAAATAACAGAGAAATTATCAACCCCGATATTAAAATGACCTGTATTGTCATCTCGTAGGGATTATCTTTCCAACTTATAGGTGATACAGAAATCCCAACTAATAATAAAAAGGATATCATTGCCATGAATGCCTTCAGTATAAATCGGTGTTTGTTTTGATAATATTGATAATTTTTTAACATAATTCCCCTTAATATTAATATTCTGTTTGTTTGTTTAATAGTAATATGATACTAGTTTTTTGTAAATCAGAAAAAGATAAATTTTGTCATCGATAGTCTTTTTATCTATATTTTAGAATTGGCCATTTCTTCAAGCGAGGTTCGGGTAGAATTCAGTACCGCAAGGTGAGGTAAGGAGTTAAGGAATCCATCCTGTCCGGGCTCCCAAGGTATGTAAACATTGGGACATCCTATCTAATAGCTGGAATTTATCGGCTTTGAATTTTATTTATTATGGATATGGAAGACTTAAATTGTTAGCAGTTAAAGACTTATATAAAAGCGAAGTAAGGAGTTAAGAAATGCCAAGGGTTTGGAAATATTTAGTTATATTTATTTGCTATGACCGTTTTTTTCTACTATTTCAATATGTATATGCCAAGAAACTTTTTATATCTTCTTATTGGATTACCAGTATCCATGTTTAGCACATTTTTCATTTACGATTTTTTTAGAAAAAGACGCTTTTAGTGGGTTTCTAATCCAAGGAATTAAGCTGTCATTCACCTGTTTGGTCAGGTACAACAAACTACACTGCGGGTAGTGTATTTGATAGGTTATTTTACTCATTTTGACTAATATATTATTTCTTTACATTATATTCGTTGTAGATTCATATTTCCCTTTTAAAATAATGGTAATAATAGGAGGGGGAGAGGGAAATGAAAACGAATCTAAAGAAATTCGGTTTATGTATGATGAGTGCGGCCTTTATTTTGCAGGCTACTTCCATGGGGGCTTCAGCAGCAAAAGGAAATCATTCCAATTCGTCTATTTATGAGAAGAAAATCGTGAATATCGCACATCGGGGAGCTTCAGGTTATGCACCTGAACATACCATTCCCGCTTATCAATTGGGAGAACAAATGAAGGGCGACTACATAGAAATCGATCTGCAAATGACCAAGGATGGAAGATTGATAGCAATGCATGATGAAAAGGTGGATCGTACAACGAATGGTACTGGTCTTGTGAAGGATTTAACGCTGGCAGAAATCAAGAAACTGGATGCTGGTACATGGTTCAATGAAAAATATCCGCAATTGGCAAAAGAGGTATATGAAGGGTTAACGGTTCCCACTCTTGAAGAAGTCTTTAAGAAGTTCGGCAAGCAGGCCAATTACTATATCGAAACAAAGTCCCCTGATGTGTATCCAGGAATGGAAGAAGAACTTCTGCAGGTTCTGGAAGAATATAAAATGGTGGATTCAAAAGGCCGTACCAAGAATGTATTAATACAATCGTTCAGTAAAGAAAGCCTTATGAAGGTTCACGACTTGAATCCAAAGTTACCGCTTGTGCAACTTTTTTCTTACAAGAACCAAGCAACCATTTCCGATCAAGAATTGGAATCGATAAAGGAATATGCAGTTGGCGTTGGCCCGAACTTCAGTAAGGTAGACGGACAATATGTGAAGATGGTTCGCAACCATGACCTTCAATTCCATCCATATACAGTAAATGAAAGAGCCGATATGAAAAAGGCTCTTGAATGGGGTGCAACGGGGCTGTTTACGAATTATCCCGATGTATTCAATGAGGTACTAAGAGAGTACAAGCACAATAATAATGGCAATAAATAAAGTGCTAAATAAAAGGTTTCATAGGTGAGTCCCGGTTTTCCGGGGCTTTTTTGCAATGAAGGACTTCTAATTCCTGGGGAAATCAGGTGTTCATAGGCTTAGCAGTCTTGTGGATGGGTATATTAAAGGTAATAAGAAAATTTTGGGAGGTTGATTATGAAGGCTGTAACGTTTCAAGGAGCAAAAGATATTCAGGTAAAACAAGTTGAAGATCCGAAACTTCAGCAAAAGGATGATATCATCGTACGAGTGACTTCAACAGCTATATGCGGGTCCGACCTCCATATATATCAGGGTGCTTTGCCGACGCATAAAGATTATATCATTGGCCATGAACCGATGGGGATCGTCGAAGAGGTGGGTCCGGAAGTGACAAAGGTGAAAAAAGGAGACAGGGTTGTCTTGCCTTTCAACATTTCTTGCGGGCACTGTTATTATTGTGAACATGATATGGAGAGTCAATGTGATAATTCCAACCCCAATGAAGCGGTGGATACAGGCGGGTACTTTGGTTTTACGGAACGATATGGGAACTATCCAGGCGGGCAGGCAGAATATTTTAGGGTACCATATGGAAACTTCATGCCATTTGTCATCCCAGAGTCATGTGAACTTGAGGATGAAGCGCTTTTGTTCCTGTCCGATGTGCTGCCAACCGCATATTGGAGTGTAGAGAACGCTGGCGTCAAGAAAGGTGATACGGTAGCGGTATTGGGCTGTGGGCCGATTGGCTTGATGGTTCAGAAGTTCGCTTGGATGAAAGGAGCAAAAAGGGTCATTGCCATCGACAATCTTCCTTATAGACTCAATAAGGCTAAACAGATGAATAAGGTGGAGGCGTATAACTTCGATGAGTATAACGATATGGGCAGATACATTAAGGAAATCACTTCAGGCGGGGCCGATGTGGTCATAGACTGTGTGGGAATGGATGGAAAGAAATCAACGATAGAGGCGATTGAGCAAAAGCTGAAACTTCAGGGTGGAACGTTAAGTGCGATCGAGATTGCACTTAACGCCGTACGTAAATTCGGCACGATCCAACTGACTGGCGTGTACGGATCGAAATATAATATGTTCCCATTAGGCAATATATTCGAGCGGAACATTAACCTGAAAATGGGACAAGCACCGGTCATTCACTACATGCCCAAGCTTTTTGATAAAATCACGGCTGGAGAGTTCGACCCTACGGAAATCATATCCCATAAAGTCCCCCTCGAAAAAGCGAGTGAGGCTTATCAAATCTTTAACGATCACGAAGATGAATGTATTAAAGTGGTGCTAAAGCCATAATGTGAAGCTATAAAAAATCCAATGCCCATGAGCTGCATTGGATTTTTTACATTTATACGTTTACCGATAATACACCATAAACTTCGATCAATTTATGTGAAATAAAAATGATCATCTTGCCCGTGAACTGAGGAAATCAGGATTACTGGCTTTTTTCTATGATGGCTGGCATTCGTTTAAAGGGGAATCCGGGAATGTGACGATTGACCCTTCAGATGATGAAGGAGAGAAGCAGTACCGGATGATCTTGAAAAAGGGTTTTTGGTAAGGAAATGGAGGATTTATATTATATAATGATAGTGAAAAAAGGAGGATGTTCAGATGGTATATAACTCGGCAGCAGAACTTTGTGAAGGGTTTGGTTATCCGCCCGTTCACGTTAAATTGACGATAGAGATCATAGATAAGAGATTGGGACCTGTAAAGGCAGAAGCGGAGATTGCCATCAAGCCTGTTAAGTCAAAGGGATATCTGGAAGTGTTGGTGGAAGAATTGGAATCGGAGGATATCTTTGCTGATGAAAATGGCAGTATCTATGGCAGCTTCGGCATCGATCAAAGCATCCAGATATATGATGAAGTCCTGGCTACCATTCCGTTCGAAGAGATAATGGGAAATGAAAATTGGAAAGAGACAGTTGAGGAATCCATCACGGTGGATAAACTAAAGGAACAACTGGGGAAATCTCTAAATGATTATCAATTCAGTGATTTGAGCGGGAAATATAAATTCAGGAAAAGATGTACGATAACAGAACTTCAATTCATAGATTAAACGATAAAAGGAGAAGGCGATATGCTTTCTCTTTTTTCGATCATTTTACATATGGTCTTGCCCATGATATCTTTCCCTATCATAATCAAATGCTTGCAGTGACTCAATCTGTGAGAACCTTTAACCATACACAATGTCAAGGAGAGCTCAGTAAGGTTTTTAATGGTTTCAACTTGCATTTATTATATAGCTTTACATAGGTTAATATATTGTTAAGGGCTTTTACAGGAAAAAGAAATGAATATTTTAAAAGATAAAAAGGAGAATATATGAAAATTGGTTTGGTACGGCATTTTAAGGTGGCACATGAATTTCCTACTGGGAGATCTGTGACGGCGGATGATATGAAGCAATGGTTTGAGGACTATGATGCAGCGGATATTATTTATGGAACGACTTTATTTGGTGTTGAGGAATGGCAAGAATGTTATTGCAGTGATATGTCGAGAGCTGTCAAGACAGCGGAACACATCTATCCAGGTACGGTTCATCGGATGGAGGAGCTGCGGGAAATACCATCACCCCCTCTTAGAGGCAGCATCAAGCTGCCGTTCATCCTTTGGGCCATCTGGATTCGCTGCTGCTCGGTGATCAACAAGCAGACTAGGGCGGAAATTAAGATTGCAGAGCAAAGGATCAATAAAGTATTGGATGAAGTTTTTGCAAAGGGGGAAAGGAATGTTCTGATCGTGAGTCATGCCGCCCTCATGGTATATCTGAGGAAAGAGCTGATCCGGCGAGGGTTCATCGGTCCAAAATTCAAGATTGCCAGTAATGGAAAACTGTATGTATTTGAAAGAAGAGAAGGTAAATAATATATGGTTTCCCACCGGGAAAAGGTAAGCCATTTTGCTGATTTTAAGAAAGAGGCAGGCATTTTCCGAATAGTTATTCTTTTTTTATTGGTTGTGGTTTATTATTGTAATAGTGTAATTTTTACGAATTCAATATTGGGGAAAGAGGGGTGGACATTTTGCTGAAGGCAGTTTTTTTTGATTTAGATGATACATTACTTTGGGATCAGAAAAGTGTAAAAGAGGCTTTTGTTGCCACATGTCAAGTTGCCAAGGAGAAATATGGTCTGAATGTCGACGAGTTTGAAGAAGCGGTGCGGAAGGAAGCGCGTGAGCTTTATTCTTCTTACGATACATATGCATTCACTCAAATGATTGGAATCAACCCATTTGAGGGACTATGGGGGAATTTTCAAGATGACCATGATGAATTCCGGAAGATGGCCGGGATTGTACCGGCTTATCGGAAAGAAGCGTGGACGAGGGGCTTGAAGGCTTTAGGGATCGATGACCCGGAATTTGGGCTTGAACTGGCAGAACGTTTCCCGGCTGAAAGACGCAAAAAGCCATTTATCTATGAAGAAACATTCCGTGTTCTGGATGAATTAAAAGGGAAGTACAAATTGCTATTGCTTACGAACGGATCTCCTGAACTGCAAAATACCAAACTTGAAATTACGCCTGAACTGGTTCCTTATTTCGACCAAATCGTGATTTCAGGCGCATTTGGACGAGGTAAACCGGATGCCTCCATTTTTGAGCATGCTTTGGAAATCATGGAGCTTGATAAGGATGAAGTATTGATGGTCGGCGATAATTTAATGACCGATATCCTTGGAGCATCACGGGTAGGTATAAAGTCGGTCTGGATAAATCGCCATGATAAGGAACGGAATGAAGTGATTCCAACCTATGAAATCACGCATTTAGAGGAGCTTTTCCCTATCCTTGAGAGCCTGAGGGATTAATTGGCGGTCCTCCTCCAAATAACAATTTTAGATAATTGTAGAGAAAATATTAGGTCTTTCAAATTATTTACAGAATGAAAAGGGTGAGCTATAGTTACCGTGTAATCAATTAAATTATTCAGACTAGGGGTGTCCAATAAAAGTTGGGCTGAGAGGGAAGCGCTTAAGCTTCTTAACCCTCAGGACCTGATCTGGTTCATACCAGCGTGGGGAAGTTAGAATCTACTGAACGATGACATTTCAATTGGTCATTTCTGTAGTCATACTAACGTTAGCCGGGTCTTTAAATATGAGACCTGGCTTTTTCGTGCGAAATGGATTGGATTTTGTCCTTTTTAAATGAACTTAAAAAGGAGAAATGAAATCATGATGAGTAATTCAGTAAATGACATGAACGTTTCAATTATGTCCAGTTTTGCCGGGAGTAAAAAAGTGTATGTTGAGGGATCTAGACCCGATATTAAAGTACCTATGCGTGAAATTAAGCTAAGTCCGACAACAGGGGCATTCGGCGAAGAGGAGAATCCGCCTTTACGTGTATATGACACAAGCGGCTTCTATACGGATTCAGAATATCCCATTGATATTCATAAAGGCCTTTCCCCGATTAGACGCAGCTGGGTTCTGGAACGGGAAGATGTTGAAGAGTATGAAGGGCGTGAAATAAAGCCCGAAGATAACGGATATAGAAAAGTGGAATCACAATCCAATGCCGAAGTTTTTCCGGGATTGAAAAGAAAACCATTGCGTGCAGTGAAAGGGAAAAACGTAACCCAGCTCCATTATGCCCGTAAAGGTATCATTACTCCAGAAATGGAGTTCATTTCGATCAGGGAAAATGTAGCCCCTGAGTTTGTAAGAGAAGAGGTAGCTAGCGGGCGGGCGATCATTCCGGCAAATATTAACCATCCGGAAAGTGAGCCCATGATCATCGGACGTAATTTTCACGTGAAAATAAATGCGAATATTGGAAACTCAGCTGTTAGTTCATCGATCGAAGCTGAAGTGGAGAAAATGACTTGGGCAACACGATGGGGTGCAGACAACATAATGGATCTTTCCACAGGAAAGAATATTCACACGACGCGGGAATGGATTATTAGGAATTCACCTGTGCCGGTTGGAACGGTTCCGATATATCAAGCATTGGAAAAAGTGAATGGAGTCGCGGAAGATTTAAATTGGGAAGTTTTCCGGGATACATTAATCGAGCAGGCTGAGCAAGGTGTCGATTACTTCACCATACACGCTGGTGTGCTTTTGCGATACATCCCAATGACAGCAAAGCGAGTTACGGGCATTGTTTCCAGGGGAGGCTCCATAATGGCACAATGGTGCTTGGCCCACCACCAAGAAAGTTTTCTCTATACTCACTTTGAAGAGATTTGTGAAATCATGAAGACGTATGATGTCGCATTCTCATTAGGTGACGGTCTCCGTCCTGGATCCATTGCAGATGCAAACGATGAGGCACAATTTGCCGAATTGGAAACACTTGGGGAGTTGACGAAGATTGCTTGGAAGCACGACGTTCAAGTAATGGTGGAGGGACCCGGTCACGTACCGATGCATTTGATTAAAGAAAATATGGATAAGCAGCTGGAAGTCTGTCAAGAAGCACCATTTTATACCCTGGGACCATTGACGACGGATATAGCTCCTGGATATGACCATATCACTTCTGCGATTGGTGCTGCCATGATTGGATGGTTTGGTACTGCCATGCTTTGCTATGTGACACCGAAAGAGCATTTGGGGCTACCGAATAAAGAGGATGTTCGGGTAGGGGTCATTACTTACAAAATTGCAGCTCACGCAGCTGACCTTGCAAAAGGCCATCCGCAGGCAAGAAAACGGGATGATGCCCTTTCGAAGGCCAGATTCGAATTTCGTTGGAGAGATCAATTCAATCTTTCTCTTGACCCTGAAAGGGCAGTTGAATATCACGATGAAACTCTACCGGCTGAAGGTGCCAAAACAGCCCATTTCTGTTCAATGTGCGGACCAAAATTCTGCAGTATGAGAATCTCTCAGGACATCCGTGATTTGGCGAAGGAGAAGGGTCTGGGTTTTGAGTCGGTAATCGATGAAGGGCTTAAAGAAAAAGCGAATGAATTTAGGAAAACGGATGGGAAAATCTATCAATGATTCCGAAGGAGAATTCGATGAATCGGGTAATCCAGATAAAAATTGAAATGAAACAGTTGGAAACTCAATTGGAACAGCTGAAAAGGGAGCTGAACACTTTTCGGGAAAATTGTAACCATGAATTTGTGATAAATGATTATAGTCAACAATGTACAAAGTGCCACTTAATCGAAAGTTTGCAATGGTAATGATTCCTTGATCGTCCTTATGGAATTAATCCCTTAATCATGTTGGGCATTCAATCACAAAACATGATTAAGGGGATATTTCATTACTATTTACATACTTGTTTTTCTAATATGAAGAGGAGGAGGGACAAGCCATCCTTTTTCCTTATTCAATCTTAGGAAGTCAGCACCCAATGCAGCTTTATTGGTATGGAATTGCGCAAACATCTGTGCAATATCTTCGCGGATGCATTGACCCATCATTTGGCTGCAAGCAACTAATCCTGCATTAATATCGATTGATACTGAAGCAGAGATTTCAGGATCTTGAAGACGTGCCCCGACGGGAATATCCTCCAAATTAGCTTTAGGCCTTTCAGGTGGTGACGGAGGCAATCCTACGTTATTTTCTTTTAATAATGATTCAAGTTGGTCATGTTCCTGTTTCCCTTGATTGATCACTTCAACAAGTAATTTATGCAGGTCCTTGTCGCCAGTATGATTAAGCATAGTTTGATGACAGGCAATCAACCCTTTTGTAGTTGTTAGAAATGCCCAGGTTCCAAATACCTCTCCATAATGCATAGGCTCATCTTTCGGATTTCCGCTTAAAATTCCCATAACCATCCTCCTTGAAATTCATTAACGCATTTAAGTTACCCTGAATTCATCCAAGCATGCATCATCGTTTATGTTTGGGAAATGTTAGAGGGCTTTTGATGCTTAACCTTTTATTCCTTGTAGCCATTCTTGATAACATTCATCACAAAGCATTTCATTTCTATCCGTGTCAGTAACTTGAAATGTTACGACATGGATTTTTTTTTCTTCCGTGACATCATTACAATAGAAGCATTGATGTGTCATTAGAAATCCTCCCATGTTATAAAGTGTTTATAGTTTAAAGCGCCACGTTTTTTTTATACAGAAAAAAATGATGTAGCAGCTTTTTGGTCTTCTTGGAAGAGTTTAGATTGAATAATCCGGTTGGGGTTTAACATACTAAACGTGTTCGCATGATTGATAATATGAGGAGGGAAATTACAATGCAAAACCAATATCAACAAGGTCAAGTACACCAGAACATGCAAACGGGTGCCATTCCCCCACAAATGAATCACGGTGGTCACGAAGTATTCGATGTACATGAAGTGTTGTCGGGAGCGATTGGTACTTTAAACACATATACTCTTTTGCGTCAGCATATCCAAGATCAGGAATTACTCGACATTCTGGATCGTCAATATCAGTTCATCCAAGATGAATATAATATTTCATTGGAGTGCTTCCAAACGGGCCAGGATCCTTCCAAACCGACTCAGAGCTACAAAATGAATCAAGGTAACGATTTTATATATGGATTGACACCAACTCAGCCAAAGAAACCTTTGCAATCCGTATCGGAAATTACGGATGAATGCATTTCAGGCTTGATGCTTGGAGCTGTTAAGTCTGCAGCATCCATGAAGGCGATGGCAGCGCTTGAAATAACGAATCCGGTGGTTCGCCGCGTATTTGCAGATTCCGTTCCGAACTGCATTGAAATGGCATATGAGATTTCGATATATCAAAACAAACATCATTATTACCAAGTTCCGCAGCTTGCACAGCAGGATATGCAACAAATGATGAATTCGTATGCACCCGCACAAGGAAATAACAACAACATGAGTCATTAAAAGCATTTATTAAGAACATAAAGAAGGGATAGGATTAATTCTCCTATCCCTTCTTTTTCATTGTTTCATCTGATTGATTTCCTGAATGCATTCCTGTACGAGGGTAACAGCCTGACTCATGGTTGCTCCTCCGCCAAATGCCGCGGTCACACCAATGGCTTCAAGAATTTCTTGTTCGGAACAACCTTGATCAAGACATCCTTTTGTATGATAGATAATACAGTATTCATCTTGTGAATATAGGCTTATTCCTAGTGCGATAAGCTGTTTTTCTTTCTTGGATAATTGACCTTCTTTAAAGCACTCTTCCGTAAACGAATTGAATTTCTCAGCAAGATCTGGCATTTTATGCGTAAAGACACCGATTCCAGCTTTATAATCACGAAGAGCATTTTCAGTAGAATTGTTAGCTTCATATTCCATTTTTCATTCAGCTCCATCCAAAATTTTTTCATCAAAAATTAGTATGAGCTAAATGTTGGACGATTAAACAGGAGTTTACCGAAGTAATCATGGAACCGCCTTCCTACAAGGCAAGTGATTCCTTGGGTCGGGTGGCTTTGAACCATTGATAGCAAAGGATGCATATAAGTGCAACGTCAATGGCATCACCGGCATAGTACATTAACATTCCGCCATTTTCCGCTTGTACCTTGGTGACTCCGCTTGGCGGGTGGGCAAAAATATATTTAGAAAGGATATCATGGCCGGCCAGTGAAATTGTAAATACGATAGCTCGAAACATGAAGCTGAACCTGTGGGGCGCAGGGTCCATATAAATCATGGACGCAGTGAATAGATAGCCCGCTATGAACACGTGAAAATGCACTAATGCATGCAAAAGGGCATTCTGATGCATCAACCCGTACAAACCAGTCGTATAAAGTATCCAAAGCCCCCCAATATTAAGCACGGAGGCAGTGATTGGATTGCTCATAATGCGCAGCGGCCAACTTTTCAACACCTTTGAAAGACGTCTTGCTGATTGTACATCAAGTGTGCGCAGTGCAAGCGTAATAGGTGCAGCAAGCACGAGCAGGATGGGTGCAATCATTCCAAGCAGTAAATGACCAACCATATGCGCCGTAAAGTCCATATGTGCGCGATTGGCTATAGGGCCTATAATTGCTGAGGCTGCACAGAGAATGCCAAGAATCCACAAGAAGGTACGGTATAAGGGCCATTTTTTATAGCGGCGGTTCGAAATTATGACAGCTGCGATATAAATGACTATAACCAGCATGAGTAGAATCAATAAAATCGGTTCAAAACCAGTTCCATTATCATGAATATGTCCATTACTGTGCATTGCTGGCGTCTTCTTTCATTTTAAGTAAGCTGCGCCTTGTTTGAATGACGAGGGCAATGCCGATCAAGATCATGATTGTAGCGGCAATGTTCCAAGTCAAGTCGTATGGGAAAATATCGACATTGTAACGGATTTGATGGAGGCGCATGAGCTTGTGCTGGATGATTCCGTCATATAACTGGAAAGAACCTGCCCCGAGCAAAACTCCCCCTATCCACCTTTTCAGCCATAATCCCTTTCGACGGCGAAGGTCAGCGAACATGAATAACGACCCGACCGTTGCGAACCAGCTTAGGGCATGAAATAAACCATCCGAGACAAGCCCAATATTGGTTGTGGACTTGTCATAGAAATGGTGCCAATGCAATAGTTGATGAAAGATGGCCTCATCGATGAATGCCACCAATCCGATCCCGAATAGAAAACCGGACCATAGGTTACGGGCGGAATAAGTATAACGTAATTCCGAAATGGATTGATCTTTTTGATTTCGGGGCTTGAAATCCATTTTCCATCCTCCTTTTGTATTTTCCTATATATGGTTCTTTCTACTTTACCCTGTATTGTAAAGTTATAGACAGGTAAATGGACCTTTTATAAATCTTATTTATTGAGCGATTCATAGCACAAAGATAATCCTTTGCTTTTTAGTTCGGTAATCAATGTTAATGGTATGTGAATTTTTTCTAATTATTGTTCATTATAACTGGATTAAGGTTTCATGCATGTATAGGCGGGTAATAAAAAACCGTACATCATATAAAAAAAGGAGGAGTTAATATGTTTCGCCATCAAAAAGAATTGCAATTTGAAGTTAAGGTAGATCGACCAGATCCGATGCTTGCCCGTCAAATTCAGGAAGTGTTAGGTGGACAGTTTGGGGAAATGACTGTCATGATGCAATATCTTTTTCAGGGTTTTAACTGCCGTGGAGAAGAAAAATACAAAGATATGCTGATGGATATCGGTACAGAGGAAATTGGACATGTAGAGATGCTTTGTTCACTCATTAGTCAATTACTTGATGGCGCTTCTCCGGAAGATCAAGCAGAAGCCGCAAAAGATCCTGCTACAGCAGCGATCATGGGTGGAATCAATCCCCAGCATTTGCTCGTAAGCGGTCTTGGCGGACTGCCAACCAACTCGAATGGGGTGCCTTGGAACGGATCTTATATTGTAGCCAGCGGAAATTTATTAGCGGACATGCGATCGAATCTGCATGCTGAAAGCCAAGGACGCCTTCAAGTGGCCCGATTATATCATATGACCAAAGATGAAGGGGTACGTGCTACCTTCCGTAAAATGTTAGCCCGTGATCGTTACCACCAATATCAATGGATGGCGGCCATTGCAGAACTCGAAGAAAAAAATGGAGTTGTCGTCCCCGCATCATTCCCACCGGAAGCGGAAATGGAATCTCAACCGGAAGCGTACGAATTCTGGAACTTGTCAGAAGGTAATGAATCAGCAGACGGCCTGTGGGCAACAGGAAGCGCCCCAGATGGTACGGGAGATTTTGTTTATGTAGCTGAACCAGTTGCAAAAGGGCAGATTCCTAACCCTAAGGTTCCTGCACCACAAGTGCATCATGACCTGGATAGAAGTCAATCGCTTAATAAAAGGTAATATAAACTTTTCAAAAAAGCTCGATGGCCTCGAAAGGGACATCGGGTTTTTTTATTCTATCATGTTTACAAAACCTAATTGTTTGCTTGTGGATATTTTTTGGAGTAGGATAGTTTCCAACTCCAAGACAAACCATTTTAAAAGGGTGGTCACTAATTTAATTGATAGGAGTGGGGCAAATGAAAGCAGTAGTGGTTAAAGAACCGGGTGGTGCAGAACAATTACTATTTAAAGATTTTTCAAAGCCCATGCCCGGAAAAGGGGAAATATTAATAAAGGTTAAAGCCTCTGCGATAAATAGAACGGATATTGTTTCCCGGGAAGGTAAATCCGGTTATATGGCCAATCCAATATTGGGGATTGAAGTTTCTGGTGAAGTGGTGGAAACAGGGGAAGGTACAAATATACAATTGGGGACGAGAGTGATGGGCCTTGTAAACGGCGGCGGTTATGCTCAATATGCCTTGATGCCGGCTGATCGAGCAATGAAGATTCCGGATAACCTGTCATTTGAAGAGGCAGCAGCGATTCCTGAAGTATTCTTGACTGCGTACCAAACTTTGTTTTGGTTAGGGGAATTAAATGATCGAGAGACGGTATTGATTCATGCTGGCGGAAGCGGTGTAGGCACAGCAGCTATCCAACTGGCAAAAAAGATGACAAAAGCGAAAATAATCACTACAGCCGGCTCAAAGGAAAAATTGGATTTCTGTCACTCACTAGGAGCGGATATCTGTATCAACTATAAAGAACAATCTTTTGATGAGGAAGTACTGAAAGCTACAAATAATCAAGGAGTGGATGTTATCCTGGATTTCATCGGTGCTTCTTACTGGGAGAAAAACCTCAAAAGCATAAAAACTGATGGACGATGGGTACTGATAGGCATTCTAGGCGGAACTGTAGTCGAGAAGGTGAACCTGATGGAACTTCTCTTAAAAAGAGTTCAATTAAAAGGAACTCTACTAACTCCTCGGAGTGATGAATATAAAAAAGAGTTAACGGGTGAATTCGTTAAAAAGGCAATGCCGTTGTTCCTCAAAAATGAAATCAAGGCAATCGTGGACCATGTCTTCCCTTTTGGAGAGGTACAAAGGGCGCATGAACATATGGAAGCCAATAAGAATTTAGGTAAAATCATCTTACAGGTAAATGAATGATTAAAGAAAAACTGCTTCGGTGCATGAATGGGGGAGGTTGCCCAGGATTAAGGCATTATTGGGCGACCTCTTTACAGGTGAAAAGGTGGAGCTAATGGAGATTGATTGAAGAATGAAATATGGACAAAGTATAATGAATATATACAAAGTCAAGATACTTTTCGCCGGTATCTGTTTAAAGGGGGGAATCTTAATGAATGAACTGAATGCATTATTCAGGAAAAGAATAGGGGTCCAGGAAGATGTGAAACTAACATTTGAGAAATTAGATGAAATTCTGGATAAGACAGCGAAAACCATTCCTTTTGAAAACTTGTCAATCATGGCATCCCATCTGAGTGATATCAATAAAGCGAATATCATGAACAAAATCCTCGTGAGGAATGAGGGTGGATTATGCTATGAATTGAATACAGCCCTTTATTTTTTCCTGGTGGAGAATAACTTTGATGTATCATTGGTTCGGGGTGTCATCTATAATCAGGGGTGGATGACCATAGGAAGGACACATGTCACCATTCTATTGAACCATGAGGGCCAAGCCTATTTGATCGATACGGGTTTTGGCGGGAATCTGCCTCTAAAACCAGTTCCGTTGAATGGAGAAACGGTCGTTTCCGGAAATGGTGAATTCAGGATAAAAAAAGAAAGTACCGACCATGGAGATCATATCCTTGAATTAAAACTGAAACATAAAGATCGCGATTGGAGAATAGGGTATGCTTTCGATTCTGCAAAACCGGTAGGAAATGTAGCGGAACTTAATGAGGTCCAAACGATCATCAGGGAAAATCCCCAATCGCCATTCAATAAGCATCCATTAATCACCCGTTTGACAAATAGTGGGAACATCACTTTGACTGATACATCCTTTACACAGTGGGAAGATGGGAAAGTGACGAAAGAAGAAATAGATGGAACACGATTTAAAGAGTTAATGAAACAGCACTTCAAAAGATAGTGGAAAAAGGTCTGAATATCGAAGGAGTCCTTATCGAAAGATTGTCCATTCTCGACAGTTTTTTATGAACAGCATGATCATTCCATGGGATGTCATTGATGCAAGACTTAGAAAACTATTACTATATTGAAGAAATTTGCGACACTACTGCTGAATTGCTGGCAAGTTGAGAACCGCTGAATGCTTGGCGAGGGGGGGCCTGTCAGTCGGCGGAAAGGGAGCGAATTTCTGAGAACACTAGAAAACTGTAGGCAAACTCGCTTTCTACGAATTTGTCTACAGTCTGAAACATCCTTTATGGATGTTTTTACTATTTATTCAATAGATTCGAATTCAGTGGGGTGAGAAGGATATGGAGAGGAAGAATCGATTGGTTTTTACTAGATCGAATGCAGCTGCTAAACGAAAATTCGATGAAGCGATCACCATTTTGGAATATAGTGTAATGCTTGTTGAATTCTTTGGATTAGAAGAGTTCAACAATATAATTGCCGGACAGTTAAGGCTGATTCTATGTGAAACGAAAAATACGCGCATAAAGCGGGAAAAGGTCACAATTGACCAATCCTTAATAAAGAAAATCAATCCAAACCCGAAATTGTATCCCATTAAAGACACCAATCAAATGAGCAATGTTCATATTACGGAAGAACTCTTCGATTATACTAAACAGAGGATTGAGCTAAAGCTTTGGAGAAATCAAATTATCTATAAAACCGATATCGAAGGAAAAATCCAGGAAATTAAAATCATTGATTTTATTAAGGAAACAGCCAATAAGATTGGCGATGCACAAGCTGAATCAAGTTTCCCTAATAAGTCCATTATTTCGGATGGACATACCAAAATCATGTTAATAGGTATAGCGAAAGGGTTATTCAAATCCATAGGCAGGGATTATAAAAAACATGCCTCCATGAACCTTTCACATATCATGCAAAAAATCGAACAATCAACTTTGGGATACTAGACAGAAGAAGGACTTTTGACCAAGTCCTTCTTGCTTGATTTCCAGGAAATGTCCGGCAGGATTGAATACCTCAAATATCCTCTGCAATAAATCATCTCTTTTACCTCGTTAAACCACTCTCGAAGGCATGCTGTTCACTTTTATCCAGTCCTTTAATATGTTCGCTATCAGGTTAAATTCAGTCAGGAACATTGCTTAAAAAGTACAGGATCCATGTCTTATGCTACGAGTGTACTCCATATTTTCTGCACATTTAATTGGTAAGATGGATGTAATCATAAAGGAGGTTTTATTCAATATGAAAAAAAGAACAAAATTGCCGACCATCTTATCATTATTAGCAGCCCTGTTTTTAGTCCTTGGAGCATGTTCCAACAGCGATGATAAAAACAAAGAAGATAAAGAAGAAAAGGAACATAGTGAAATGGACATGAACCATTCTAGCTCGGGTGATCTTCCGGAGGGATTAAAAGCCGCAGAAAATCCAACCTATGAAGTTGGAAGTCAAGCGATTATCGAATCAGGTCATATGGAAAGCATGAAGGGGGCCAAAGCAACAATAGTGGGTGCCTTTGATACGACTGCTTATGCAATATCGTATACGCCTGCAACAGGCGGAGAAAAAGTGGAAAATCATAAATGGATCATTCACGAAGAAATCAAAGATGCAGGTGAGAAAACATATGAACCCGGAGCGGAGGTCACAGTAAATGCATCTCATATGGAAGGGATGAACGGGGCTGTCGCTGAAGTTGAATCTGCTGAAGAAACGACTGTTTATATGGTCGATTTCACACCGACTACGGGAGGAGAAAAAGTGAAGAACCATAAATGGGTAACGGAAAGTGAATTATCACCGTCTAAATGATTTAACATCATGAGTTTAAAAACAGAAGAAAAAAGGATTGGAAATTCCTTTAGTTTGTCTACAAAAGGAGATTCGGAATGCTCTCATCCCGAACCATGATTTTTAAAACAAGACTAGATTACCCTTGATGTTTTTACTGTAAGCCTCATTGGATTAAAGAGATTTGCGACACTCCTGCCGAATAACTGGCTAGCCGAGACCCCACAGGCGCTTGTGCCGAGGAGGCTTGGCAGACAGTCGGCGGAAAGGGAATGAATCTCTGAAATCAACTGAACTATTCAAATAAAACATGCAAGCAAACTGAGTCTTCATCGAGTTTGTCTACAAAGGGAGATTCGGAATGCTCTCATCCCGAACCATGATTTTAAAAACAAGACTAGATTATCCTTGATGTTTTTACTGTAAGCCTCATTGGATTAAAGAGATTTGCGACACTCCTGCCGAATAACTGGCTAGCCGAGACCCCACAGGCGCTTGTGCCGAGGAGGCTTGGCAGACAGTCGGCGGAAAGGGAGTGAATCTCTGAAATCAACTGAACTATTCAAATAAAACATGCAAGCAAACTGAGTCTTCATCGAGTTTGTCTACAAAAGGAGATTCGGATTGCTCTCATCCCGAACCATGATTTTTAAAACAAGACTAGATTATCCTTGATGTTTTTTACTGTAAGCCTCATTGGATTGAAGAGATTTGCGACACTCCTGCCGAGTAACTGGCTAGCCGAGACCCCACAGGCGCTTGTGCCGAGGAGGCTTGGCAGACAGTCGGCGGAAAGGGAGTGAATCTCTGAAATCAACTGAACTAT
>NZ_JBIWES010000003.1:0-477542 GCF_044762665.1 Peribacillus sp. NPDC096622 | reverse complement strand
CTATTTAAATAAAAAACTGCAGGCAAACTTGATTTTCATTGAGTTTTTCTACAGTTTGAAGGAATGGTAAACAAAGCCATTCCTTTTTTTATGAATGAATTTTCTTGAAAAATATTTTGCAGTTGATTGTATAACTTAAGTATCTGTTAATATGGATTTATCAGATATGAAAAAATGAGGTGCGAATGGTGACTGGATTAACTATTAGACCGTTTATCGAAAATGACTATGAGGCACTGAGAAATTATTGTTTACCTATAGAACAAGCAATCTATACTTCTTTACCTTTGAAAGTTATCGAAGACTTCAGGAAGGATAAATATAACCTCCCCATGGTCATTTATTTAGATGAGGATTTGATTGGTTGTTTTGCTTTATATACGGATAAAGCTGGAAATCAATATACAAGTAATGAGAATGCGATTCTTCTTAAATCATTCTCTTTGGATTTGCGCCATCAAAAAAAGGGTCTAGCTTTTAAGACTTTAAAAGAGTTGCCTGATATGATCAAACTAAGACATCCAGATAAAGATGAGATAATTCTAACGGTGCATCATTCGAATGTCCCAGCGATAAATTTATATAAAAAAGCTGGATTCATTGACAAAGGATACAGATTTAACGGCGAAGAAGGGGAGGAATTTATTTTCCACTTGGCTCTGGATTAAGGGGAACTTAGGTAACTTCCGGAATGCTTTGACCCGATAGGAAAAGAATGTATTAAACGTCAGTATACAGTCAGCTTAAATATCAAGTAGTGGTTAAACGCAAAATAAGCATCTAAACGATGCTTATTTTTTTGGAAGGTATTCCTTCCGATATGATTCAGAATTCATGGTATCCATCCTGCGATTTCTAAAAGCGTCAAAAGAATCTCAAAGACAATGAGAATTACAATGATCCATTCAACGAATAGTCCCCTGATCGAATGGCTGATGTTAGAAAACCCATCCATAATGTTATATAAAATTTCAGTTTTACTTTTCAGGATTTTATACCGATCATTCAATTCAAAAAATTCAAGCATCCTGTCATAAAATTCGCCGGCAATGCTGCTTGTCCATGTGATATCAGGTTTATCCAGAATCATGATATACGCTAAGGTATTGTACTCGTGACGTACGATTTTTGCCGTCGTCCTCGCCAGTTCCTTGTTGCCGATTCTCAGCTTGCCTTTTTCCAGTCGGTCAATCATGGCTTCGAGCTTGTCGTGGATTTTTCCGAGTTGTTCCTCAGTTTTTTCAAGTGCCACCGATTTTGCGAGAATGGTGGAAATTAATTCAGGGTAGAAAAATTCATATTTAGGAACAACTACATATTCGTCCGTCAAATTGATGTTTTCAGTTTCACTGAAGTGAAGGCTGTAATCGTCCGTATATCTATCTACATTGATGAGATCAATGTCCGGCTCGAAAGAATGGATAAAGGAGGAAAATGCCTTAATCTCATCTTCGTGTGAGTAATTGATGAAGACAATGCTGCCAAAGGAAAAAACCAGCACTTGCTGCGATTCGTCCACATTTTTATTAAGGATGGAACTTAGAATATCGCCTTTAAGGATTAAAGGCTCTTCCCAGGTGAATTTTTTTGGGATGCCGCAATGAACGGCGATTTTGTTCAAATCAATTTCATTAGTGATTGCACATGCTTTAAAGGTAATTGGTCCCATCTATATCACTCTCTTCAGCAAATTGGTCTTTTTTCGATTCTATTCTATTCTTACAAAAACATGCTTGAATAATTCTTGAAGGTAGAAAAAAGTCAACTGACTGGTAACTAAACCAATAAACTCCATTAAGGATAAAAATAATCAAGTCTAAGCTTTGCGGCTCTACACTCCCACATCCTATTAATAGATTTATAATGGTTTATATGTAAGAGGGCGATTCCGATAAGGGTCGTCCTTCTATATTTTGCTTGTTTATGCTTACTGAAACTTTACAAAAACATATAAAAGTTCATGAAAACTTTACTTTTATTTACAGAATTCTCATATTGATGTCAATATTCAGTAATACATGTTTGTTATAATCGATTGACGGTTTTAAAAGTGGTTGGAAAATGGTCTTTTAATAATCCTTCATTTACAGATAAGTAGCAGGCTGATTGAAGATGACTGAATAGTAGGAGTGAACGAAAATGGAGGAATCTATAAATCTATATGAGCTTACATTTAGTGAAAAAGATAGATATGTGATCATTACGAATGCTTATCCACATGAAGATCAGTTATATCGGAATGGGTTTATCCACCGAAGAGTCAAGGCTTATCTGGATGAGGGTTTGAAGGTTGATGTCTTTGTTTTGCATCCTGCCTATAAAAAAGCAGAAAATTATACGTATGAGGATGTGCCTGTTTATCGAGGAACTGAACAGCATCTGCGCATTTTCTTAAATCATAAAGTACATAAAAAAGCGCTGATTCATTTTGTTAATCCAAAAATGGTACAAGCGATAAAAGAAACGAACACAGATTTACCGATTATTACCTGGATACATGGATTTGAAACGGAGGCATGGCATAGAAGATGGTTTAATTTTCTTGAAAGCCCTGAAAGTTTGAGGAAGATTCTTGAAATGTCGGACGACTATTATGTAGCACAGCTTTCTTTTATGAATTGGTTTTATCAAACGAATGAATTGGATACAACCTTTGTTCATATATCCAAATGGTTCAAAGAGCATATAGCGGAATGTGATGCAAGAGCAGAATCGAAAAACTCAGTAATCATTCCTAATGTAATAGATGACAATCTGTTTACCTTTATTGAAAAGCCAGTTGAAATGCGGACAAAAGTCCTTTCAATCAGGCCATACGCTTCACGAAAATACGCCAATGATCTATCGGTGAAAGCAGTGCTGGAACTATCGAAGAGGCCATACTTCGATAAGTTGGAATTTGCATTTTATGGTGATGGAAAATTGTTCGATCAAACCGTTGAGCCAATCCGGGATTTTGAGAATGTAACGATTCATAAAGGTTTCCTATCTCAGGAGAAAATCGCTGCATTACATAAGGAGTATGGGATTTTCCTTTGCCCGACCCGTTTGGATTCTCAAGGGGTTTCTATGTGCGAGGCAATGTCGAGTGGGCTAGTGCCAATTTCAACAGATATTACGGCAATCCCGGAATTCGTTAAACATGACGTTTCTGGCCTTCTAACAAAACCTGAGTCTCCTATCGAAATTGCCGATGCAATAGAGCGCTTATATTACAACTCGGACGTATTTCTAAGAGTGTCAAAACAAGCTTCTCAGTCGATCCGGGAAAAATGCGCTGTGGATGTTGTTATAAAAAGAGAATTGGAGATCATCCAAGGTTAATGGAGGGGAGTTTTTTCAATATGGACGAACGAAACGAATATTGGAAAACCATGTATGAGGAACTCGAATTACAAATGAAAGACATGATGTCCATGACATTGGAGCTCATAGAGGGCAATGGCATGGAAAAACAAAAAATCATTGAGAAAGTTACAAAAGAAAATAATATGCTGCGAGAAGAATTAGAAAAAAGTAAGATGGCCCAAAAGGAAAATATTAAGCTTAACAAAGAAATACGAAGACTTAAGTTGTTAGAACACAAATTCAACGTTACGTATGCAGGGAAATTCACGTTAAAATATCTTGCGCTTAAATCATCTATTAAAGAACAAATAAAAAAATAAAAATTCATATCAGATTTCAGTCATTGGAGTGAAAACTTTGAATTCACATGAACTAGTTGAAAACAGAAAAATGAAGGTACTTCTATTTGGCTTTATTGACATGAATTCAATGGATGGATCTGCAGTATTTTTATCTTCCTTAGCATCGACCATTGCGTTAGATTCTAACATCGAAGTTGACTTACTTTTAGCTAGCCCGGTCAAACGTGATATCTTAATTCAGCCTCTTGAGAAATTTGATAATATAACCATTCTCAATCCTTTTGTTGATCCTTTTTTTAATGTCGCCGATGATGAATGGGTAAAAAAAGGTGTTATTGATTTCGATATAGCTGAAATGCTCATTTCTCATTATTGGAGTCAAAAGGAATATGATTGGCTATTTGTTAGAAGCATTGAGACTGTTGAAAAAATAGCAAAGCATAAGCATATCATAAAGAATACATTAGTTTATGCTACAGGATTGACTCACATAGGTCAGGATGTTAAGGAAGAAAAATTTGAGAGCATCAAAAATATATATGATCAGTGTGCGTATTTCTTATGTCAAACAGAAGAGATGTGCGAATTTGTCATTGAGATTCTTAATTTGAATAAAGAAGAAAACAAAGTTTCCCTGCTTACCCCGATGATACCAAACGTTGAATCAGCGGAAGGGCATACCCGGTTAAGAAACAAACTTGTATATACAGGGAAATTCGACCCGGATTGGAAGACCATTCCCATTATTACTGCTTTTAAAGAATTAAAACGAGAGATTCCGAATTTATCACTTGATGTGGCGGGGGATAAATTCAAATGGGTTAAAGACGATTCTCAGTTTAAGGAAGAAGCGGCATACCTCCTTAAAAATACTGATGGGCTTACATGGTACGGGGCATTGACAAGGGAGAATGCCCAACAATTAATCGTGAACAGTGATATTGGGATAACCTGGAGAAGTGAGGAAATGGACAGCAGTCTGGAACTGTCTACAAAGCTATTGGAGTATGGGATTTTAAGGAAGGCTGTAATAATGAACCCAACCGAAATGCATATGAAGCTTTTTGGCGAAGATTACCCGTTATATGCTGTTACAGAGAAGGATTTCCGTGACGCTGTCAAATTAGCATTATGCAATAAGGACATATATGAGTTTGCGTCACAACGAATGTATCAAGTTAGCAGGCAGTTTTTATTTTCGGAAGCAATAAAGAAACTGCAAGGACCATTATGGAGCAAGCGTATTACAGATTATGTAAATCGAAGCACGAATACGTTTTATATTGATGAAGATGACTTTGATGAACTGATTAAGCATGCATCATTAAAAAAAGTGAAAATATTGCCTGCGGAGTTTAATGTTGACGAAGTTTTCACCTATATTGTCAAAAACATACCTGAAGAAATGAAACGAGTCGAAAAGCTGTTTAAACTGTCTGGGTATGGTCAAATCATTTCAGCAGAAAAAGCTGGATGTTATACATTTCTCTACATCCATAAAAGTTATGGAAACTTTGAACAAAATTTTCAAAATAACATGCAATATTTAAAAATGATAGGATTTGAAACATATGGAAATCCTAAATTAAAACCAAAAGATGTGGAAATTTCAATGAAAGAACGGGCAATTGTTGATAAAGAAAAATATGATATGAAAGGGAAAAATAAAGAATTAGCTAAAGAAGTAAAGCAATTAAAAAGACTGAACACAGTTCAACTTAAACAAATTACTAAGCTAGAAAAACAAAACCAAGCACTTGGACGTAAATATGATTCACTTTCGAAATCGAAAATGGGTAAAATGACATTCAAGTATTGGGATTTAAGAAAAAGGCTTAACTTTTAATAAGAAGGTAAGCCTGCAACTGAACAGTGGACAATGCAATGGAAGACATTTCACAACACTATATTAGTCAAAGGAAGGCTCCTGAATAGGGGCCTTTGTCGATTATATCGAGTAAAGAAGCAGGGATTCCTGTAAACTTTTTATGTGTGTTGACGATTAAAGCTGCGTCAGGTTACTATTCTATGAAAATTAAAACTTGCCAGTAAGCTCAATAAAGAATCATGGAATTACAAAAACTAACCTTTCAGCATTTATCCAAATAGACCCCTTATCCTTTAATGGTGTTATAATATTCTGAAAAAGGAGGAGAGATGATGGAGGAGAATGTGCTAAAAGCAATTCAAGATGATTATCCGGATGCATTTGCATGGTGTTATGGATGCGGTCGCTTGAACAAAGATGGTCATCATTTTCGAACGGGTTGGCATGACGAGCAAACAAGGACAATTTATACACCACGCCCAGAGCATATCGCAATTCCAGGATTTGTTTATGGCGGCTTGATTGCCTCTTTAATTGATTGTCACGGAACAGGTTCTGCTGCATTGGCTTTACACCGTAAAAATGGTCATGAAGTTGGAGATGGAGTGGAGCCACCCAGGTTTGTGACTGCGTCACTGAATGTGGAGTTTGTAAAGCCGACCCCAAATGATGTGCCATTAATAGCCGTTGGGACGATTCATGAAATTCATCCTAAGAAATGGAGAATCGAAACAGAGGTATTTGCACTTGATAAACTTTGCGCCCGTGGAGAGGTAATCGCTGTGGTGATGCCAAGTACTTTTACAAGTAAAGAGTGATCTTAATTAATGTAAACGCATTCGAAATCAAAATTAGATTTTTTTATCAAAGGGCCGTCCAATTATTTGGACGGTTATTTAGTGTATTTGAGCATCCATTACAAGCATGTTATAGCAATAAAGTGGCATGTAGCTGGAAATCACAAGCGAAATATCAAGATATTAATATTATAAGCAAAGGGAGGTCGAAGAATGAAAATAAACGTAGAGATAGATGAGGAGATCAAGGCGATAGAGGTGCTTATCCGCAATCACGAATGGAATGAAGAAGTGCAGGAACTGATGGAGCGCTTGAAGGAGAGGAAAAGACCGTATTTTGTCGGCAAAAAAGAAGAAATGCAGCATGTCTTCCGGGCAGAAGAAATCATCTGTTTGTTCACAGAGCAAGATTCCATAATGGTGCGGACGAAACAGGGTACTTTCGAAATGAAAGAAAGGTTATATGAACTGGAAAGGGACCTTCCCGGTGATCAATTCGTGCGATTGTCCAAGTCAGTGATTGCCAATTTGGATGAGTTAAGCAGATTCGAGGCATCTTTCAACGGGACCTTATGTGTTATTTCATGAAATCCCTATATCTGCTGTCATTTCATTTCATTTTTCCTGCGGTATTCATCCCTACTTTGGAATGTAATAAAGAGACACCGCTTCCTGTTGTATGGGTGTCTCTTTATATTTTATCAATTTTGTATCATTATCATTTCATCATAGATTAAGTTTTGTCTAAGCTCAGTTGCTGTTTGTATGGATATTTGCTCAGCTTCAACCATTTGCTGAATGATATCACGTTCGATTTGCATCGCATTCAACTGAAATTGACTCACCATCTCTTCAAAGCGTTTTGCATCTTTTTCACTTAATGTTCCGAACGGATTCAAATAACGATTGTATCTTTGGATGACAAGCATGACTTCATGGCGGTTTTCAGGTGTGGTTTGTTGTTTGATCAATGAAATGGCTTCCTTTGAAGCTTCTTTTTGTGCTTTACGGAACTCCCTGATCAGGTCCGCATTTTTAACGATGGAGTCCTCTAATTTCGCTTCCCATTTCTTATCCCATTTGACATTGATCTTTTTCTTGAAAAGAATGGCCTGCAAATTGACCCAAGCCCTTTTCAGCGAAGATTTTTGCATATAATTTAAGGTTCTTGAAATATACACTTTATATAGTTCAAAGGCTGTTTCAGATATACTCCCTTTTTCGACTAATCCAGAAACGACTTCCAATTCCTTATTGGCTCCAAGCTCAACTAAATCGCGTATTGTCCGATTATCCGGTCTATTCGTTATTCCCCGTTCCAGATCTATCAGTTGTTCATTTAAATCTTCCATTACTTGATGGACCGCTTTCTGATTATCGATGGTTGCTTCTTTGCTCAGATGATTGATCGTTTTATTTAAAACAATTTTATAAGCCTCCTCAGAGGTTAGGCGCTCATCTTTGAATTCAATCGGTGTCTTTACCAGTAATGGCAAGAGAACGGTAGCCAAGGTGACGCTTAACAATATAACGCAAGCTGCGGTAAACAAGACTGTATTACGCATCGGGAATAAAGTGTCATCCGGCATAAAATATGGTATGGATAACGCTGTAGCTAATGTAATGGTTCCATGAATGCCGCAAACGGATGTCAAAAATGCAAATCGTGATCTTGAAACATTCTCCTCATCGGTGTCATTGCCATCTTCTGGATGAACCCTGGACATAATGAATTGCTCTAATGGATTCACTCTGTTTTTCGTAAAAGTATCATGCAGAATGTATACCCAAATAAAACGGATCACCAATAATAAAAGAACGATCAAGACACTTATCCCAAAAAGAATGCCCCTATTTAAGTTGGACTCAATTTCCTGATAAACACTGGGCAACATGAATCCTAACAAAGCAAATACAAGTCCATTCAAGACATAACCTAATACAGACCATGTATTAGTTGATACAATTTGCAATTTAGTTGTGGAACTCTGAAGGCGATCCCGCTCGATGCCATGAATTACACCTGCAGCAACCACTGCCAAGATTCCGGAAACATGGAATTCTTCAGCTACCATATATATGGCAAAAGGCGTAATTAGTTCAATGACAATAGACATCGGGATTTCTTCAAGTCCATGAACCCGTAAAAATAATCGTAATTTAACGATTAAATAGCCCAATACGATACCTATAAAGATACCGCCTAAAGCTACAAATATAAAATTAAGCGAAGCATCTTTTATGGAAAACACTCCAGTTAAGGCAGCTCCCAGGGCAACTTTAAAAGCGACGATTCCAGCAGCATCATTGAAAAGTGATTCACCTTCAAGGATGGGCATCATGTTTCCAGGCAATTTCAACCCTTTTGTAATCGATTGTACCGCTACCGCATCCGTAGGGGTAATGGTAGCTGCTAAAGCAAAAGCCACAGCCATCGGCATATCGGGTATTAACCAGTGGATGAAAAAGCCTCCTGCAAAAACCGTCACAAATACTAACCCAAAGGCTAATAACAGAATAGGCTTACGCAATTCAAGCATTTCTTTACGGGACGTATTTTTTCCTTCTGTAAAGAGCAGCGGAGCAATGACACAGATCATAAATAATTCTGAATGAAAATCAAATGATAATTGAAATGGTAATAATGAAAACACTGCTCCCATGGAGATCTGATATATCGGAAGTGGGATACGAGGCCATATAGCATTTAATATTGTAGCGATTATTGTGGACACCAATAATCCGAGCAATGTGATTAAGAATGACATAGAATCTCCCTTATCTTCTAATGTTTTAGTCTGATTGCCCATGAAACTTATAAAAAAACAGAGATATTTAAGAGCAATATCCATCCTTTAAAAAATAACCCCTACTTTATGGTCCTGTGTATCTTGTTCAATAAACAATGCTTAGCCAGAGACAGCATTTTCGACTAATAAATAGCCCCGGTTTTTGATATACCCCATAGTTATTAATTACAAACAGGATATCACAAGAGTTTACGGTTTATTCAAAATCAACTTATGGTACTGCTTTTCCATGAAAATTAGTTCATGCCGGGCACAGGATTTTCTGTATAAAATACCCTTAATGAAGAAACATAGAAAAATGGAGTTAGAGTGACCTGCAAAAAAAATGGGGGTATTCAGCTTGATTCGTAATGTGGGCAAATTGTTAAGAAAAACGAAAGAAAAAAAATCCAGTATACAAAATAATTACCAAGATTCTAAGCCTGCAGATGTACTTGATGCGAATTTCAGTCAAAATGTAGAAACACTTCGTTCTGTTTATGATAATTGCTCGGATGTCATGTTCCGCTCGTTCTTACTTTTCGGAAAAACGCGGGCGATGCTTATTTACATTGCGGGACTCTCAGACATCGAGGCGATAGAGCAATATGTGCTATCTCCACTCATGCAGGAGTCACCCAAGGAGCCACAACCATTAAATGATTTTATAGAACATAAATTGCCCGTTCCTAAAGTGGTGAAAGTGAATATGTTGGCGGATTGCATTGAATCGATTTCCTCTGGAAACCCGATCCTTCTATATGAAGGGGAAAGCGATGGATTTTCTTTAGGATTGTCCAAATGGGAAAAGCGGGGGATTGAAGAACCTATGGCAGAGGGGGGAGTCAGGGGGTCACGAGAGGGATTTATTGAATCTCTAGAGGTAAATACATCCCAATTGCGACGTATTATTAAAAGTCCAGCACTTAAAATACAATCGATGAAGATTGGAACTTATACCAGGACGAATGTTTCGGTTGCTTATATTGATGGAATTGCGGATAAAACACTGATTGAAGAGATTACAACTCGGTTGGAACGAATTAAAATAGACGGTATTTTAGAAAGCGAGTACATCGAGGAAATGATCGAGGACAATCCGTATTCACCTTTCCCTCAGATCATGACGACAGAACGGCCGGATGTAGCCTGTTCTTGCTTGCTCGAGGGACGCGCTGTCATTCTTGTAGAAGGAACCCCTTTTACATTAATTGCACCAATATCCTTCTTTTCTTTGATTCAATCACAAGAGGATTATGCGCAACGTTTTATGGCAGGCACTTTTATCCGTTGGTTACGTTATTTTTTTATGGGATTATCCCTATTGCTTCCATCCCTTTATGTTGCTATTTTGACGTTTCATCATGAGGCTGTCCCAACCGCACTCCTGCTAAGCAGCGCGGCATCCCGGGAAGCGGTCCCTTTTCCTGCAATAGTAGAGGCATTGGCTATGGAAATTACCTTTGAGGCACTAAGAGAGGCAGGGGTTCGATTGCCGAAGCAGGTAGGTTCTGCCGTCAGCATTGTTGGAGCGCTAGTGATTGGTCAAGCTTCCGTACAAGCGGGGTTGGTTTCAGCGCCAATGGTCATTGTGGTTGCGATTACGGGAATCGCTTCTTTTATGATGCCTCGTTATATTGCCGGAATTGCTTTCCGGATGCTGCGTTTTCCAATGATGCTGCTTGCCGGTACATTAGGACTGCTTGGTATCATGATGGGGATCATTGCCATAGTCATTCACTTATGCAGCTTGCGTTCCTTCGGTGTTCCCTACTTAACGCCACTGGCACCGTTAAAAGGCCAAGAGCTGAAAGATGTGCTGTGGAGAGCTCCTTGGTGGAGGATGACTACACGCCCGCGCCTTACAGGGGATTCTAATGTATACCGTCAACCCCCGGAGCAGGGACCAAATCCAAAAAGGGGAAGTGGAACGGAGTGAATAATGTTTGGAGTCGAACAAAGATATTGGAGAAAGTAAAGAGGCGTCATTTCATGAAAAGCGTCCTTCTTTTGCTTGGTATTTGTGGAACAACCCCTTTTCTAAGCGGTTGTTGGGATCGAGTGGAAATCACTGATTTGGCGATTGTCACAGCAGCCGCCATCGATAAGAAGGATAATGATCACATCGAACTATCCGTCCAGGTTTTTATTCCAAGTTCAATAAGTAGTGGAGGCGGCGGTCAAGGAGGGGGGAGCAGTCAAGGAGGGGGTGCTGTTACGACATTGGTGAGATATGAAAAAGGCTCCAATATTTCAGATGCATTGTCTAAGCTTCAAAGCAAGCTTCCGCGAAAAGTATTTTGGGGACATTGCAAAATATTTGTATTCGGTGAAAAGTTAGCGAAGGAAGGAATTCAAGAGCAGCTGGATTTTTTGCTGCGCCATCCGCAGCCAAGAGAGAAAGCAAATGTGTATGTCAGCAAGGGGAAAGCGAAGCCTATCCTTGAATCTTTACCACCCCTGGAAAACTATTCAGGGGAAGTGCTTAGGGAACTATCTGATTTACATATCGGGATGCTGGTCACTATGCAGGATTTAGATGAAATGTTAACGGGTATACCTCAAGCGGCCGCACTTCCATTCGTTAAAATTTTACCACCAGAGAAAGGGCAAACGAAATTACAGGGAATTCCTTACATTGCCGGGACAGCCGTGTTCAAAAAAGATAAAATGACTGGGATGATGACGGAAAAAGAAACAAGAGGGCTATTGTGGTTAAGGGATGAAGTGGAATCATATACCGTGACCATAAAACCCAAAGGGGTAAAAGGGGAGATATCTTTAAGTCCAGTGTCAGCCAAAGTCAAGATCATTCCGCAAATTATCAATGAAAAATGGAGATTATTGGTGAAGGTAATTACAGATGGAGCTGTTATACAGAATGGAACGAATTTAAACCTTTCAAATCCTAAGTCTCTTAATGCTGCAGAACGAGCCTATCAAAAAGATATAGAAAAACGCATCGAGATGGCTTTTCTGAATACTCAGCATAAGAAAGCGGACATTTTAGGGTTAGGTAAAGATTTCTATCGTAAATATCCTAAACAGTTTAATAAGGTCGATGACCACTGGGATGAGATATTCGCGGAAATGGAAGTGGAAGTCGATGTTGCGGCCCATATTCGAAGACAGGGCTATATAAACAGACCGGCGGGATTGTCTGAGAAAGAGGTGAAGGACAAGTGAGATGGGGGGCTTTTATGTGTACAACCGCGATTGTTGCTCTAATCATTTTGTATGAATGGCCGAAAATGAAACAAAACCCTAAAAAAGATAAAATGGCATTTCTTACACTGCTCCTCACTGGCTTGATTCTGTCCATGTTCAATCTCCCACAGATGTCAGGACCCACTCAATGGATCGAAGCTTTTTTCAGGCCATTTGGAGAGTTTATGGAAAAGTGAGTCTATTAGTGGGTGTTGCGGGATTAAATTCATACTATTAAAGAAAGGGGGAAGCAGATGGAGAAAGGGAAAATTTCATCATTACAGATGGCATTCATGATGTATCCGACGATTGTGGCAACGGCTATTATCGGGGTTCCCAGCATCACAGCGAAATATGCCAAAACCGATTTATGGCTGTCCCCCATTTTTGCTGCGCTCATAGGGTATCTTACGGTTTATATCGCTTATAAACTGCACCAACTTTATCCAAAACAAACGGTGATCCAATTCACTGAAAAGATCATTGGTCGGATGCCGGGGAAAATTTTCGGTTTTTTACTCTTGTTTTTTTATATCCAGAACACGGGGCTAATCCTTAGAGGATACGCAGAATTTATTGTCGGCTCTTTTCTGGTACGTACCCCGATTAGTGTGATCATGGCATCGATGGTGCTTCTGTGTGCGTTCATCGTGCGCGGGGGAATAGAAGTGTTGGGGCGAGCTGCTGAATTGTTTGTACCTGTTTTCATTTTTCCAATCTTTATCTTAATCCTCTTGCTGATTCCTGATCTAGAATTCAAGAATATATTCCCGGTATTGGCGGATGGTATAATGCCCCCAATCAAGGGTGCGATTGTACCGGGTGGATGGTTCAGCGAGTTTTTCTTGATCATTTTCCTTCTTCCTTTTTTGGCAGATATGAAAAAAGGGATGAAATCCGGTATGAAGTCTGTGTTTGCCGTGATGATGACGTTAATTGTGGTGAATCTTACGGTTCTTTTTGTACTTGGGTCAACAACATCCACAAAGCTTTACCCCTTGATGAATGCATCTCGATACATCAGTTTGGCCGACTTTTTTGAACATGTAGAATCCGCCGCCATGGCGGTATGGATAGTGGGGGCGTTTGTAAAAATTTCCGTTTTTTATTATGCATCTGCTTTAGGTACAGCGCAGTGGCTGAATCTCTCCGATTATCGTCCTATTGTATGGCCGATAGGGATTTTGATTGTCATATTCAGTTTGTGGTCGTTGCCTAGCACTGTGGATGTCAGTCGTAATGATATCAACGTCTTCCCCTTACAAAGTATTTTGATGCAAACGATTATTCCTCTGTTATTGTTGGTGATTGCTGTTGTAAGGAAAAGAAATCGTAAAGGAACCGAAACCAGCTGACTGGGCATTATTTATGCTAAATATCCTATCGATTAGGTGCTATCTATGTTCGTACTCGCGCAGATGGCAGGACCAACTGAATGGAGTGTTTATGAAAAAGTAAATCTATCAGTGGGTTTCGTGATTTCAGATTTACAGACTATCACAGAAAGGAGGAAGATGATGGAGAAAGGTAAAATCTCATCTCTACAGATGGCATTCATGATGTATCCGACGATTGTGGCAACGGCCATTCTCGGGGTTCCAAGCATCACAGCCAAATATGCCAAAACTGATTTATGGCTGTCCCCCATTTTGGCGTCTCTCATCGGGTATGTGACGGTGTATATCGCTTATAAACTGCACAAAATTTATCCGAAACAAACGGTTATCCAATTCAGTGAACAGATCATTGGTAGGATTCCAGGGAAAATTCTCGGTTTTTTATTCTTGTTTTTTTATATCCCGATCACAGGGCAAATCCTAAGAAGTTACGGAGAATTTATTGTCGACTCATTTCTGGTCAAAACCCCGATTAGCGTGATCATGGCATCGATGGTACTTCTCTGTGCCTTTATCGTACGCGGAGGGATAGAGGTGCTGGGGAGAGCTGCCCAATTGTTTGTTCCTATGTTTATCTTTCCAATCCTTCTTTTAATCGTCTTACTGGGCCCTGATCTTGAATTTAAGAATATATTCCCGATATTGGGGAATGGAATTATGCCTCCAATCAAGGGTTCGATTGTACCGGGTGGATGGTTCAGCGAGTTTTTTCTGATAATTTTTCTCCTCCCTTTTTTAACCGATATGAAAAAAGGGATGAAATCCGGGATGATTTCTGTGTTTGCCGTGATGATGACGTTAGTTGTGGTGAATCTTCTGGTTCTTTTTGTACTCGGGTCAACAACAGCCACAAAGAATTATCCCCTGATGAATGTATCTCGGTACATCAGTTTGGCCGACTTTTTTGAACATTTGGAGTCCGCCATCATGGCCGTATGGATAGTAGGTGCGTTTGTCAAAATTTCTGTGTTTTATTATGCGGCTGCTTTAGGTACCGCGCAGTGGCTGAACCTCTCCGACTATCGTCCTGTTATATGGCCGATAGGGATTTTGATTGTAGAATTCAGCTTTTGGTCGTACCCTAGCTCTATGGATGTCAATCGATTTGATATCATCGCCTTTCCTATTTATGGAGTTTTGATGCAAACGATTATTCCGCTTTTATTATTGGTGATAGCTGTTATTAAAAGAAATGGAAAGAGAAAGAGAGAGGGAAGCAATTCAAGTTAGCCTTTTCTATAACTTAGTTTAAGAGAATTGAAAGAGTTGTGCATGAAAGTAGGCAAAAGGAGTTCTGCCTTAATGTTAAAGCAATGTTGATTGGAACGGAAGGTACGAGACTCCCGCGGAAAGCGAGTGCCTGAAGTCAACACAATGTTCAATTTAAACACACCTCAATAAACTGAAGAAAAACTCAATTATTATCGAGTATTTCTACAGTCTGCAACCATTCCGTTTTCGAATGGTTTTTTTGTTGAGAAAAAAAGAGAAAAGCTTAAGATCATCAGATGTATTTTGCATCAGGATGAAAAAATTAACAATTTTTTTCAAACCGTTTTGAAGTTTGTCCCGTTATCTATAGTACAAAGGCTTTTTAGAAGGGAGAGAGGAAAGATTTGAAAAAGGTCATTTTTGTTGGATGGATATCATTGATGATAATACTGTTAGGGTTTTCACCGGAAATGGGCCCGAAACGGGGGCAAGCTGTCGATGATGTCGTAAAAGTATATGGACCAGGTGGACCTCTTGGGCCCATCAAGGAAGTGGCGGAACAATTCACCAAAGAAACGGGGATAAAAGTTGAGGTGACAGCGGGACCCGAAGAAAAATGGATTGATCAAGCCAACCAGGATGCGGATATCATTTACGGAGGGTCCGAGTATATGCTAACAGATTTTATGCATGATCATCCGGAGCTCCTTGATGAAAAAAACCGTACAGAATTGTATGCACGGTCAGCTGGAATTCTGGTTAGAAAAGGAAACCCAAAGAATATACAGTCTTTGGAGGATTTAACGAAGAAGGGCGTAAAGATTGTGGATGTTAATGGAGCCGGGCAACTTGGGCTATGGGAAGATTTGGCTGGAAGAAAAGGATTGATTCCTGGAATTAGCAGGAATATTTCCATTTCAGTGAGGTCCAGTGCAGAAGCTATCGATCTATGGAAGGCAAATTCTAAATTAGACGCCTGGATTACGTATGAATCCTGGCATTACCGTCTGGCGGATGTGACGGACCTGATTCAGCTCCCTGAGGAAGACAAGCTCTATAGAGGAACCCCGGTAAGCATAACAAGAAAGAGTGAAAACAAGAAAAAGGCAAAACAGTTCATTGATTATCTCAAAACGGAAGAATCCCATCAAGTATTTCAAAAATGGGGATGGAAGTAAATTGACGAGGAGTGAGAGTATATGAAAAAGTGGATGGTATTTTCAGTTTTTATGATGGTCCTGGTTTTGGCGGCATGCGGAAATGAAGCTAATGATTCACCCCAAAATGATCAAGTGGTTAGTGGTACTGCCGATGAAAAACCAATAACCCTGAATTTAATGGAAAGTGAAACAACAGGCGAATACCTTGCAGATTCCAAGGGAATGACACTTTATTTTTTCAAGAATGATAAACCAGGAAAAAGCAATTGCATGGGTGATTGTCTGAAAAAATGGCCTCCATTCATGGAAAGGGATTTTGCTGTTCCAAAAGGATTTGAGGAAAAAGACTTTGGAACCATTAAAAGGGAAGATACAGGGGAAGAGCAGGTAACGTACAAAGGATTTCCACTCTACTATTTTGTGAATGATAAGGCAGTGGGAGATGTCAATGGCGAAGGTGTGAAAAATGTTTGGTATATTGTAAATGATAAGACGAATTTTCCTAAATAAGAAAAAAAGGGACGATCATTGATGGTCGTTCCTGTTACACGTTTTTTCCAAATTTACTGGTGAGGAGTTGCAGGTGCGATTGAAAGAAAAACATGATAAGGAATTGATGGCATTAGTAATGAAAAAGCATCGTCCTGCTCTGGAAGAACTTTATGACCGGCATATTAAATTAATCTATGGTTTTACTTTTAAGTTCACAAATGGAAATGCTGAAAAAACTAAAGAGATTGTGCAGTTGGTCTTTTTAAAGCTCTGGACCACAAAAAGCAGTTACAATTCCGAAAAGGGGCACTTTGTAAGCTGGCTTTTGACCGTTACACGAAATGTGTGTGTGGATTATGTCCGTAAAGACAGCGTTCATAACCGGAATAACAAACACATGGACATGAGTCATCCTATTGACATAGAAGATCCTAATAATGCTATAGAAAATGGGCTATTATATAGTGAAATTGCCAATGCAAAAAGTAAGTTAAGCAAGCCGCAAAAAAGGCTGATTGATTTACTGTATTGGAAAGGGTATTCGTTAACGGAAATTGCCAAAATTGAAAATGAACCGATTGGTACCATCAAGAGCAGACTTCATCAGTCGCTTAAATTGTTGAAAAAGTATTTGGAAGTAGGTGGTTTGTAAATGAATACAGAGTGCGCTAACCTGCTTTCATTCTTATCGGGTGAACTGGGAGAAAAAGAAAAAAAAGCATTCGCGGAACACTTAATTCAATGCCCTGAATGCACTAGGGAGTATGAACAAATGACGGAAGCCTGGAATTCATTGAAATGGGATTTCGATGAAATGGAACCTTCTTCTTCCTTGAAATCAGAGGTCATGAATTTTGTCTTTGGGACTGATGATGAAGTTCCGGTGAGAAGGGAAAAGAATTGGAGTGGTTTTTTCTTTAAACAGTTTACACCAGTAACTTCAGGCCTTTTGCTGGCCGTTCTGGTTTTGGTATTTGTGCTGTTATATTCCAATATTCAACTAAAAAAAGAACTTGCAGGTTTCAATCTGCCAATGGAGGTTAAAACGTCGCTATCTTTGCAGCCTGCCGATAAGACGGCTGTAAATATGAATACGGACGGTGCTGCATACATTTTGCAGCAAGGTGAAGAAAGACGGTTAATCGTTCAAATTAAGAATTTACCTAGCCTTCAAGAGTCCGAGGTGTATCAGGTGTGGTTGCTGAAAGATGGAAAACGGACAAATGCAGGAACTTTCAAGCCTGATGAAGCAGGTGCAGGATCATTGACATACAAACTGTCCATAGATGATAAATTCAATCAAATTGGCATCACAAGGGAACCGGATTCAAATAGTACAAAGCCGAGAGGTGAAAAAATAGTAGGATCTTCATAAAAATAAGAGACTTGCCCGCGAAGGGGAAGTCTCAGACTGTAGACAAACTCGATGAAAATCGAGTTTGTCTACAGTTTTTTTGGGCTTGTACAAATTTTGACGTTGATTTCCACTTCAGGCACTCGCTTTCCGCGGGCGGTCCGGGAGCCTCCTCGGCGCACTTGCGCCTGTGGGGTCTCCCTTGGACTCGCTATTCCCGCAGGAGTCTCGCACCTTCCGTTTCAATCAACTATGTTTAAAATTTCAGATAGAACTCCTTTTTGCCTACAGTCTTTTTTGTTTTAAAATAGAACTATTAAAACTTGAGGTGATGAGGATGCTTTCGAAACATAATCAGCGAGATCAACTGAAACTTGCCCGCAAAGGGGAAGTCTCTTATTTTTGTTCGTACCTGGACAACGGATAAGGAAGAAGAAGTCGGGATTTACAATGGAAGCCCATATGAAATGGATACTATCATCACTAGCAACAACCAGCATGTTTTGGTTGGATGCAAATGGACAAACATTGTCATTTTCATGGTACTTTATTTATTCATTAAGTCCTCACAGTATTCCCGGATCAATGCCGAGGCTTTCGTTTGGCTGATAGAGAGGTCCTTTGCGACTTTCCTTGATGATTTATATGTTTGGTAAGATTTCCTGATCAATATCCTTTTCGTTTCATCAAGTGCTTTATCGAGAGAAGTGGGGAGATCAATCTGTGTGACCTGTTCAACGTTCTCGGTAATCATTTCAGGCAAGTCGGACATTAGGATTACGGAGTCACTTATTAAGACCAACCTTTCAATCAAGTTTTCGAGCTGGCGTACATTGCCGGGCCATGAATAATGAATTAATAGGTTCAAGCATTCTTCCGAAATGACTTTATTTTCATGATACCTTTCATTGAACTTATTTAAGAAATTGTACGTAAGGGGAATGATGTCTTCTTTACGTTCCCGCAATGGAGGCAATTGAATATCAATCACATTCAAACGGTAAAATAAATCCTCCCGGAATCTTTTATCATTGACCATTTCTATCAAGTTCTGGTTTGTTGCAGCGACGATGCGGATGTCGACCTTTTTCATTTCGCTGCCGCCGACGGGAATGAATTGCTTGTCCTGGATTACTTGGAGAAGCTTTGCCTGCAGAGCGAGCGATATTTCCCCAATTTCATCAAGAAAGACAGTGCCGCCGTCAGCGGATTCAATCAATCCGCGTTTTCCAGTTTTATTTGCACCGGTAAATGCACCTTTTGAATAGCCGAATAGTTCGGATTCGAGCAGTTCTTCGGGAATGGCTGCACAGTTGATCGTCAGGAAAGGTTTGCTTTTCCGCTTACTGATCCGGTGGATGAAATGGGCAAGCACTCCTTTACCCGTTCCAGATTCCCCCTGGATTAAGATCGTGGAATCCGTAGGCGCCACCTTTTCACAAAAAGTGAGGATGCGGTTGATTTTACCGCTGTTAGTAATGAATCTCCCCGTTTCATCTTCATCATGAGTCATTTTTGACTCACTGCTTGCTTCATTCGCCTTTAACATTTTATACGTTTGTGTTTCTGTGGATGTAGTGACGACCAGTTCAATTTCCCCCGCATCATTTAAAATTGGAATCGCCGATGTCATCAATTCAGCCCCAATATATGTTTGTTGTTTCATGTAGCAAGGCTTTTTTCTTTTAAATACTTCAGGCACTATGGAGGGCGTCCAGTATCCTTTTTCAAATAAGTCCACATTATTTTTGCCGATGACATCAGTAGGTTTCAGCCCATAATGGCGCTCACATGCCTTGTTGACGTAAAGAATCCGCTTTTCACCGTCAAGGACGAAAATCTCATCTGAGGAATGATCAAGAATCTTTAATAGAGTTTGGAGTGTCATCTCGACACTTTCAGTTGAATCCGTACTTTTCATAAGGTAATCCTCTCTTTTCAAAAGGGAATGAGTGAATTCTGATTAACGTTTCATCAAATTTGAGTTAATTATAACTCAATATGACAGCGTTTTCAAAATGAATTCTTAATATTTAGTATATTAAAGGCGGTTTCCGTGGTTGGCACGCATATTGCAATATATAAAATTATCAATTGGTGAAATTGATTAGCTAGGTTTGCATGTCAGTAATTATTGCATGAATTTACATGTAAGCAAAGTGATTCTAGTAAATGGAATCTTATTAAGGAAGACATCAAGGGGGGAATGAGTTTGGAAGAAAAGTATGAAGTCTCTGACATCACTATTATCGGGGGAGGACCGGTTGGTTTGTTCACCGCTTTTTATGCGGGGATGCGCCAAGCTTCAGTGAAAATCATTGAAAGCCTCCCTCAATTGGGAGGGCAGCTGTCTGCTTTGTACCCTGAAAAATATATTTATGATATTGCGGGTTTCCCGAAAATTCAGGCTCAAGATCTCATCAATCGATTACTGGAACAAATGGGTCAATTCAAAACGGATATTTGTCTAAATCAATCTGTAGAGACCATTGTCCGTACTTCGGATGAGATATTTGCCATTACGACATCCGAAGAAACACATTATTCGAAAGCGATAATCATCACTGCTGGAAACGGGGCATTTCAGCCTCGGAAATTAAAAATCGAAGGCGAAGAAAGATTTGAAAATGCCAACCTTCATTATTTCGTCCAGAATATGAGTCAATTCGCTGATAAGAAAGTGGTTGTATTCGGTGGCGGTGATTCGGCAGTCGACTGGTCGCTAATGCTTGAACCGATAGCTGAAAAAGTGACACTTATTCACCGAAGGGATAAATTTCGTGCCCATGAACACAGTGTAGAGCGTTTGAAACAATCCAATGTGGAGGTCTTGACTCCTTATCTCCCTGCCGAACTGATTGGAGAAGAAAGTATAGAAAAAGTGATTGTGACGGATGCGAAGAGTGGAAAACCGCTTGAACTGGAAGTCGATGACGTACTTGTGAATTATGGATTCGTATCATCAATAGGGCCAATCAAGGATTGGGGACTTGAAATTGAAAACAATTCCATCGTTGTCAATTCTAAAATGGAAACGAATATCAAAGGCATATACGCCGCAGGGGATATTTGCACGTACGAAGGGAAGGTGAAGCTGATTGCTAGCGGGTTCGGTGAAGCGCCTACAGCAGTGAGTAATGCAAAAGTTCATATCGACCCGAGTGCGAAAGTTCAGCCGCTCCACAGCACGAGCACAATGGGAGGAAAAGAGAAAAGCACATCGTCCGTTTAATTATATGAAAGGAGGGGGACCACATGGCTACATACACAATAGTTGATCAGGAGACATGTATCGCTTGCGGGGCATGTGGAGCGACTGCACCGGAAATTTTCGATTATAACGATGAAGGAATAGCTTTTTCAATCCTGGATGCGAACACAGGAATAACTGAAGTATCCGAAGATCTGGAGGAGGACCTGGAAGATGCTTTTGATGGTTGTCCGACAGATTCAATTAAGTTGGCGGCAGAACCTTTTGCCAATATACCAGTGACAGCCGGTTGAAGCGGAAGGTCGGTTTAATTAAAAGATATCAATCTTTATATCCAGTAGGGCAGGAATGCTTGTAATCATTTTTTAGGGGGAAATAATGATGGCTTATAACAAGGTGGAAAATGTTACGAATCGTACATTTGAAAGAACATTGACATATGACAAATACACGGATCCGAAAGTTCTCGAAAAGGAAATCGATCTAGTATTCTCTAAATCTTGGCAGCTTGTGGGTCATGTCAGCCAATTGGAAAAAGTGGGATCATTCTTTACGACAGAGGTAGCCAATGAGCCGATCATAGTGAACCGCGGCCAGGATGAGGTGATCCGCGCTTTTTATAACGTTTGTCCGCATCGTGCTACTAAGCTTGAAAAAAGTGAATCAGGCAAGAAGAAAATCTTACAATGCAGTTATCATGGTTGGACGTTCAAATTGGATGGGAAATTGAACAAAGCGCCAAATTTCAAAGGAGAAGATGAAGCATGTGTTCAAGATGCCTGTTTACGCTCAGTACGCATGGAAATCTTGGAATCTCTAATTTTTGTAAACTTGGATGATAATGCGAAACCGCTTAGCGAATCTTACGGCGATTTCTTTGACCGTTTAAGTAAATACCCGTTTTTAAGTGAGTTAAAAAGAACAAGTCAAAAAACGAGGGTGATCAAGGCAAACTGGAAAGCGTTCATAGATAACTATTTAGAATGTGATCATTGCCATGTAGCACATCCAAGCTTTGTTGCAGCACTTGATATGGATGATTATCAAATCATTACTTGCGATAACTATTCACTGCAAGGTTCGATCGTTAAACCGGATAAAAATTACGGAACGGTCGATTTAAATCAGGCGGAAATGCAAGGTGGATCCTTTTTCTGGCTGTGGCCTAACTTGATGTTGACCATTTATCCAGGTCCTGGAAATATGGCGACCATTCAAATGGTTCCGATTGATCACGAAACGACTTTGGCTGTTTACACATATTATTTCCGCGATGAGAATTTGACTCAGGAAGAGAAAGATCTTGTTACGTTTGCCGAACAAGTCCGACAGGAAGATGTGGAACTAGTAGAGCTGGAACAAATAGGTTTCCGCTCCCGTGCTTTTAACAAAGGCAGATATTCCTCTTCGGAAAAAGCAATTGTTCAATTTCATGAAATGGTATTGGAGGCCCTAAATGAGTAAATTAGCGAATCAATTAAAATCAATGAAACAATATCTAATGATCAATGGTGAAAAAGTGGAAACGGAAAGTTATGCTCCGCTATATTCCCCTTACTCCGGGGAAGAAATCGCCAAAATTGCCATGGCGGATAAAGAGCTGACGGAAAAGGCGATTGCAGCCGCATACAATGCACGTGAAGTCATGGCAAAAATGCCAGCTTATCAAAGGGCGGAAATATTGGAGAAGGCTGTCGCGCTATTAATGGAGAATGCTGAAGAAGCGGCAGAAATCATATCCCGTGAATCAGCCAAACCGATCATGTTCGCAAAAGCGGAAGTTGGAAGGACCATCGAAACGTATAAGTTCTCGGCTGAAGAAGCTAAACGGATTCATGGTGAAACGATTCCTTTTGATGCAGCCATAGGCGGGGTTGGCCGAATCGGATACACGTTAAGAGAGCCGATCGGGGTCATTGGAGCCATCACCCCGTTTAACTTCCCGATGAACTTAGTGGCGCATAAAGTCGGACCGGCAATAGCTGCGGGGAACACCATTGTGTTGAAGCCAGCTTCGCAAACTCCGCTCTCGGCACTTTTCATCGCAGAAATTTTTGAAAAGGCGGGTCTGCCGGCTGGCGTATTAAATGTAGTGACGGGTCCGGGCAGCACGGTCGGGGAAGCGATTGTAGAAAACGATCGGGTAAGCATGATCACATTCACAGGCAGCCCAAGTGTTGGAATCGGGATCCGCAACAAAGCGGGGCTGAAAAAGACCACACTTGAACTTGGCTCGAACTCGGCTTTAATCATTGATAAAGATATAGATATCGATAAAATTATCGATCGTTGCATCATGGGTGCCTTCTCCAATCAAGGGCAAGTATGTATTTCATTGCAACGTGTATATGCACATGAAGAAGTGTATGAAGAGTTTGTCGAAAAATTCACTTCAGCGGCCAAAAAACTTATAATTGGCAATCCATTAGACCCGAATACGTATATTTCCTCCCTAATCTCCAAAGGGGAAGCGGCCCGTGTATTGGGCTGGATTGAGGAAACTAAAGGCAGTAAGGCAACGATTGCTGCAGGGGGGAAATTGCAGGGTGACATTCTTGAACCTACAATCATTACAGAAGCGGATCATACGCTAAAAGTTTCTTGCCAGGAAGCATTTGCTCCGGTTGTCATTGTCAATAAAGTGGGTTCAGTGAGGGAAGCGATCGATCAAGTGAATGATTCCCGCTTTGGTTTGCAGGCCGGTATATACACGAACAATGTGAAAAACGCATTGTATGCTTCACGGGAATTGCATGTAGGCGGTGTGATCATCAATGATGTGCCTACCTATCGTGTCGATCAAATGCCATATGGCGGAGTAAAAGAAAGCGGGACTGGCCGTGAAGGCATTAAATACGCTGTGGAAGAAATGACCGAAATGAAATTGATCGTTTGGAATCAAGACTGAAATCGAGGAGAGCATTTATGAAACAATTCAAAATTGCGGTCATCGCAGGAGATGGCATTGGCCCTGAAGTGATTAATGAAGGAATAAAGGTATTAAAAAAAGTGGCTGAACTGGATTCAGGTTTTCAATTGGATTTCACATACTTCCCATGGGGCTGCGAATTTTATGCCGAAAATGGTAGAATGATGGATGATGATGGAATCGATAAGCTAAAAGCTTTTGACGCAATTTATTTAGGTGCGGTCGGGTTTCCGGGCGTTCCAGACCATATTTCACTATGGGAGCTATTATTGAAAATCCGTAAAAGCTTTGATCAGTATGTCAATATCCGGCCCGTGACATTGTTAAAAGGGGCTCACTTGCCTCTCGTTGATGTGAAACGTGAAGATATTGATATGCTGTTCATCCGCGAAAACAGTGAAGGTGAATATTCAGGCGCAGGAGACTGGCTGTTTAAAGGGCAGGAACATGAAGTTGTTCTGCAAAACGGTGTGTTTTCCCGTAAAGGGACGGAAAGGATCATCCGTTTTGCTTTTGAAACCGCGAAAAAAGAAGGCAGATCGCTCACGAGCATTTCTAAAGCAAATGCCCTGAATTATTCGATGGTTTTCTGGGATCAAGTATTCGAAGAGGTCAGAAGGGAATATCCTGAAGTCGAAACTGCTTCATATCTAGTCGATGCAGCGGCAATGCTGATGATCAAAGACCCGAAGCGCTTTGAAGTCGTTGTCACTTCGAACCTGTTCGGTGATATTTTAACAGACTTGGGGGCTGCGCTTGCTGGAGGAATCGGCCTGGCTGCCGGTGCCAATATTAATCCTGAAAGGGAATTTCCATCGATGTTCGAACCAATTCACGGCTCAGCTCCTGACATTGCCGGCAAAGGCATTGGAAACCCGCTTGCCTCCATTTGGTCAGCAAGCCAGATGCTCGACTTTTTTGGCTATGAATCACATGGTAAGATTGTTCTTGATGCGATTGAGCAACTGTTGCTGGAAGCCCGGGTGCTCACGCCCGATATGCAGGGCACGGCATCCACTTCCGAAGTGGGGGACAGGGTAACGGAAATCATCGAGTCAATCATTTTATCCAAGGTCTGATTTGAATTGATGGGGATCGTTCAATATTTATTGAATGGTGATCCGAATATAATGATGCTGCCAAGTGTTAAGCCAATCGTTTATACAAAATTAAGAGGCCAAGGCTTGGAAAGAAAAGCCCTTGGTCTCTTAATATTTACGAACAAGGAACACGGAGTGGTAATCATTAATACACAGTCAAAAGTACTCAAATCAATGGTATAGCTAAGAGGAGCGGTCTTGATGAAAAAAGTTGAAATGATTGTCGAAAAAAATGTCCCATGCACCATGAGGGATGGCACCGTACTTTATGCGGATGTATACAGACCTAATTTGACTGGGCAGTTTCCGGTTTTATTGACCAGGCTTCCATACAGTAAGGACTTACCGTATTACTCCCATCGTTATTTGGACACCAATCGTCTTGTTGAAAATGGATTCGTTGTCATCATTCAGGATGTGAGAGGACGCTTTCAGTCCGAAGGGGAATTCAAGCCATTCAGCCAGGAAGCGGATGACGGATACGACACAGTGGAATGGGCGGCTTCACTCTCGTATTCCACAGGGAAAGTGGGCATGTTTGGCCTATCCTATTATGGATACACGCAGCTGCTTGCAGCGGAAAAAAAACCTCCACACTTAATCGCCATTTTTCCGGCAATGACGCTGAATGACCAAAGAAATGGAACGGTTTATCGTAATGGAGCTTTTGCTCTAGGACTTTTTGAAACGTGGACATTGGAATCGATTGTACCCGATTTGCTGAAGCGGAAGTATGAAGAAAATAAGGAAAGAACTTCGGCTTTTCGTAAGCTTGCTGACTCCCTCAACAATATTGAGGAATTATATGCATATGCACCTATTAATGATTGGCCGCCATTAAAGGTTCTGGACGAAGGTAATTTTTTCTTAGAACATTTGAATCACCCAATCGAAGACGAAATTTATTGGCAGAATTCAAGTATTACTGGGAAATTTGATAGGATACAGCTTCCTGCTTTTCATTTGGGCGGTTGGTATGATTGTTTTATCGGCCCTACCCTGGAAAATTACGTGGAAATGAACAAAGTGAATGGCCAACTAAGCAATATTCAAAAACTGATTGTTGGACCATGGAGCCATGGTCTTTTTTCCTCGATCCAGGGTGAACGCTTCTTTGGAGTGCACGCGTCTGGGGATTGGATTAACCTTGATGAAGATATTACCGCCCTTCATATTCGCTGGTTTAATCACTGGCTGAAAGGTATCGATAATGGTATTGAGAAGGAACCGCCGGTGAAAATATTTGTAATGGGGATTAATGTATGGCGTGATGAAAATGAATGGCCGCTTGAACGTACTGAATATACGAGTTATTATTTGCACAGTAAGGGAAAAGCGAATACGAAAACAGGTGATGGGCGCTTAAGCAGAGAGGAGCAGGAGGGAGAAAAGACGGATTCATATATATATGATCCCCTAAACCCTGTACCGACAAAAGGTGGAGCTACACTTTTTTCCGGCCCACTTACAATGGGTCCATATGATCAAAGCGAAATCGAAAAGCGGGACGACGTGCTCGTTTATACTTCAGAGCCATTGAAAGAAGCGCTTGAAGTAACAGGTCCGGTTAAAGTGAAGTTGTTTGCATCAACTGATGCAGCGGACACTGATTTTACTGCAAAGCTTGTGGATGAATCACCCGATGGTAAAGCGATTATTTTAACCGAGGGAATCGTCAATGCAAAATACCGGAATGGCCATCGAGCTGAAAAAGAATTGAATGGGGAAATCGTTGAATACGAAATTAACTTGTGGGCTACAAGCAATGTCTTTCTTCCGGGTCATCGGATCTTGCTTGAAATTTCATCAAGCAGTTTTCCACAGTATGCCCCCAATCCGAATACAGGGAAATCTATGATCGAAAGCAGTGAAACAAAAAGGGCCAGACAAACGATTTATCATAGCAAGGAATTTCCTTCTAGCATTCTATTGCCAATCATCCCCAAGTGAAAAATGCTTATAAAAGCAGGGAGGAGAGACTTCCTTATGTTTGGTTTTCAACATTGTCACCTGTTTTATGAGTTAAAAACAGTTCAGTTGAGGTGATTAAAACTCAAGAAACAGATGCTCAATAATAAAAAAACAAATTGTTAGGTTTAATAAAAGCCTTAGAATTCTAAAATCACTAGTATTAATAGGGTTAAAGGGTGAATCGTTATGAATAAAAGCAATTGGCATAACTCTTGCAAATAATAATATGAAGGGGGGGAAAGTTCATCCATTATAATAGATTCCAGGGTTAAGGGATGACCGAAAATGTTAGGCGGAATTTTGCCTCTTATGTTATTGTAAGCCAAAGAAAAGGTGATTACACTGGAATCTATCTGCAACCTTAATTAGAGAGAAATTGGTAATAGTAGTTTGAAAATTGGCATTATTATTTCTTTTTTGAGGTTAGTAGTGAAGCTACTGCCAGTGTGAAGGTGGTTAAGAACAAGATTTGCATGACCCATTTTTTAAGCGCTTTCACAGGCCGTTTCATTAACAGATTTATTAAGAGGGGGACTTCAATTTGAAGAAAATCATTGTGCTGCTCAGCGTCATACCCGCAATTGGCTCATTATCTGTGGTTAACCGTGTGGAGCCATATATATTCGGGTTGCCTTTCATCATCTTTTGGGCCACAGCATGGCTTATTTTGACATCCATCTGTCTTTATATTAGCAGTGTGATCTGTGATAGACAGGAGGAGAATAAATGAACAGTTCCATATTAATCATCACCATGACTCTTGCTTTGGCTTTTTACTTAGGTATCCGCGCAAAAAAGGGGCGCGAAATGAAGCTTGACCAGTGGGCGGTCGGGGGGAGGAACTTCGGTTCTTTAATCATGTTCGTTCTGATGGCAGGAGAGATGTTTTCGACTTTTGTGTTTCTAGGAGCCAGCGGAGCGGCATACCGTATGGGCGGTCCCACTATCTATATATTTTGCGCTCTTACTTACATCGTTCCTTTCTGGATTTTACCCCCAATTTGGCGCTATGCGAAAAAACATAATGTGCTGACGCAATCTGACTTTTTTACAAAAAAGTATAATAGTAAGTCATTGGGACTTCTGGTTGCTGTTATAGGAGTCCTATCAATGATTCCTTATATCGTATTACAATTAAAAGGCTTTCAGATCATTGTTTCCGAAGCATCATATGGATTGATTCCCCCAACGGTTGCTGTTTGGATCGGAATGCTCTGCGTAACTGTTTTTGTATATGTGTCAGGAATTCACGGTTCGGCGTGGACGGCAGTATTGAAAGATATCCTCATTCTTGTCGTAATCGTGTTTTTGGGCATATATTTGCCCATACATTACTTCGGCGGAGTACAACCGATGTTCGAAACCCTAGAAGCAACAAAACCGGGATTCTTATTGCTTCCTGATGAAGGGCTGAGCATCTCTTGGTATATTTCCCTTTGCCTGACCATCGCATTGGGCCAATATATGTGGCCGCATTGCTTTGGAGCGAGTTTATCTTCCCAAAATGAATCAGCTCTGAGGAAAAACTCTGCCATTTTACCTCTGTATCAAATCATTCTGGTTTTCATTCTTTTTATCGGTTTTACGGCGGTTTTACAGATACCGAATTTACAAGGCGGCGATACGGACCTTGCCTTATTTAAAATCGCGAAAGATGCTTTCCCTCCTTGGATTGTTGGCGTTGTAGGAGCAGCGGGAATGCTTGCAGCCCTCGTACCGTGTTCGATGTTAATTTTGACGGCAGCCACGATTTTATCAAAGAATATTTACAAAGCGGTTAAGCCTGACACATCGAATGAACAGCTTGCCAAACTGACCCGTATATTCGTTCCTATCGTGTCACTAGTCTCCTTGATCTTTACATTCTATGGTGGCAATACGATGATTGCGTTACTGACCATGGCTTACAGTTTTGTCCTGCAACTTTTCCCTCCATTAGTATTCAGCTTGCTTAAGAGAAATCCGGTAAGTAAAGCGGGGGCCTCTGCAGGGATGATTTTAGGGGTGGTGTTGGTAGCTTACTTTACGCTGGCGGAGGCAACAATGGCCACTTTATTACCAAAGGCACCACATTTCATTCAGGATATTGATATAGGAATCGTCGCCATTACCTTTAACCTTATCGTCATGCTGGCTGTCAGTGCTTTCACAAGAAAAGACCAACAAACGATTCAGGAAGAAGAACCGGTTAAGCGAATAATCACTTCTTGATAAAAGGAAGCATTTTATAGTGAAAAAGTCTTATTCGCCTTATCTTCCATGACTATCGATAAAGAACTGGGAGCATTATCTATAAAGAACCAAACAAAAAGGATAGCCTTTGAAGCTATCCTTTTTGTAGTTTTCCAAGCTTGCAGTATTATATTTTCCATACGTAATTAAAGGAAATGTGTTAATGTTGGACTAAAATGATTATGGGGGTAGCGATGAAATACGAGATTATCTTATTTGATGTGGATGATACATTGCTAGACTTTGGAATATCGGAAAAAAAAGCACTGCATGAAGCCTTTTTAGAGTTCGGTTTACCCACAGGGGTGGAGGATTATGCGGGAAGCTACCAAGAAATCAGTAAGGTATTATGGAGGGATTTGGAACTGGGGCTTATAGATTTAACAAATCTGGGTGTGGAAAGGTTCAAGCAGTTGTTCCTGAAGCACGGGCTTGATATCGATGCGGATGCGTTCAGCCGTGCGTACCTAGGACATTTGGGAAAGGAGATACATCTTCTGCCCGGGGCTTTAGAGGTTTGCGAGAAGCTTGGGGGATGCCGGCTTGCTATCATAACAAATGGCTTCTCGGCAGTGCAGAAAGCAAGAATCGGCGGGTCAGCCCTTTGCAATACCTTTGAGACTTTGATAATTTCCCAAGAGGCTGGGTTTCAGAAGCCTGATAGAGGGATTTTTGATTATGCATTTTCCAAGTTGAAGATCACAGATAGATCGAAAGCTTTAATAGTGGGTGACTCCTTGACATCAGATATACAGGGCGGCTTGAATTATGGTATGGATACATGTTGGTACAATCCACATCAAAAGGATAATTATCTTGGAATCAAGCCCACCTATGAAATCCGGTCGCTCACTGATCTTTTGGAGATTGTAGGAAGTAAACAAGTATAGAGAGGTATATGCATTCTAAAAAAACAGAGGCCGCTTGTCCGAGTGATAGGACGTGGCAGCCTCTGTTATTACTCATGCCAGAGATCTTAGACTCAGTTCAAATCTAGCTCATGTGGTTTGAGTGTTTGATCCTTTTCTTTCCTTTTGCTGAAATGCGGTGATAATATACAAAGCGCCAGGGAAATTGCGAGACCTGCCATCATGAATCCGCCAAATACCAAAGGGGATGGGCCATATGATTCAGCCATGGTGGTCCAGATGAGCGGACCGAAACCTGCAATGGCTGCCGCGACCTGATAACCGACAGATAATCCAGTATAACGGACCTTGGCTGGAAAGAGCTCCGAGAATAATGTCCCTTGTGTAGAAAAAATGGCTCCCCAGATGACACCGAGTACAACAGCCTGCATAATGTAGAACCAGCCGACCCCACGCCCAATCATTGTGAAATATGGGATGGCCAAGACGAAAAGGAGAGTCAGGCCCCCAAAATAGATGATTTTTCGGTCGATAAAATCTGAAATGTAACCAATTACAGGAATGGTAATCAGCATCGTAGCGCAGCCAATCGTTAAACCGGTAAGGGCTGAATCTTGGGAATAACCAAAATACAGTGTAGTAAAGACGAGAACATAGGACATGATGAATACATTGAAGAACCCGTCCCCAATTTTTAGTCCGATCACTTGCAGCACACTTCTCCAATCGTGTTTCAACGTTTCAATAATGGGAACTTTCGCAAGATCGCCGCTATCCTTCTGCTGCTGGAATTCCGGTGTTTCTTCAATGCCGCTCCTTACCCAGATTGCCAATCCGATCAGTACACCGCTTAAAAGGAATGGGATCCGCCAACCCCAAGATAAAAATTGGGCATCGGTTGTCAAGGAACTGATGAGGGTTAGGCTGAACGAACCGGCAACCAAGCCGATGGGGACCCCTAGTTGGGGAATGGATCCATATAACCCACGGACACCTTTAGGAGCAGATTCCGTTGCCAATAGGATGGCTCCTCCCCATTCACCTCCCAAGGAAATTCCTTGAATCAACCTCAGCACCACCAAGATGGCGGGGGCGGCCAACCCAACCTGGGCATAAGTGGGCAGAACGCCGATTAGCATTGAACTCCCTCCCATACCAATAAGGGTGAACATAAGCGCTGCCTTCCGTCCGATGCGATCACCCATATGACCGAACAGGATGCTTCCGATTGGACGGGCTGCGTAACCAGCCCCGAATGTGACAAAGGCGAGAAGAAGTGAAATCGCAGGATCATGATTGGGAAAGAATAGAGTTGTAAAAACCAGGCCCGTTGCTGTCCCGTATAAATAGAAATCGTACCACTCAATAACGGAACCAGCTAAACTAGCGAAAAGAACTCGACTTTTTTTCATGGTAAATGCTCCTTTAATGCTAAGTTTTTCATCAAAACTGTCTTCAACAATAAATAAAGCCGAAATGAACAAAAATGATGGTTAAGGAATATAAGTGAAAAACTGGATTATTTAGACTATTTTAGAGGGCTTATCCATACTGGTCAATATAATTCTGACTTTTCTGAAAAAATGAAGCGAATAACTTAGCTCTCATCACCTGTAATGGAATATAATTAATTCTAAAGTAATGGAAATGAACGATCCGATCTTCCCGGATAAAATGACTAAAGTGAAATAAAATGAATGAGGAGAAATTAAATCGGAATATTTAGAATTTTCATGTATAGAAGAGTGGCAAAGTGGAAATCATGTGGTTAAGGAAATGAAAAAGAGGAAAGGATAAGATTTTAATAAATAATAATAATCTCCAAGTTATTTAGTATAATAGAAAAAAGGTTAAGGAGTTGGTTTCGTATGGAGAAGCAATTGCCAGGAACATCGCTTGAACCTGAAGAGATGGCTGAAATGGTTTTAAAAAAGGCCCTTGCTGATTACCGGAAAGCACAAATCGAAAAAGAAATCGATGACTCATTAAGAAATCGTGATAAGGAAGAGTTCCTACGGTTAACTGAGATATTGAAGGGCATTTCCTGAAATTTCATTCTCTGTGAACAAGACAAGTAGTTATGATATGGAACGTACACTGAAAAGCCAGCACAGCTTGCTAACCATAAATATGAAGAGAAAACTTCATTTATCTGAAACATACTCAGTAAATAGCAATCTATAGTATTATAATAATTTACATTGTAAGCGCTTTCTTGTATAATCAAATAAAGAAAACGATGGAGAGAAGTATGTAAGTGCGCTAATGGCGGGATTCAAAGGTATTAGTGGCAGAAAAGTTTTGCACCGGGACAAAAACTAAAAGGGGGAAAAGATATGAAAAAGAATGGAGTGTCTTTAGTTGAATTTGTTCAGGAGGATCGATTCGAACTCAGCTCCTACATTACTTCTTTATTTAACAAACTGAATGACTATGTTCCCAAAAGTCTTAAAGATAAAAGGTGAGTGACATTAAAAAATGGATCTGGAAGATATGCAAAACTTCCTGATCCATTTTTTATTTTGTTTTTAAGTAGTGCACTTAAGTAGAAGTCTCATTAATTGACAATGAGAATCGTTATCGAATGAAATGATTCATTATAAGTATATCGATTGGAGTTGTTCGTATTGTTCGTTCAGATGAGAAAAATGGTGGTAAAAGAAGGTAATGCAGAACAAGTAGTAAAACGGTTCAATGGGGAAGGAATCATAGAAAAGCAGGAAGGGTTCATCGATTTAAGTGTAATGGTGAAAAAAGTGCGACGCGGGGATGAAGAGGTCATCATTATGATCAATTGGGAGTCGGAGGAGCATTGGAAGCAGTGGGAAAAGAGTGAAGCCCATATCGCAGGCCATAAAGCAAACCTAGGGAAACCAAAGCCTGAATATATCGTCAGTTCGGAAGGATCATTATATGAAGTGAAGGCAATCAAAAAGGCAGTGAAATAACTGGACTTAAGCTAGCCTGTTTTAAATTCCGTATAAATAAGTAAATGGGTGGAATATCCCATTTCTCCATCATCTTGTTAGCATAAGGATACGGAATGGTTAACATTCACATATAATAGCTTACCTTCACTAAAATTCAGGCTCCCATTATGGGTGCCTCTTTTTGTTGATGAAATTATCTCGGGAAAGGTTATGTAATCCCAAGTCTGTTGATATAGTAAAATATCTTTTATTTTCATTAAAAAGGAGACATTCATGGTAATGTAAAGAAAAGGGGAGCAGAAGGTAGTCTTTAAAATTTACATATATGAAATGAATAGGGATGTTATTCTTAGGTTAGCTGGAATTCCTATGATAAAGTCAATTGAGTTTAGAAATATTAATATACCAAAAATACCACTACCGATATCGATAAAGTATTGGTAAGATTTTCAAGAACCGCTGAAGATGTTTTTCATTAAATATTCAAGCACATTTCCATATTTATCAATGTTTTGAAACGTGAAGAAGAGTGAATATTATAAAAAATGCAAAAAAAGTGTTTACAGGGAAAATTTTTCATTGTAGTATTTCCTTATAAAGTAAATGAAATCGATTTCATCCCGAATCAAGGTTATGTACAAGCTATAACTGAAGGGGGAGTGGATTGGTCCTTATTTTTCTTAAGGTGGACCTCTTAAAGAAATGAAATCGATTTCATTAGTAAATTATAAGTTTTGGATTGAGCTAGAAAATTGATTGGTTGATTCTAAAAAGAAACATGGATGGATTTCTTCCATAGTCAAATGAAATCGATTTCATTGATGGCGATGGTTATACTGGCTCGATGATCTAACAAAATACTTTATTTTAAGGAGGAAAAAACATGTCTTCAGTAACACATGAGGTGAAAAAATTAAAAAATTATATAAATGGTGAGTGGATTGAATCCGCTTCCAAGGAAACGGAAATCGTGTTCAACCCTGCAACTGGTGAGGCAATTGCCGAGGTGCCACTTTCCTCTAGGGAAGATGTGGATAATGCGGTCCAAGTGGCGGATGAGGCATTTAAAAAATGGTCCCAGGTTGCTGTCCCGAAACGGGCTCGCATATTGTTCAAGTATCAGCAGCTGCTTGTGGAAAATTGGGAAGAACTTGCTAAACTGGTCACTATCGAAAATGGTAAAAGCTTATCGGAATCGATGGGTGAAGTACAGCGTGGCATTGAGTGCGTCGAGTTTGCGGCGGGTGCACCTACGCTGATGATGGGAAAACAGCTTCCGGATATCGCGACAAACATTGAATCGGGTATGTACCGTTACCCAATTGGTGTAATCGGCGGTATTACCCCTTTTAACTTTCCAATGATGGTTCCTTGCTGGATGTTCCCGCTTGCGATCGCATGTGGCAATACATTCGTGTTAAAGCCATCTGAACGTACACCTTTGCTTGCAGCACGCATTGTGGAACTGTTTGAGGAAGCAGGTCTTCCTAAAGGAGTACTGAACATTGTCAATGGAGCACATGACGTGGTTAATGGGCTTCTGGAGCATGAAGATGTGAAAGCTATCTCCTTCGTCGGTTCACAGCCAGTGGCAGAATATGTGTATAAAACAGGCACGGCTAACTTGAAGCGCGTCCAGGCTCTTGCGGGAGCGAAGAATCACTCGATTGTCTTGAAAGATGCCAATCTCGATATGACGGCCAAGGAAATTACAAGTGCGGCTTTTGGGTCGGCCGGTGAGCGTTGTATGGCCGCTGCGGTTGTTGTCGTAGAAGAAAGCGTAGCGGACGAGCTAGTTGAAAAATTGAAACGGGCAGCTGATGCCATTACGATCGGGAATGGTCTGGATGACGGCGTTTTTCTAGGACCTGTAATCCGGGAAGGAGCTAAAAGGAGGACTATTGATTACATCGAATCAGGTATAGCTCAAGGTGCGACCCTTGTACGCGATGGACGTAAAGACGAGGCAGCAAGCGGCAATGGATATTACCTCGGAGCTACGATTTTTGATCATGTGACACAGGAAATGAAAATCTGGCAAGATGAAATTTTTGCACCAGTGCTCTCCGTTGTCCGTGCTAAAGATTTAACGGAAGCCATTGAGATTGCCAATGCTTCAGCACTGGCAAACGGGGCTTGCTTATATACGGACAGTGCAGCTGATGTACGCCAATTCCGTGAAACGATCCATGCCGGGATGCTGGGCATAAACGTGGGTGTTCCTGCACCGATGGCATTCTTCCCATTCTCTGGATATAAAGATTCATTTTATGGTGATCTTCATGCAAATGGAACCGACGGTGTTGAGTTCTATACACGTAAAAAAATGGTGACTGCACGCTACGTGAAATAAGTGAACGAAAAAGACATTGCAAGATGGCCCGTTTGGATACGGGCCGGATTTTTTTGAAAAACCAAGGAGGTACATATGAGTAAACTGCTTCAAAAGCCGGAAAAACAAGAGGTCGCTGAAGGTGTTACAATCGTTCAATCAGTTACGAAAGGAAATTCTCCTTTAGAATATGTAGAATTCAAAATAGTGGAGTTGGCTCAGGGTACTGAATATTCGGAATTATTAATCAAAAAAGAATGCTGCATTGTCGCTCTTACTGGAAAAATCAATGTGACTGTAGGCGAAAATGTATACCATGATTTGGGCACAAGAGATAGTGTATTTGATAAAGTGCCGACTGATAGCATTTACGTGTCAAATAATAGGGGTTTTGGATTGGAAGCGATAACCGAGGCCAGAGTGGCGCTGTGTTATTCGCCTTCCGATAAGCAACTTCCGACTAAATGGATTAAAGCGGAAGATGTTGAGGTTGAACATAGGGGCATTTTGAGCAATAAGCGGATGGTCCATAATATATTACCGGATTCAGCTCCGTATGCGAATAGCCTTCTCGTTGTTGAAGTATATACAGAAAGCGGAAACTGGTCGAGCTATCCTCCGCATAAACATGATCAGGATAATTTACCAAATGAGTCATTATTGGAAGAGTCCTATTATCATGAAATGAATCCGTCTCAGGGCTTCGTCTTTCAGCGAGTATATACAGATGACCGTTCAATCGATGAGACCATGTCAGTCGAAAATGGAGATGTCGTACTTGTACCGGCCGGTTATCATCCGGTAGGGGTGCCAGACGGTTATGAATCCTATTACTTGAATGTCATGGCCGGTCCGGCAAGGACATGGAAATTCTACAATGATCCCGATCATGAGTGGATCCTGAGTCGTTAAAGGAAAAGGAGCTGTTAACCTGATGAACTATACTTTTAATATCGATAAGGAATTTGACTTGATTGCCATTGGCCGGGCCTGCATCGACTTGAATGCCAATGAATATAACCGTCCGATGGAAGAGACCATGACATTCACAAAATATGTGGGCGGTTCACCTGCCAATGTTGCAATCGGAAGTGCAAAATTAGGCTTGAAAGTCGGATTTATCGGTAAGCTTGCCGATGACCAGCACGGCCGTTTCATCGAATCTTATATGCGTGAGGCGGGTGTTGATACTTCGAATATGATAATCGATCAAGAAGGACATAAAACGGGTCTTGCCTTCACGGAAATTAAAAGCCCTGAAGAATGCAGTATCCTGATGTATCGGGATAATGTAGCCGACCTTCATTTAGCACCTTCGGAACTGGATGAAGAATATATCAAAAAATCAAAGATCCTATTGGTTTCAGGGACGGCTTTAGCAAAAAGCCCATCACGTGAGGCAGTTTTAAAAGCTGTCAGCCTTGCGAAGAGAAATGATGTAAAAGTGGTATTTGAATTGGATTACCGTCCTTATACATGGAATTCCATTGAAGAAACGTCCGTTTACTATTCGTTAGTCGCAGAGCAATCAGACATTTTGATTGGTACGCGTGATGAATATGATGTTATGGAAAATACCGGAAAAGGTACAAATGAAGAAACCATTCGTTACTTGTTTAAACATTCCGCAGACCTGGTGGTAATCAAACACGGTGTTGAGGGTTCATGTGCCTATGCAAAATCAGGGGCAGTTTTTACAGCGAAGTCCTATAAAACGAAAGTATTGAAAACATTCGGCGCAGGAGATTCATATGCTTCCGCTTTCTTATATGCGTTAGTGAGCGGCAAAGGGATTGAAAGCGCTTTGAAGTTTGGCAGTGCTTCCGCTTCCATAGTAGTAAGCAAGCACAGCTCATCAGAGGCAATGCCCCTAGCAGAAGAAATCGAGGGGTTGATTGCCGAACGCGTGTAAGGAATTTATCTACATAGAGGGGGGAAAAGAAGATGGGAACAGTTAGGTTGACGACAGCCCAGGCTTTAATCAAGTTTTTAAATCAGCAGTACATTCATGTTGATGGTGAGGAGTCTCCTTTTGTAGAAGGAGTATTTAATGTATTCGGCCATGGGAATGTCGTTGGTATCGGTCAGGCACTCGAACAGGACGCTGGGCACTTGAAAGTGATTCAAGGAAAGAATGAGCAAGGGATGGCTCACGCAGCAATTGCCTACAGCCGGGAAATGCTCCGAAGGAAAATTTATGCAGTCACTACATCTGCCGGGCCAGGCTCGGCAAACTTGATAGCTGCGGCGGGGACTGCACTTGCCAACAATATTCCTGTCCTCCTACTTCCTGCTGATACATTTGCGACACGTCAGCCGGATCCGGTTCTTCAGCAACTTGAGCATGAGCATAGTACGGCCATTACCACAAATGACGCTTTTCTTGCAGTATCAAGATATTGGGATCGCGTCACTCGCCCTGAGCAGCTCATGTCCAGCCTGATCCGGGCCTTCGAGGTGATGACCGATCCCGGGAAAGCCGGCCCAGCGACGATATGCATCTCACAGGATGTAGAAGGGGAAGCATTCGATTTCGATGAACATTTTTTTGAAAAGCGCGTCCATTATTTAGATCGGAAAGCTCCGGTTGAACGGGAACTGCAAGGAGCAGCCGAGAGAATTAGAGCAAGTAAGAAGCCGATCATCATCGTCGGTGGCGGAGCAAGATATTCCGGAGCTCGGGATATTTTGATGAAGCTGGCGGAAAAGCATAACATTCCACTTGTGGAAACACAGGCAGGTAAATCGACGGTGGAATCCGCTTTTCCTAAGAATTTGGGCGGTGTCGGCATTCTCGGTACGATGGCTGCTAATAAGGCTGCCCGCCAAGCAGATCTCGTTATTGGTGTAGGGACCCGCTATACGGACTTTACGACTTCTTCCAAAACTGCATTTGATTTTGAAAGGACAAAGTTTTTGAACATTAACGTCAGCCGCCTTCAAACCTATAAATTAGATGGATTTCAGGTCGTCGCCGATGCAAAAGTGGCGCTTGAAAACCTTGAAGCGTTACTAGTGGGCTATGAAACTGAATATGGGGAAATGCTTGGAGATTGGAAGGCGGAGTGGCTTTCCGAACGGACCCGCTTAAGTACAGTCACTTTCAGCCGTGAAAATTTCAAGCCTGAAATCAAAGACCAGTTTTCACAGGAAGTCTTGAATGAATACTCGGATGCATTGAAAACTGAATTGGCCCAATCAACTGCGATGATCGCAATAAACGATACGGTCGATCCGGAAAGTGTGGTGGTCGGTTCAGCCGGATCACTTCCGGGTGACTTGCAGCGCCTCTGGCATTCAAGCGTGCCAAACACGTACCATCTTGAATATGGTTTCTCCTGCATGGGCTACGAAATTGCAGGAACTTTAGGAGCCAAGCTTGCTCATCCAGACCGGGAAGTCTATGCAATGGTAGGGGACGGCAGTTTTCTGATGCTTCATTCGGAATTGATCACAGCCATTCAATATAATCATAAAATCAACATTCTCTTGTTTGATAATTCTGGATTTGGCTGCATCAATAATCTGCAAATGGAGAATGGCAGCGGAACATATTTCTGTGAGTTCAGAACACATGATAACCAAATCATGAATATTGATTACGCAAAAGTGGCGGAAGGGTATGGAGCCAAAACTTATCGGGCCAATACTGTCGATGAGCTGAAGGCTGCATTGGAGGATGCAAAGAAACAAACGGCATCTACATTAATAGAAATGAAGGTTCTGCCGAAAACGATGACGGATGGTTATGACTCCTGGTGGAATGTTGGCGTGGCAGAGGTCTCGGAACGGAAAAGTATACAAAGGGCATATGAAGCGAGACAGGAGAAATTAAAAAAGGCCAAACAATATTAAAAGGGGGAAGTTGGAAAATGGAGGAGATTTCTTGGGGGATTGCCCCAATTGGCTGGCGTAATGATGACATTCCGGAAATCGGAGCTGAAAACACCTTATCCCACCTTTTAAGCGATATTGTCGTGGCAGGATTCCAGGGGACCGAAGTAGGAGGATTCTTCCCTGAACCGGCGGTCCTGAATAAAGAGCTGAAGCTTCGGAACTTAAAAATAGCCGGTCAGTGGTTCAGCAGTTTCATCATCCGTGATGGCATCGACAAAGCAGAACGGGATTTCCATGAACACTGCAAATATTTAAAGGCTGTCAATGGAGATGTAGCGGTAGTATCCGAACAGACTTACAGTATTCAAGGCGAAAGGTACGATGTATTTAAGGAAAAGCCCCACTTTACTGATGAAGAATGGGGAATATTGTGTACGGGCCTGAATCGGCTCGGGGATATTGCAGGACTGTACAACTTAAAACTGGTGTATCACCACCACATGGGGACAGGCGTCCAGACACTGAGTGAAATTGACCGCCTTATGGAAAATACCGAAAAGAAAGTGCAACTGTTATATGATACTGGACATATTTATGTATCGGATGGCGATTGCATGTCCCTTCTGCAAAAGCATATCGACCGCATTGGGCACGTTCATTTCAAGGATGTGAGGCATAGCGTGCTGGAGCAGTGCCGAAAAGCTGGAAAATCATTTCAAGAAGCTTTTTTAGCCGGCATGTTCACCGTGCCTGGTGACGGCTGCATTGACTTTGTAGAAGCTTACCATACATTACTGGAAATTCATTATAAAGGCTGGATTGTTGTAGAGGCGGAACAAGATCCTTCCGTTGCCCATCCATTGGAATACGCATTAATCGCTCGAAAGTATATAAATGACAGGCTGCTCCTAGTTCAAGATTAAAAACGGGAAAGAAGTGATTAATTTGAATAATGATGGAAATCAAATGGCATTCTTACGCAAGATTATTATTATCTCGACGTTAGGCGGTCTCTTGTTCGGATATGATACAGGTGTCATTAATGGTGCCTTGCCGTTCATGTCCGAAGCGGATCAACTTAACCTCAATTCACTTACGCAAGGACTTGTTGCCAGTTCACTTCTTTTTGGCGCGGCACTTGGAGCGTTTCTGGGAGGCAGGCTTTCGGATTATGCGGGCCGCCGAAAAAACATTCTTTTTCTTTCGGTACTTTTTTTCTTTTCCACTGTTGGATGCACGCTTGCACCAAATGTTACGGTCATGATTGCCTGCCGTTTTCTACTCGGCCTTGCGGTAGGTGGGGCGTCAGTAACCGTTCCTACTTATTTGGCGGAAATGTCTCCTGCTGAACGACGCGGCCGGATCGTCACCCAAAATGAATTGATGATTGTTAGCGGACAGCTGCTCGCATTCATCTTCAATGCCATTCTTGGGACAACGCTGGGTGATAGTTCACATGTTTGGCGTTACATGCTGGCCATAGCATCTCTTCCCGCCATACTTCTTTTCTTTGGCATGATCAGGTTGCCTGAAAGTCCAAGGTGGCTTGTGTCGAAGAACAAAAATGAAGAGGCCCTGAAGGTTTTGAAAAGAATACGTAAAATGGATGAGGCAGAATCAGAATTTCAGGGAATCAAAGCGACATTCGAAAAAGAGAACCATGTTAAAAAAGCTACATTTATAGATTTGACCGTCCCATGGATACGGAGAATCGTCTTTCTTGGAATCGGTATTGCCATCGTTCAGCAAATAACGGGCGTTAATTCTATCATGTATTATGGTACCCAAATTTTAAAAGATGCAGGGTTTGCGACAAAAGCAGCTTTGATCGGGAATATTGCAAACGGTATCATTTCTGTTTTGGCAACATTTTTAGGTATTTGGCTGCTAGGTAAAATCGGGCGCCGTCCAATGCTCTTAACTGGTTTGATCGGAACTACGACCACATTGCTATTGATTGGGTTCTTATCCTCCTTTCTTGAAGGGACGGCTGCCCTTCCCTATATCATTTTGTCCTTGACTGTCACTTTCCTTGCCTTTCAGCAGGGGGCCATTTCTCCTGTTACCTGGTTGATGCTTTCAGAGATCTTCCCGCTACAAGTACGTGGGCTCGGTATGGGTGTCACCGTATTTTTCCTTTGGGTCGTAAACTTTCTAATCGGCTTAACATTCCCGGTTTTACTAGATAAGGTCGGATTGTCTTCCACATTTTATATCTTTTTCGCTCTAGGCATCTTGGCTATCATCTTTGTGAAAAAATATTTACCGGAAACGAGAGGACTTACACTTGAACAGCTTGAACAGAACTTCCGCAATCATGGAAAAGAATCTGCTAAGGAAATGACAAAAATAATTTAGAGTTATAGAAAAATTAAAAACCAGATACGTATAAAGGAGGAATATGATCATGACATTAAATTTTGGTGTAATAGGAACGGGTGCAATCGGCCGGGAGCATATTAAAAGAATTACAGACAAATTATCCGGAGGGAAGATTGTAGCTGTAACCGATGTGAATGAAGAGGCGGCAAGGCAGGTCGTGAAACAATATGGACTTGAGGCACTTGTATATCAGGATGACAAATCACTGGTAAACTCGGAAAATGTCGATGCAGTGGTTGTTACGAGTTGGGGGCCTGCACATGAGCAAAATGTATTGAATGCGATTGAGGCTGGTAAATATGTGTTCTGTGAAAAGCCACTGGCGACAACGGCGGAAGGCTGCAGGAGAATTGCAGAAGCGGAAATGAAACACGGGAAACGTTTGGTGCAAGTCGGTTTCATGCGACGTTATGATAGCGGTTACGTAAAACTGAAAGAAGCCATTGATAAAAATGAAATTGGCGAGCCGCTTATGGTCCGATGTGTACACCGCAATCCAGAAGTGGATGAAAAATATACCACGCAAATGGCGGTCGTTGATACATTGATTCATGAGATTGATGTATTGCATTGGTTAATCAGCGATGATTACAAATCAGTTCAAGTGATTTACCCGAAGAAAGCGAGCCGCGCGTATGCTAACTTAAAAGATCCCCAACTTATCATAATGGAAACGAAGAGTGGGATTGTCATCCAAGCTGAAGTATTCGTGAATTGTAAATATGGCTATGATATCCAATGTGAAGTCATTGGTGAGGACGGTGTTGCATATCTCCCTGAACCAGCGAGCATCGTAACAAGGAAAGGCGCTAAACGGAGCACGGATATCTTGGTAGATTGGAAGGACCGTTTTATGAATGCATATGACATAGAATTACAGGATTTCATAGATTCCATTATAAAGACAGGTCAGCCGAATGGTCCGACTTCATGGGATGGATACATTGCTGCGGTAACAGCTGATGCTTGTGTAAAAGCACAAGAGTCCGGAAAGAAAGAATCCGTTGACCTTGAAGAGAAGCCCGTTTTTTATACGGGAAAAATCACTGTACAGTGAACGTAATTATGCATTGAAACGAAAAATAAATTATAGGGGGAAAGAACAATGAAACTAGCATTGGATCCTACGATGTATGCCAATTTATCATTAAAAGAAATGGTCGATAAAACAGCGGAACTAGGTTATGAATATATCGAACTGTCACCGAGGGAAGATTTTTGTCCATTCTATAAATATCCTAAAGTGGATAAGGAACAGATTAAAAATTTGAAACGCTGGTGCAGCGACGCAGGTGTGAAGATATCATCCTTGCTTCCGCTTTACTACTGGGCCGGTCCTGATGAGGAACGGCGCCAGGCCGCAGTCCGTAATTGGAAACGCGCCATTGAAGTGGCAGTGGAATTGGATGTTGACTTGATGAATAGTGAATTTAACGGATCTAAATTCAATGAAGTTATCTGTGAAGAGAAATTCATTAAATCAATGGATGAGCTCCTCCCGGTATTTGAAAGGGAAGGCGTTAAACTTAATTTGCAGGCACACCCATTCGATTTCATCGAAACGCATGAGGGAGCTATGGATATGATCCGTGCCCTTGATCGTCCGTGGATCAACCTTGTATATTCAACAGCACATACATTTTTCTATGATGATGGCAAAGGCGATATTGCCCCTATGTTCGATTCTGCCGGGGATCGCCTGCAACATGTCTTGTTCGCTGATACATTCAATCATAAAGCGTCCAACGGACTCCGTTATATCGTTAATCCTCCAGGTGTCGAGGCAACCGTCCACCAGCATTTGAACATCGGCGAAGCGGAAGTTGACTTTGATACGATCTTCAAAAAATTGAAAGAAATGAATTTTGACGGCATCGCGACAAATGCAGTATTTGCTTGGATCGACAAAGCAGACTGGTCAAGTAAGCTTATGCTTCAAAAAATGAGAGACGGATTGGGTTTAGCAGAAAGAATTGGAGGCTGACAGAATGAAAATTTGTTTCAACCAAGCGACTACACTTGAAAATTCCAATTTGGTCAAAGATCTCAAACACTGTGAAAAACACGGTTACGATTATATCGAAATCCGTACCATGGATAAATTGCCTGAGTATTTGGAAGAGCACACAATTGAAGAACTGGCCGAATTTTTTATTGCAAATCATATTAAGCCACTTGCCTTCAATGCGCTCGTATTCTTTAATAACCGCGATGAAGACGGTCATAAGGCGATAATAGCCGAATTTAAGAATATGATGATCATGGCGGAGAAATTGGGTGTGAAATATGTGGTGGCGGTTCCGCTTGTAACGGAAGCGAAAATATTGAAGGAAGATATTAAAAACAGCTGTGTGGAAGTATTGGCTGAACTTTCCGAGATCGCTGAACCGTTTGGCGTTAAAATTGCAGTAGAATTTGTTGGGCATCCGCAATGTACTGTGAATACATTCGGTCAGGCATACGATATCGTTGAAGCAGTCAACCGTGATAATGTTGGTCTGGTGCTGGACTGTTTTCACTTCCATGCTATGGGTTCCAATTTGGAAGACTTGAAGAAAGCGGATGGGGAGAAAATCTTCATTTTACACATTGATGATACAGAGGATTTTCCGGTTGGTTTTTTGACGGATGAAGACCGGGTATGGCCTGGACATGGTGCCATAGATTTAGACAGCATATTATCCATCTTGAAGGGAATTGGTTATTCTGACGTCGCCTCTGTGGAATTGTTCCGTCCAGAATATTATGAACTCGATGCTGAAGAAGCCATTAAGACCGCAAAAGAAACGACAATTCAAGTTATTTCGAAATACTTCGCACTACAGAATGTATGAGTGTCTTGATAATCTCGGGAATAAGGGGGTGATGGAATAATGCCTTTAGTATCAATAAGTGAGATGCTTTTAAAAGCAAAAGCAGAAAGGTATGCTGTGGGTCAATATAATATTAATGGGCTGGAATTCGCCCAGTCGTTTTTACAGGCTGCCAATGAGGAACGAGCGCCGATCATACTTGCGGCATCGGACAGGCTTGTTGATTATCTTGGAGGATTTAAAACGATTGCTGCTATGGTAAAAAGCCTTATGGAAGAAATGGACATTACTGTTCCTGTTGCCCTTCATCTTGATCATGGAATGAATGTGGAACGCTGCAAGAAAGCGATAGATGCGGGTTTTACATCAGTCATGATCGATGGCTCCCATCATCCAATAGATGTAAATATTGAAATCACCAAAATGGTTGTCGACTATGCCCAAAAGATTGGCGTTTCCGTTGAGGCGGAAGTGGGGACAGTCGGTGGGACGGAAGATGGCCTCGTGGGCGGTGTTCAATATGCAGATCCCCATGATTGCACGAGGATTGTAAAAGAAGCGGGAATTGATGCACTAGCGGCTGCTTTGGGTTCTGTTCATGGCCCATATCAAGGAGAACCTAAACTCGGTTTTGAGGAAATGGAATTAATTTCGAACATGACGAATGTGCCTCTCGTCTTACATGGAGGCTCAGGTATACCGCTGCACCAAATCAAAAAAGCAATTGAACTTGGACACGCTAAAATAAATGTCAATACCGAAAGCATACAAGTGTGGGCAAAAACCATTCGGGAAGTATTGGCCATGGATGGAACAGTATATGAGCCTCGCGCCATCATCACACCAGCGAGAGAAGCTATCATCACCGTCGTGAAGAGAAAAATGGCAGAGTTCAATACAAGTGGAAAGGCTTAAGTATGAAAGGTGTTCCCAACTATGTTGCGGGCACCTTTTTGTACATTCACTTTTTACCTAAGGTGCCGTGAAAAAATAGCTCGCTGGTCAGAGGAAGTGTTGAAATGACTTTGTTACATACCGCACGTAATAGATTTTTGTTTTTAGTGCTCTCCTTTATTTTTTGGTTTTCAAATTTCATTTATATTCCCATTTTGTCTCCTTACCTTGAGATGATTGGAGGGGATTATACATTTATCGGCATGGTGTTAGGCAGTTATGGGCTGATGCAATTTCTCTTCAGGCTTCCGTTCGGAATCCTATCAGACCTCATAAAAGCAAGAAAGCCTTTTATTATCTTTGGGATGGCCGTGAGTACGTTGAGCTGCGTGACATTTGCATGGGCAGATAGTTTAGGCTGGATCCTTTTGGCTCGCTCTTTAGCTGGCGTTGCCGCCGCTACATGGGTAGCGTTCACCATTTTATTTTCCAGCTACTTTTCAGAATATGATCTTCACCGAGCGATGGGCAGTATCTCGTTAGCTGTGGTTCTGGCACAGCTGCTTGGAATGGTAGTCAGCGGATACATTGTCGATCTATGGGGATGGCACGCACCATTTTATGTAGGCGGAATCATCGGTTTCGTTGGTATCGTCCTTTCGCTTTTTATTTACGAATCAAAAGAGGATTTTCAGAAAGAGCCCATTCAATTGAAAGAACTGTTATCAGTCATGCTTGAGCCGGCGCTTTTAAAAGTATCATTTCTATCCATTCTCGCACATGGCATCATCTTCTCGACAATGTTCGGCTTCACCCCGGCATTTGCTTTAAAGCTTGGGCTCCATACTGATGAGATCAGCATGGTCATCTTTTCATTCATGATTCCTCATGCCATTGCCACCATGCTTAGCGGGAAAATATTCGTACCATTATTCGGACAATGGAAGTTACTGAAACTAGCTTTTGCTCTAACGGCCATTTTTACAGTTTGTACGCCATTAATAGAAACAAAAGGGCTGCTTTTTCTGATTCAAGGATTGAATGGATTCTCATTGGGTATTCTTTTTCCATTGTTTTTAGGAATGGCGGTAGAGACGATTTCCCTTGGAAAAAGGGCAACGGCCATGGGGGCATATCAAGCAATCTACGCGATTGGTATGTTTGCTGGACCTTTCATTGCAGGAATATTGATTTCCCATTTAGGTATTTCTGCAGGATTTTATTTCGCGGGGTCATTAGGTTTAACCGCTGTATTCTTTATGATTGTATGGAGTCGCCTTGAAAGGAAAGCAACAAAACATAATTTGAAATTGAACTAAGCGATGTCAAAGGGCTGCTAGTTTAATAGAGGAGGAGCACTTATGAAGGTTGGTTTAGTTACTGATATTTTAGGTTACATGCCATTTGAAGAGATGCTGGATACGTGTGTGAATCAGGGAATAGAGACACTGGAGCTAGGATGCGGCAATTGGTCGAAGGCTCCACATCTTGATCTCGATGGACTTCTTGGCAATGCGGCAAAACGAAAGCAATTATTAAATGAATTAAATGTAAGGGGGATCAGCATTGCAGCATTGAATTGTTCTGGCAATCAGCTTGATCCATCAGATGAAGGAGCCATGCATAAAGCCGTTGTTAATAAGACCTTTCAGCTAGCTGGGCTTTTAGGTGTTGAAACAGTTGTCATGATGTCGGGGTGTCCTGGCGGCGGACCAAGTGACAGGACGCCAAATTGGCTGACACATCCCATTTTGCCCTCACACTTTGAGCTGCTTGATTGGCAGTGGAATGAAGTGGCATTCCCTTATTGGGAAAAAGCTGTGACAACGGCAAAACAAAACGGGGTTAGAAAGGTTGCCATCGAAAATCTAGGCTGCAATTTAGTTTACAATCCTGAAACACTCTTTAAATTGAGGCATGAAGTCGGTGATACGATCGGCATGAATTTTGATCCGAGTCATTTATTTTGGATGGGCGGCGACCCCATTGCGGCTTTAAGGTCTTTAGGAAGCGCAGTTTATCATATTCATGCAAAAGATGTCCGCTTGGAAAGAGGGATATATGACGTCCAGGGATTGATTGATGTGAAACCAATGAACCAATATGCAGGTAGATCATGGAATTATGTTGCACTCGGGTATGGGCACGACAGTGGCTGGTGGAAGGAGTTTTTTACGATTGTTAAAATGATTGGTTATGAAGGGCCCATCGTTCTCGAAATGGAAGATTTGACAATGGAACCACTAACGGGCGTGAAAAAATCCATGAATGTTTTGAAAGAAACATTGCCTAGAGAATTCGATGTTTTAACATGAAGTCTAAATTACTTTATAATGGACTTAATGAAAATGACAAAAGAAATAGGCAGGTGGAGATAATAGTATGAAAATGAGCGATGTGGCGAAATTGGCCAACGTATCTCCTGCAACCGTTTCAAGAGTGCTCAGACAGCCGGATTTAGTCAGCGAGGAAACTAAACAAAAGGTGCTGCAGGTGATTGAAGAGATGAATTACAAGCCCCACATGATTGCCAGTCAGTTCAGGACGAAAGAGACAAAGATCATTCTGGTCGTCGTTCCGGATATAACAAGGCCCTTTTTTTCCGAAGTGCTTCGGGGCATTGAGCATACAGCTGTAGAAAATGGCTATCAGGTTATATTGGGAGATACGGAGAACGATATTGAACGGGAAAAGGAATATATCGATTTGCTATACAAAAAACAGGCAGATGGAGCGTTACTCCTTACTGCTAGAATGAACAGGGAAAGCCTGGAAAAACTATCAAATCAATTTCCGATTGTACTGGCATGTGAATACGTGGACGGACTGGACATTCCAACCGTTTCGATCGACAATGTAAGCAGTGCCAGAAAAGTAACGGAACATTTAATCAAGCTTGGTCATAGACGGATTGCCCATATAACAGGGCCTATGAACATCATTCTTAGCCGGGATCGCCTAGGGGGCTTCCAGCAGGCAATGAAGAAGCATCACTTGAAAGTCAACCCGGAATACATCCAGGAAGGGGATTATGGCATTGACTCAGGTTATGACCAGATGGTGAAATTATTATCGCTTGAAAACAAGCCTGAAGCAGTGTTTGTTTTTAATGATGAAATGGCGCTGGGAGCTGTAAAGGCAATCCAGGATCATGGGTTGAGCGTTCCCGAGGATATTGCTGTCGTAGGTTTTGATAATTTGAAAATAGCATCGATTTTTAATCCGCATATTACGACCATTGACCAGCCTAAATACGAAATAGGGAAAAAGGCAACGAACTTATTGCTGACCTTAATGAAAGGCGGAACCATTGAAAAGAAAAAATTCGTTCTGGAAGATGAGTTGATCATCCGCGAATCTTGCGGTTCCAAATTGGAAAAAAGCTTGAATGCCTAAAAATGTTTGGCAAGATTGTCGGGTTAGTAAATGAATGGCTTCCTTTATGGGAGCCTTTTTACATTTCGGCCAAAGATGGAAAAAAAACACATTAGGGGATTACCAAACATACCAATATGGTTTTTCAATGATGTAATTGTACATTTATCAGCGGGGGATATAATGCAGGAGAATCACTGACGATCAACCGTTTGAATTAAAGTAAGCTGTAACATTAAAATATGGAAACGTGAAATAGTGAATCCCATTTAACTTGAATTTGGATTTTTTTTAATGGCCTTTTTATTGGAATTATGGTCGATAATCTTCATGGGATTCACTTCGAATTGCCGGCATAAGGTTTCAAAAAGTGCCCTTAGCTTGAATAGCATTTATGACTAAAGGCTAAGGACCTTTCATTGTTTGCAGGGGAATCCAGTCCAGATGAATTTACAAATACTTTTTGTATTTCTTTAATTTATAGATGACTGTTGGCTGGCTGATGCCCAAATGTTCTGCCATTTCGTATGTGGTTTTACATTTTTTCCATGCTTTTGCAATCAGTTGCCTTTCAACCTTTTCCATTGTCTTCTTTAAATCGAAATTCTCTTCAAATTCCTGTTCGATTGCTAGGAGGGTGGAATCTTCAGGGTGTTCCACTTGCCCTGTGATGGATTGCGGAAGGTGTTCGGGAAATATAATTGGCTCTTCGATGGTCAGGATTAACCGTTCAATTAAGTTTTCTAATTCCCGTATATTTCCTGGCCAATGATAATGGGTCAAAACTTCATAAGTCGATGGATGGATTTTTTTGTATTTCTGGTATTTATCATTGGTTTTTTGTAAGTAATGCTGAATTAAGAGAGGGATATCTTCTTTACGTTCATGTAATGCCGGAATTTGGATTGGAATCACATTCAAACGATAAAATAAGTCCAATCTAAACTTACCTTGACTTACCATCTCCTTCAAATCTTGATTCGTTGCTGCAACAAGGCGGAAATTAATATGGTTTTCTTTTTTCCCACCGATACGCTTTATCTTTTTTTCCTGTAATACTTTCAGTAATTTAGCTTGCATGGCAAGTGGGAGTTCCCCAATTTCATCTAAGAAAAGAGTTCCGCTGTCAGCCTGCTCAATCAGGCCTTGCCTCCCTTGCTTATTTGCCCCTGTAAATGATCCCGGCTCATAGCCGAATATTTCTGATTCAAACAAACTTTCAGGTATCGTGCTGCAATTCACTTCGATAAAAGGTTCTTTCTTTCGGTTGCTTTGGTCATGGACAGCACGGGCAAAAGTGCTTTTCCCAACCCCGGAAGGTCCTAATAAGAGAATCGTGGCATCGGTTTTTGAAACATTATGGATCGTTTTTAAAATATGCTTCGTTTCATTACTTCTGGCAATCAGATAATGGTAATCCAGTTCCTTTTCTCTTAAATCCTCGACTTCCGTTTGATAGCCTTTAACTTTTCGTTGTAATTGCTCAAATTGATCCTGCAATTGCAGGATCTCGGTTTGATCCTGACCATAGCTGATTACCCTAACGAGGTGTCCTTCCTTATTAAAAATGGGATAGCCAGTCGACATGACAACATGACCCGTTTTTGTTTCTTGCATTATGCGTTTCGCTTTCTTTTCTTTTAAAACAATCGCATTGATGGAAGGTGCGAGAAGGCCCTCGCTTTCTAATTGATATACGGAGGTACCGATATAAGAGTCACTTTTCATACCATAAATCTCCCAAAGCTTTGGGTTGGAATATAAAATGATTCCATCTTGATCGGTAATGAGAATGTTATTATTAGATGTTTCAATAATCTTATTTAGTTCTTCCTCCATCATCTCATCGTACATACGTTTCGCTCCTTTGGGTTTTGGGATGCTGTTTAATTAAAATATAAATCAAAAAGTCTAAAAAATCAAAAATTAAATTAAATAACAAGAAAATGATTAAGTTTTTAATCATTTGATGAAAAAAAATAACGAAAATCCTTATATACCGCAGCGAAATAGTTGGCCTGAATCTTGCTTATGTAAAAGGTAAGAAGAGAATTTCCAAACAAGGGTGTTATGAATATCCATTCTATTAGATAAGATGGAAGTTTGTATGACATTGCAATGGAGTGAAAAAATTAATAGTGGAATTGAAATTTAGGAGGATGTTACATGATGAAGTATCAACCGAAAGACTCATTCAAATCACCCCGTTTTTGTGGAGTGCGTACGTTTATGCGGCTCCCATTTGTTGAACAGATAGATGAAAATATGGATTTTGTCATTACGGGAATTCCGTTTGATTCCGGGCAATCATTTAGGACGGGTGCGAGATTCGGACCAGAAGCCATTCGCGATTTTTCAATCCTTTTACGTCCTTATAATCCAGAACAAGATATTAATATTTTTGACTATATTTCAGGAATTGATTATGGGGACGTCCCGATCATCCCGGGGTATATTTCTGAAACATATAAAAAAATCGAAGAGGAGCTTACCCCTGTCATTGAAAAAGGGATCATTCCCATTTCATTGGGAGGCGATCATTCCATTACACTAGGGGAGTTACGTGCGATCGTAAAAAAACATGGACCAGTTGCCTTGCTACAGTTCGATGCCCACTCCGACACTTGGGATAGTTATTTTGATCAAAAGTATAATCACGGAACCGTTTTTCGTCGCGCAATAGAAGAGGGGCTCATCGATGTTTCGCGATCTCTTCAAATTGGTATGAGGGGCGGTCTGTACGGACCGGAAGACCTTCAGGATGCCCGGGATTTAGGTTTGGGAGTTTACACGACAAACGATTATAAACGGATCGGGGTCGAAAAGATGCTAAGTGTCATTCATGAGCGTGTTGCGAATGGCCCGGTGTTTTTATCTTTCGACATTGATTTTTTAGATCCGGTCTATGCTCCGGGAACGGGGACTCCAGAAGTTTCCGGTGCCAGCATTGATGATGCTTTAGCCTTGGTGAGAGGCTTGACGAATATAGATTTTGTTGGATTCGATCTTGTTGAGGTTTTACCATCATACGATCACGGACAAATCACGGCTGCCGCAGCCGCTAATATTGTCTATGAATTCATTACACTCATCGCTCTAGCAAAAAAAGCGAAACTGGAGAAAAAAGAGAGAGTCGGAGATTTGGAAACGCAGCTTAACAATTAGTTTCCTCATTTAACTGTAAAGAAGGAAGGAAACGGTGAAAGCCTTTCTTTCCTCTTTACAAAGCGATAAGAACAATAAAAGCCCAAAAGGAGATGTGTAAATGCATATTTTGGATATATCGATCATGATTCTATATTTTTCTGTTTTAATCATTGTGGGAGTAATTGGGTCCAGACGGGCAAAAACAGCAGATGATTTCATTGTGGCAGGACGTAATCTTGGTCATTTTATGTATTTATCCTGTTTAGCCGCTGTGATATTAGGGGGTGCTTCTACTCTAGGAACAGCAAAGCTAGGTTATCAGTTTGGGATATCCGGTATTTGGCTAGTGGTGATGATCGGGCTCGGCATTATCGCTATCGGTTTGTTTTTAACAAATAAGATATTTAATTTAAAAGTATTGACGATCAGTGAAATGCTCGAGAAGCGCTACAACTCTCAGACAAGATTGATCAGTGCCCTTGTCTCTGTTATCTATACATTCATGCTGACTGTAACGCAAGTGATTGGGATGGGGACAATTTTACATGTTTTGGCTGGCTGGAATTTAACGATTTCCATGATAGTCGGGGGTGGGATCGTTTTATTTTATACAATACTAGGAGGTATGTGGTCAGTCACCATGACTGATGTCGTGCAATTCGTCATCATGACGATCGGTATTTTCTTTATCATGCTTCCTATGAGCATCTCTAAGGCAGGAGGGTGGGGCTCGCTTAAAGAAAATCTCCCTGCATCACATTTCGAGTTAGGCAACATTGGCGGAGAGACAATTTTTCAATATTTCCTATTATTTACACTAGGGGTAGTTGTTGGCCAAGATATTTGGCAGCGTCTATTCACCGCACGAACGAAAGCTGTTTCTCGTGGCGGAACGGTTGGAGCGGGGGTATATAGTGTTTTTTATGCGATTGCAATCAGTATCATTGGAATGTGCGCTTTTATTATCCTTCCTGATTTAGGCGATCCACAAAATGCATTTACCAGTATAGCGATGGTAACTTTACCTGCTGGTCTATTGGGGGTTGTCATTGCGAGTGTGGTATCGGCCCTTATGTCCACAGCTTCAGGAACTTTGCTTGCTTCGTCCACTTTAGTTGTCAATGACATCATTAAAAAATATATCGGGCCGGGAATGAATGAGCGTCAATTTTTAAAAACATCCCGAATTACTACTTTAACGATTGGTGTATTGACCATAATCGTTTCGATATGGATTCAAGATATTTTAGTTGCATTGGATGTGGCTTACGCAATTTTATCAGGTGCTGTGTTCTTTCCGATCATCCTTGGTTTCTTTTGGAAAAGGGTCACGGCTACAGCAGCATTTTACTCGATTCTGGCCAGCATGATCGCTATCATTGTCGGATTGGTGATTAATGGACCTTCCTCAACTCAACCAATTCTGTACGGGCTCGCTACTAGTTTTGTCGTCATTACTACAATCACTCTCCTAAGTTCCAATAATGATCACAAGAACGAAAGTGAAGTAAAACAAGATATAAAGGGTAAAGCCGATATGGACACCATGGCTAATTGATGTTTTAGCGAAAAAACGGAAAAAGATTCGAGGAGGAACGGAATATGACAAAGACAATTTCCCTGCAACCGGCAACATTCAATACAATGGAAGAAGAACGCAATCACCGGAAGGAACGTTTGGCGGCTTCATTCCGCCTTTTTTCAAAATTTGGTTTCGATGAAGGGATAGCCGGCCATATTACGGTCCGTGATCCTAAATATACAGACCATTTCTGGGTCAATCCGTTTGGGATGCATTTTAGTCAAATTTCCGTTTCGGATCTTATATTGGTTAATCATAAAGGTGATATCGTAGAGGGGGAACATTCTGTTAATGGTGCTGCCTTTGCCATTCATTCTGAAATCCATAAAGCGCGACCGGATGCGATTGCAGCGGCACATGCTCATTCGGTCTATGGAAAGACATGGTCTTCTTTAGGGAGACTGTTAGATCCGATTACGCAAGATGCCTGCCAGTTTTACAATGACCATGCATTATTTGATGATTTTACTGGTGTGGTTTATGCATCCGAAGAAGGTAGACGCATTGCTAAGGCTTTAGGTCAATACAAAGCTGTCATCCTCCGCAATCATGGATTGTTAACGGTCGGACAGTCTGTAGATTCAGCTGCGTGGTGGTTCATAACGATGGAACGTTCATGTCAAGCACAGATAATGGCTGAATCTGTTGGAAAGCCGATTTTTATAGAAGAAGAGTATGCAAAGTTAACGGCAGAACAAACGGGAACGGAATATGAGGGATGGCTGAGTTTTCAGCCTCTGTGGGACAGAATCAGAAAAGAGCAACCAGATTTCTTGAAGTGACCATGAAGCATGGCATGGTATAATCGCAACGGATTGCCTTCCCATAAAAGAGGGAAAAAGGAATCGTAGGTTCTTGAGGAGGTTTTATAATGTCCGCTTCTAAGAAAACAGCACCTTCACTTTATATCAGGGTCGATATACCGGAAAAATACATCAATGAGTTTAAGGAGATTTGTTCGGAAGTTGTTGTCGAGCCATGGGAATTCGGCGAGCCCGAACCACAGCCAACAGTTGATTTATCAAAGTTTGATGTAATTTATACGCTTGGGCTTCATGATAATCTTAACATTATAAAAAAAGCTCCAGAGATTAAATGGGTCCATTCAGACAGTGCTGGAGTTGAGGCCATGCTGAATGAAGATATACAAAACAGCGATGTCATCATCACCAATGTCAAAGGCTGCACGTCTGTCCCGATTGCTGAGCATACAATTGCGATGTTATCTTCTTTAGCGAGAGGCGTACCGACAATGATCAGAAATCAAATAAACAAAACTTGGGTTGAAATTCCAGTGAAAGATCTTGAAAATGCGATAGTGGGGATAATTGGGTATGGTGATATTGGCTATGAGATAGCAAAGAGATGTAAAGCACTGGGCATGACCATTATTGGGTGCCGCCGGAATCCCTCCAAGAGGAACGAAGAATATGAACCTGCTGATTTGATAATGGGTATGGATCAAGTGGATGATGTCCTTTCCAGGTCCGATTTTGTCGTCTTGGCACTCCCGTTTACAAAGGATACCTCAGCCTTTTTTAATAAAGAACGCTTAAATAAAATGAAAAAAGGCAGCTATCTAATTAATGTCGGCCGTGGTAATACGATTGTAGATGAAGATTTAATCAAATCCTTGAGCAATGGGCACATTGCAGGAGCGGCTCTAGATGTATTTGAAGTAGAACCTTTACCTAAGGACCACCCTTTCTGGCAGTTGGAAAATGTCATGGTTTCCCCACATAATGCTTACAACTCATCCAAACACCTAGATCGTGTGATGGAATTATTCCTGAGAAACTTAAAGCTTTTTTCTGAAGGTAAACCCCTAATGAATGTTGTAGAAAAAAAACTTGGTTATTAACAGCAAACGGTCTTTTGAAAAGAAAGTTTCAACGATCGATCATAAGAATGAAGTACAAGGGCAGACCCGGATTGGGTTTGCTTTTTTTGTTTAAAAGCCGCTGCTTCATCTTTTTCTTGTATAGGACAATCTCTGATCAGGAAATGCTGGATATAAGGAGGCGATGTATGAATGGGTACTTTCGAAGTTATTTCCCTAATGCTAAGCTTTGGCATGTTTGTAATTGCTATTCTTGATTTCAAAAATCATGACAAGAATCCTTGAAGATAATGAAGGCCGGCTGATTATTTTGATTAATAATGGAAGCGTTTAAAAAAGTAGCGGGTTGTTTATAGAAGGTATTGATTTTCTCGATTTATTAAACTTGCAGAGAACACCATTAGGAGGTGTTCTTCAGACTGTAGACAAACTCGATGAAAACTCAGTTTGCCTGCAGTTTTTTATTTGAAAGGTTCAGTTGATTTCAGAAATCCGCTCCCTTTCCGCCGACTGCCTGTCAAGCCTCCTCGGCGCAAGCGCCTGTGGGGTCTCGGCTAGCCAGTTATTCGGCAGGAGTGTCGCAAATTTCTTCAATCCAATGAGGATTGCAAAAAAAACATAAAGACCGAGCACTATTTAGGTATCATCTTTGACAAAACAATGATATACAAGTATAGTCTCTAATAGACCGGTTGATATAATTTCAAGGAGTGATCCAGCTATGGCAGAAAAACGAAACTCGAAAGACATTCTTATTGAAGCTGCTTCCCGGCTTTTTCGTATACGAGGATATTACGGTGTAGGGCTTAAGGACATTATTGAGGAAAGTGGTATCCCAAAAGGTTCGCTGTATCATTATTTTCCGAAAGGCAAAGAAGAATTGGCGATCGAGGCGATTATTCATACAAAAGAATTCGTGATAGATGAAATTAAACGGGGATTTGATGAAATCGAAGACCCTATCAAAGCCATTCAGTCTCATATTTTTCATTTATCCGAGGTTTTTGGTGATAGTGAAAATCTATTAGGTCTGCCCATCGGGACGATTGCAGCGGAAACATATACGACGAGTGAGCAGATAAGAACGGCTTGTCAAGAAGCGATAGAAGAATGGCAATCCATATATGTGAAGAAGTTACTCGAGGCGGAATTCAGTGAAAAACGGGCAAAAGAATTGAGTATCGTAATTAATGCTTTAATTGAAGGTGGTATCCTTTTATCCTTAACGGCGAAAAACGGAGAACCTCTCCAAGCCATTGCGGAACAGATACCATTATTGCTGATAAAGAAATAAGTCATGCGAAAAAATTATCTTAAGCTTAGGTCGAACAGTTAGTAATTGGAGGAATCATTTTATGTCAGCAGATGCAACACAGCAACAAAATCCAGTCGTTAGAACGACCCCCATTTTAATTGCATTTTTAATTGCAGGGTTCATTGGGTTATTCAGCGAGACGGCATTAAACATGGCGCTGGGGGATTTAATACAAGAATTCAATGTCAGTCCTTCAACCGTGCAATGGCTTACAACGGGTTACCTATTGACATTGGGGATATTGGTTCCCGTTTCGGGACTCTTGATTCAGTGGTTCAATACTCGTCAATTATTCATTGCCTCAATGGTGTTCTCCATCATTGGGACGCTCATTGCTGCAATTGCACCTGGGTTTGGCATCTTGATGCTAGCCCGTGTCATCCAGGCAATCGGAACGGGTCTTTTATTACCTCTCATGTTCAATACCATTTTATTGATTTTCCCTATTCATAAAAGGGGAGCGACAATGGGATTGATGGGGCTGGTGATCATGTTTGCCCCAGCCATCGGACCGACAGTTTCAGGCTTGATTATTGAAAATCTAAAATGGAATTACATTTTCTGGGTGTCTTTGCCGTTCTTTGTGATCGCTTTACTATTCGGTCTCAAGTATATGCAAAACGTTTCAATAATCACTAAACCTAAAATCGATGTCCCATCCATTATTTTATCGACCATTGGTTTTGGGGGAATTGTTTATGGCTTTAGTATTGTTGGAGAGCAAGAATGGAGCAATGCGATAGTTCTATCCTCGATCATTGTTGGACTTATAGCGCTATTCCTGTTTGCTGTGAGACAATTCAACATGGATAAACCAATGATTGACTTGCGCGTTTTTAAATACCCGATGTTCACGTTAGGATTAATAACTGTCTTCATCACCTTCATGGTCATCATGTCATCCATGATTCTCTTACCGTTATACCTGCAAACCGGGCTTGCATTAGCTGCGTTTTCTGCTGGGCTGGTACTATTACCGGGTGGAGTTCTTAATGGTATCATGTCTCCGGTTACGGGGCGCATTTTTGATAAGTTCGGGCCAAGAGGGTTAGTTATCCCAGGTTTCATTATCATGATTGTCATGTTATGGACTTTGACGAACGTAACCACTGGAACTTCGATCATCATGGTAGTCGTCATGCATTCCCTCCTTATGATTGGCGTTTCGATGGTCATGATGCCTGCCCAGACAAATGGGCTGAATCAACTGCCGAAAAATCTTTATCCGGATGGAACGGCACTCATGAATACATTGCAACAAGTATCGGGGGCCATCGGTACAACCGTTGCCATTACAATCATGTCAGCATCCCAAAAAAATTATATGGCAAATGCAGAAGATCCTTTCGATCCATCTGCCATCAGCGGTTCTTTGACTGCAGGCGTCCAAGATGCCTTTATTTTCGGTCTTGTCCTTGCAATCATTGGTTTGATCGTGTCGTTTTTTATCAGGACAGCACGAGACTAATAAGATATTAATGAAAAAAGATAGCCAGCAGGGAAAGATTTTCTCTGTCTGGCTTTTTTTGTTTGAAAAAAAGCATGATGAATAAAACGTTTTTCATTGGTCTTTTTTACCATATTCCATCGATTGCTATAAAAACAGAGTGAATTATTTGAAAATTAACCACTTATCGGATAATCTTACACAGTAATAGTTACGAAAATTTAGCCTAGGTAAAGCGGTTAACAGGAGGAATTCAAATGAATACAATAAAAACCAAAATGTTTGAACCTGTAACAATAGGTGCATGGAACTTAAAAACAAGAACGGCAATGGCTCCTATGACACGGGCGTTTGCCGAAAACGAAACGGGTGTTGTGAATGACCTGACCGTAGAATATTACCGAAAAAGGGCACAAGATGGAATCGGGCTTATCATCACTGAAGGTGTAGTGATTTCACCAAGAGCAAAGGGCAATCCTGGGGTTCCCGGAATATATACTCAAGAGCAAATCGACGGGTGGAAAAAAGTAACGGAAGCAGTACACGCAGAAGGCGGAACGATTATTGCGCAAATCTGGCATGTGGGCCGTGCAAGCCATCATGAAATTGCAGGAGGACTTCCTCCGCAGGCTCCGTCACCTATTGCTGCGGAAGGAAAGGTTTCACGGTTTGGCAAACCTTTTGACATTCCTGAAGAAATGACAGAGACGGATATTGCAGAAGTTGTGAACCAATATAAACAAGCTGCAAAGAATGCAATGGATGCTGGCTTTGACGGCGTAGAAATTCATGGTGCACACGGCTACTTAATAGACCAGTTCAATTCTGACACTTCGAATAAAAGGAGCGATCGGTACTGTGGTGATTTAAAACAGCGTCTGACATTCATGAAGGAGGTGCTAAAAGCAGTTATTGAGACGGTAGGAGTGGAACGCACCCTTATTCGTTTCTCGGCTTTGAAAATTGACCAGCCGTCTTATATGTGGGAAGATCCTGAAAAAGCGATCCAAACATTTATTGAAGCGTTCAATGAAACAGGAGTCAAAATGATCCACCCATCCACGATGGAATTTACCAAACCGATTGCAAGAGGATTGACCATGCATGAATTGGTACGCTGCCACTGGGATGGAATTATAGTTGGTGTGGGGGGGCTTGATCCCGAAACAGCAGAAGCCGCCCTGGAAAAAGGCATCATTGATATTGCGGCGATTGGACGTCCGCTTATCGCCAACCCGGATTATTTGGCACGAATTAAGCGGGATGAAGAACTTGTTGATTACGACGCGAAGAAACATTTAGGGCAACTGATTTAATAGCGATAAGATAAAAGGCAGGCTTGTTCATGACAGGACAATGCAGTACCCATACTTCCGTTTCTATGACTGATGCGATTCTTCTTCAAGAAGGGTCGCCTTTTTTAATAAAACGCTGGTTGTTTAATCTAGGTAAAACAATTAGGCCAGTTATTTCGGGAACATCATTTACTGAAAGATAAGTTTCCCGAGACCCTTTAATGGCTTGTACAGTTTGGACGTTGATTTCCGCTCACCGCGGTCGGTCAGGGAGCCTCCTCGGCATGCGCCTGCGGGGACTCTCCTAGATGCGCTTTCCCCGTAGGAGTCTTGTGCCTTCCTCTCCAATCAACTTATACAACAGTTAGATAGAAACCATGCCTGAGGAGTAGAAGGTGTTGGTTTGGGAACATAATTATCGTTCTTTTAGTTCCGTTTTTGCCTTTTCAATTAACTCAGGATTCTGAAGTACTTCTACTGCAGTGGCCGCAATAACCTTGCCGGCATGAAGCATTCCTTTATGGGCAATGGATGTTGATCCAAAGTGTAACCCCCGCCAGCTTTGCAAAGGGGACCCCAGAACAAAACAAGCTGTTATGTATTGGGCAGTAGGAACAATCCAACTAACATCTCCCACATCCGAGGAACCTGTTAATAATGGTTGGAAGCCCTCAATTGGTTCTAGCCAATTTGCCAATGCATCACCTCGATTATCTTCAAAAGGATTGATTGTAGAGCAGAAGATCCTAAGGCAAAAGAATCGAATAAGCTAACTCAACATGATTTTTATATTCACTTCCGATATAACGGCCCTCTAATTAAAACTTTCTGGGGGGCTGTTTTTCGGCACTCCAGTTACAGTTCGGAACATTTTTAATGAATTTGGCTTTTTGGAATCAAAGTTGGTCCAGTGGACACAGGATAATTCAGATTCGCCCTTTTTGGATTTAAGGGGGAAAATGACCTATGAAAAGTGTTCTATTTGATCGCTTTCTGTCCAATAACAAAAAAAGGTTGCCTGCAAATGAAACAAACCGGTCTGAATATGGCCGGTTTGTTTCAATTTAGTTACTCTGATTTAGAGCTCTGATCTTTATTTCTTTTATTTCCTTTGCTGTTGTCCCCACTAACAGGGGTTTGTCCGTGTAATTGCGGTGAATTTTGGTTACGGCTGCCTTTATTGAATTTTTTTGTCATGTCTCACATCTCCTTTCTTTTTTCAAATACAGTTTGTCCCTTTTTGGTGAACTTATGTTTCTCACTTGAAAGGAACATCTTTATCCAAATGATATTTTCATTCACGGCTATTAAGGAAGCTCAGTAAGGAGAATAGGTAGAATAATCATTACCTGTTGAAAAAAGGGCACAGCTGTATATCGAGTCAGGTTGGTTTTACAGGGGACTGAGTTAAAGTCTTAAAACGTATGTCGGGCCTTACAGTTTATCATCTGGAACAAGTAAGGGAAATTGTCATTTCGCCTGAGGGATCTTACCTAGACAAAGCGTACAAAATGGCTGTTATGATTGTTGAAAGTGCTAATTATGAAGATAAAATAATCGTAAGGGAATGTTCGGAAACTAGAGGATCTTTTAACTTAGTACATTCATGAGGTTTAAATTACATAATTCTTACTTTATTTTAAAAAAGCTTGCAGTAGTAGTTTGTAGCTCTGAAAAAAAGAAAAGCATATACAGATAAATGGTTTCAAGGATACATGTGGCATTCTTTTTTAAAGCATGCATGCGTGATCTTTCCTTTCTTATTGTAATTTCATCAATTATACTAATGAATTTATACAAAATCTTCCTCTTTGTTAGATTACCTGCCATTGTTTTTCTGGATGTACGATTTTGTTGAAAAAGGATCGTTCACCATTGCCAACTGATGCCATGTTTATGAAGCAAGGCTATTTTAAGTGGACAGTATTTTCAATAATTGTCTCGATAGAATATATTTCGCTTGCTATTTTGGGATTTTGGTATGTACTTTATGAAGGGTCAGTAGAATATTTACTTCACAGTTACTTTCACTTGTACCATTAATTCATATGAGGGAGCTTTTCTGGTTGCTGTTATTTCTTACTTAATAAGCGCTTTTTTTCATGCACTTTCAAAAAAGAATATTAGCTTATAGTTCAAAAGTGGGGCAGAATATCTCGAAGAAAATATAAAAAAAGACAGAATTATTCCTATTCTGCCTTTTTTATCTAACTTTTACTTAGTTATATAAAGTACTTTTCACTCATTCATTAAACTATTCAATTCTATAATATCGATATTATCAGGGAATTCTAAATGATTTTCATTTCTATTATTAATACAAACACTTATGGGATACCCAGGGCTAAGATGATACAACTTAAAAAGATTATTCATCCAAATATTGTAGGCACGAGAATCATTTGGGTGATCTTTGTAAACCCTGGGGAGGCACCATTCTCAATTGGTATTTTTACTGGTGATGTCATTTTTGTCTAAAAATTCAATGATTCCACTCATCAATCCAGGGGATAATGGTAGTTCAGGATTTGTATAGGTTGCTAGATTTCCCGCTCGATCTGCAGGTGCTTCTTTCAATACATGATTCATCTTTTCGAGTATTAGTAATTCAGAATCGCCTTTTTCCTTATGTAACGCTTTTGCGTTAGTTGCCGGCACCTGAATGTCTCTATTGCCGTTTACGATCAGAACAGGGGTATTCAGTTCCTTTACTGTTTCTAACGGGTTATATTGAATCCAAGAAATCATGTAAGGTTGAACGGACGGACGGAATACACTCTGCAAATCAGCACTGACCGTCTCGACTTGTTTTCCTTGTTTTAGCTTTGCGAGTATATCTTTGGTTTCCGTTAATAACGACGGTGTAAGCTGCTCTTCAAGCTGTTTGATGAGTACTTGGTCAATAGGTTCGCCTGCACCCGCTAATGAAATGAATATGTCTGTTTCTGTTTTCTTCGCGGCTGCCATTCCAATTAAAGAGCCTTCGCTATGGCCGATGATGCCAACTTTGGAAAAACGGCCATCCTTTTTGGCAAACTTGACCCAAGCAGCTGCATCATCAATATACTGTTCAAATCTCAGATCCTCTTCTTTTCCAGCCAATTGCATATTTTCACCAATTCCTCGCTTATCATACCTGATGCTTGCAATCCCTTTTTCTGCAAGACTCTCGGCTAACATTTTCAAACTATTATTTTTTCCGGGATTTCCAATGGTGTTACCATCTTTATCGGTCGGACCGGAACCCGCTATTATTATCATCACAGGAAAAGGCCCTCCATGTTTTGGTGTTTCTAAAAGGCCTTTAATGGTTCCGTTCTTTAAGTCGGCCTGCACGATTTCACCTGATTCTTTTTCTTCAACTGCCTGATTGGATTTTTTGAGCAATTCAAAGGGGAAGGCATGCCCTTTTTGAACAAATGTTCCTGAAATTTTTTCCTGATTTACTTTCCCATCAAACGTAATTTGCTGATTTTGGATTTTCATATCAAAAAACAAGTCTGATTCACTTAACCTTACATTTGTTAAGGGGAATTCGTTCAACCCTTGTACAGGAATGCTTATCGTTCCATCTTTCTTCGTAAAATGAACAATGATCGGAAGCGGTTGATTTGGGATCTTAATATTTCCTTCCCATCTGCCTTCAATAGCTTTCAATGAGCTCACTTCCTTCGATTTCTCTTCAACCTGTACCTCGTCCTTGGCCCTGCAACCTACCATTAATACAGCAGCACTTACGATAATGCATATAATCGGCAAAAATCTTTTCATTTGAGCAATTTCCTTTCTTAAAATAATTAGAGATAAGAGGATATTTTTTATTAGGACATGTAACGTGTTTTGTTGTTTCAGTCATTCATATCTGTCTTCATTATAAGTAAGTTCCAATATAAAATTCCAATATTTTCCCTTGTGGTCGCATTTGTTTTTCTACTTTTATCTTTTGTGAAAAGGGAGGTTTTTCAAAAAAATATCGAAGGGACATTCAATCAAACCATTTTAATCGGGGCTCAAAAGTCGGTGTTGTTTTCAATAAAGGTCGGGAAATCAGGCCGAAATTAAATTATTTGAATCAAACATTGACATCTAAAAGAAACTCTTTTAGAGTGGATGTGTAAATTAAATATCCTCGTTAGGTGAGGCTCCTGTGTAGGAGATACGCTACTGCCCAAAAATGTCGAAAGACGCCAATGGGTCAACAGAAACCATCGACATAAGGTGGTTTTTAATGTAGCTGGCTTTGTCCTATGCCACACAGTGCTAAAGCTCTACGAATGGAGGAACTGGATTTATGCTTGTATTTGTCATTCAGTCATATACGACTGTTTGTATTTGTCATCCAGACAATGAACGCATATATACCGTATTTAGCACCTTCATTTGTAATGGAGGTGTTTTTATTTTTTTCCTGGAGGTGGGGAATTTGGATAACTATTCACGACGACTTACTCGTGAATGGAAACAAGATTTTGGAAGGGGAATAATAATATTTTTTTACTCTTAATATTTAAGGGAAATATTTTTTGGCTCCCCTAAAAAGGAGTGAGTGACAAGATGATTAAAGTCCTGACGGAAGATCAAATGACTTTACAGATCATAAAGGTTTTAAAAGAAGGTAAAAAGAAAGAATTTCAAGCAATATTGGAAGAACTTCAACCGTATGACATTGCGCGAATTTTTGAGGGGCTCCCAGAAAAACACCATACACGTTTCTTGTTATTACTTGATTCAGAACAAATCGCTGAACTGATTCAAGAAGTTGAGAAAGTCCATCAATTAAAAATTCTTGGTAAATTGGGAATAGAGAAATCCGGCCATGTAATGGATTTAATGGATAATGATGATCTAGCTTCATTGTTAGAGGACCTGTCCCCTGGAAAAATCGAAGAACTTCTTTCAGGCATGAAACAGGAAGAATCAAAAATCGTTCAAAATATCATGAATTTTCCCCCTGAAACGGCAGGGCGAATAATGACAAACCGTTTCGTATGGATCCCCCAACATTATTCGGTGCGTGAATCAGTTGAAAAACTGAAAATCTTTGCGGAGTTTTCGGAAACGATCAACTATCTTTATGTAATAGATAATGATAAAAAATTAGTAGGTGTTGTCTCATATCGGGATTTAATAATACATGATGAATCTGAAAAAATTCAAGATATTATGTATAGCCGGGTTATCTCCGTATCTGCATATGAAGACCAAGAAGAGGTAGCTCGTGTCATTGAGCGATATGATTTTTTGGCAATTCCTGTAGTTGAAAAAAATAATGAGTTATTAGGAATTGTAACCGTCGATGATATTATTGATATTGTCATTAAGGAAGCGAATGAAGATATTGAAAAATTATCGGCATCCGGTAAAGCTATAGACTTTGACACGAAGGCGCACGTGGCCGCATATCGTCGGTTGCCCTGGCTTATTTTACTTTTATTTATCGGTTTAGTGTCTGGAACCATTATAAGCGGTTTTGAAGAAACATTGTCCAAAGTTGTTGCACTTGCCTTCTTTATGCCGATGATCGCAGGGATGACTGGAAATACAGGTACTCAATCTTTAGCTGTTGTTGTAAGAGGCCTAATCACTAGTGATACGGATAAAGGAGTCGTGACCAGACTTATTATAAGGGAACTGAAAGTTGGTTTGATAATAGGCATCACCTGTGGAATATTAATTTCCATCATAGCTTATGTTTGGCAGGGAAATCCTGTTCTGGGATTAGTGGTTGGAAGTTCGTTGGTGATGACCCTGATTATCGGGACTTTAGCTGGGACCATTATTCCTTTGATATTATATAAATTCAACATCGATCCCGCAGTTGCTTCTGGTCCGCTAATTACAACACTGAATGATATACTCTCGTTACTTATTTACTTTGGAATTGCGACGATGTTCATTGCAAAATTGATGTAGACTATCCACGAATTAGTTCATTAGAAGAAGAGGCAGTAGCCCTGCCAAGCAGACAATAAAAATAGAGTATTTCAAGCTTCGGCCTTTTCCTGGTATCCAATCGGGGAAAGGCCGTTATATTTTTTTAGGGGAGCGAACCGTATATTGAAATGAAAAACATGGGACATAATAGGCTATAGCAAGTTTGGGGTTTTCAGGAAAGGCTAAAGATTGTTATGGAAGCAATAGCCAATCATATTCTTTGACCTATGAACTTCATCAGTGATACGCTTCTTTTCGAAATTACGTATTCAAAACCAAGGAGGAACAATGATGACACAAACCAAACAACAAATAATCACCCTGGCAAACCGTCCGAAAGGTATGCCTTCGAAAGGGGATTTTAACTTTGTTGAGAGTGAAGTTCCCACACCGAAGGATAATGAGATTTTAGTACGTACACTATATTTATCTGTCGATCCATATATGCGTGGCAGAATGCAAGAAACGAAATCATATATTGCTCCATTTGAATTGAATAAGGTCATCACGGGAGGCGTTGTTGCTGAAGTTGTTGAGTCCAAATCGAATTCCTTCAAACAAGGGGATGTCGTTGTTGGGAATATCGACTGGGCAGAATACACAGTTGTCACCGAAAAGGAAATCCGCGTGATCGATCCCAAGGTGGCTCCGGTCACAACTCATTTAGGGATTCTTGGAATGACCGGTTTAACTGCTTACTTTGGTTTGCTTGATATTGGTAAACCTCAAGAAGGTGAAACGGTAGTCGTTTCAGGAGCGGCTGGAGCAGTTGGTTCAGTAGTCGGACAAATTGCTAAGATTAAAGGTGCGAAGGTTGTTGGCATCGCTGGTTCGGATGAAAAACTTGAGTACTTAACGAAAGAGCTCGGGTTTGATGGAGCCGTAAATTATAAAAGTGATAGTTTTGCGACAGATTTAGCCAATGCTGTTCCTGATGGAGTCGATGTTTATTTCGATAATGTGGGCGGCGAGGTGTCCGATGCTGTTTTTACACTTTTGAATGCGAATGCCCGAATTCCATTATGCGGAGCGATTTCCTCGTATAACGCGGAAGGAAAAGATCTAGGACCGCGTCTGCAGTCGGCGATGATCAAAACCAGTGCACTAATGAAAGGTTTCACAGTTGGAAATTATGCCGCTAGATTCCAGGAGGGTGCTACGGAATTAGGTAAGTGGCTTCAAGAAGGAAAGCTGAAGTATGAAGAAACGATTATTGAAGGGTTCGAAAACACACCGGATGCATTTTTAGGTTTGTTTAAGGGAACGAACCTCGGTAAACAGCTTGTAAAAGTTGCGGAACCCGAATTCGCTCAACTATAAGTTTTATGGAGCTGAGGAAGGTCATTTGTAGTGATTTTTAAGCAGCTTATAACAAAAGCGGCCTTTTCTCGATATTCAATCGGGAAAAGGCCGTTTCCTTTTAAGTAATATATATTAGTGGTATCTCTTAAACCATATGAAGGATATTAATTATTGAAGTCACTTCAACTGACATAGCCTTCACGAAAGTGTTATTGGAATCTTCAATGAAAGGATAACTGAAAATGAGTGAAAATAAGGACCCTTCCGAATCTAAGAAATTGGATACAATACATACTACATTTAAACAGGCTTTTGAAATAAAAAAGAATCCATTTCCTTGGATAAAAGCACTAAGTGCAGGCATAGCTGCTGCACTACCTGTTTTCATTGGCTTATTATTCGGAAATTTAGCGTACGGTTTACTTGCAGGGATAGGAGGCTTCACTTATTTATACGTTTTTAACCAACCGTATCACCAAAGAGCTAAAAAGATTTTCTTTGTGATGGTGGGTCTTGCTTTATCTGTTGTTTTCGGGACGCTATTGGCTCCATACCAATTGGGAACAGCCATAATGATGGGAATCATCGGGGCCAGTGTTTTTTTTATATTTGGTGCTTTAAGGATTACCGGTCCTTCGGCGGTATTCTTCGTTTTGAGCTTTGCGCTTGCGACAGGCATGCCCATTGACCAAAGTCTGGCCCCATTGCGTGGTGGGCTTGTTTTAATGGGTGGGGCACTATCTTGGATAATTTGTATGTTAGGCTGGTTTTTCAACCCTCATGGACCAGAATCGCTTGCGGTTGAAAAGGTGTACAGGGAATTGGGGGCATTCCTTGATTCCATGGGCACCGAGACATTCAGAAGAGCAAGACAGAGAACGGTATTGGCGATGAAACACGCTGAAGATACACTGTTAGCCGGGTTTTCAAACAGGCGAAATCCAAATGAGTTGAAGCGATTATACCTATTGAATGAACATGCCAATGCCATATTCCTGGATGCTATGGAAATTTCCTTGAACAAAAAAATCGTGATGCCGCCAGAATTAGGTCAATCCGTTCGTGCCTTGGCTGGTGCCATTGCATCTAAAACAAAGAATAAAAAAAAGATCCTTCAACCTGACCAAATGACGGATGAGGTGGAAGGGTTATTCATGAAGCTTTATAATGCAGATGCCATCATGAATGAACCTGTCCAGAAAATCGATCAAGCAGCAACCATCTCCAAACCTTCTTTAAAAACCATTTTTCTTGGGGCTTTCGATAAGAATTCAATTGTTTTCCTCTCTTCCGTTCGATATGGAACAATCCTTACCATTGCGGCCATCATCGCCTATTCCGCCAATTTTAACCGTTCGTACTGGATACCCTTATCCTGTGCGGCCGTTATGTCGGGTCCGACCATCATTGCCACATTCCATCGGGCGGTCCAAAGGACTTTCGGGACGGTCATCGGACTCCTGATAGCAAGTTTAATTCTAGCAGCCGTTCATAACGAGTACATCATCGTTCTGATCATTTTATCTTTGACATTCATTACAGAGCTTTTCATCGTTCGAAATTATGGATTGGCGGCAATGTTTTTTACCCCTTCAGCATTGATCATGGCGGAATATTCATCTCAAAGCTATGATTTTGGTTTTTTTGCGACTGTAAGGATAACCGATATCATCGTTGGAAGCTTGATAGGTCTTATTGGGTCGGTGATACTTGGAAGTCGTTCGGCATCCAGTCTTCTCAATCATTTGATAGCCAAAACGATTCGCAGCCAGGGGCAGTTACTATTGATGGCGTTCTCTGAAAAAGATAATGACCTTGCAATTGATGAAAGCAGCGAAAGGAATAAAATGCAAACGAATATCGTGAATTTATTAATGGTCTACAATGCATCACTTGGTGAGATATTCAAAAACAAAGCTAGATTGGAATCTCTTTGGCCCGTTATATTTTCGATAGAACAGTTGGGCTATTATCTAAATGCCAGTTTGAAATTATCTGAACGGCCAGTCCTTTCACAGCGGGAGCTTGCTCAGGTGCTGTATGTTTTCGAAACCATGGCGATAGCGGCAGATAAAAGTCGACCACTTACGAATAAAGAAGTGCCTGAAATTGAAGGATACTCCAAAATCCGCCAAGAAATTTTGGACCTGCAAGAAGCGCTTCAGTTTTGCGGAGAAGCAACTGGCCAATCAATCTATTAAGGGAGTTCATTTTGACTCCCTTCCTTTTAATGTCGCCCCTATTAGGATGAAATTGGCAGGATAATAGAAAAGTCTGTAAAAATGCAGGTTTTCATTATAAAATGTACTTACAAACAGAAAGGTGATGAACCATGTCAAACGTTGCTAAATTTCGCGATTTTTTAACTAGTGAGAAAATCTATATGAATGAGTTGAATGAAGATGGCACCACCTTTTTTAGAGCTGAGCAAAAGTTAAAGGACGGGTGGAAGGTCCTTTTAGTATTTGCTTTCAATCAAGATGAAAATGTGGCGGACTTATTTTGCTTTAATGTCGCCGAGTTGAAGAATCCTGAAAAGAAACAGGAAGTACATACACTGTTGAATGAATATAATGCCAATTTTAGATATTCCAAGCTGTATGAAGAAAATGGGACCATATCCATTCGTTATTCATACTCCATTGAGGGGGATATCGAACCTGATCTGGCGTTCAGGAAGTTAATCATGCTGCTTGAAACGGCACAGCAGGTTTATCCGCGTTTAATGGAAGTCATTTGGTCTTAAATCATCAGATAGGTTGAAAAAGTTCTCTGAATCAGGGGACTTTTTAACATTTTTACTAGAGTGAATGAATATATTAACGTTACAATACGCTAATTATTAATTTTTTTTAAAAGAACTATTGCATTTTTTCACATTAAACTATATAATTAATTTTGTTGATTGGTAATTCGACAAACTTCTACAAGGATATGCGGGTGTAGTTTAGTGGTAAAACCTCAGCCTTCCAAGCTGATGATGAGGGTTCGATTCCCTTCACCCGCTCCAATACATACTCATAACGTAGGGTTTCGTTACCTGGAGAACGAAGCTTTGCGTTTAAATATTATTACAAGAATTCTACTGTTTACAGTGGGATTTTTTTATTGTCCAAATTGCCTGCATTTTATCGAAGCGGTAATACAGTATGTTATACCCGAAAAATGGAGTTTTTAATTTTTGATTATCCTCCATCCGGGAGTGTGTGGGGGTTCGATACAGTACAAACTTAGTCAATGTGATTAACTACGTTAGTAGAATCAGATTGACTAAGTTTGTGCTTTTTTGTTAATGGGGAAGCGAAAGGCATGCCCGGCTATGTAGCCATCGATGATTATCTATTCGAAAGGCAGAAAGTAACCATGTAAACTGGATAGCAAAAGACCCGGGAGGCGTTTAAGGCGAGGGGGCTTGGCAGACAGTCGGCGGAAAGGGAGCGGGTTTGTGGAATCAACTGGAATGTAATTTAAGAAAAAACCGTAGGCTAGACTCATCCCGAACCAAGTTTAAGACTAGGTGATCCTTGATGCTGATACTAGCGGACTGGTTTTATTAATTGGAACAATAATGAAAAGACCCCTTCCGATTGTGGAAAGGGTTTATATCCGTTCGATTTAATTATCCTTCTATAATTGAGTAAGTCCCTTCACCACCGTGAATTTCAAGGAACATTTCCATCAAGGATTTCGTTAACTGATTTGCTTCCGTGGTTGAAGTATTGGGTTGTAAATAAATGATTTGGATGGCTTTTTTCGTTTCTTCGGTGACTTTCGTGCGTTCTGAATCAACGTAAGGACTACCGAATGGGCCTTCATGGTCGGCTGAAGTAATCATATTTTCCATGGAATTCAAGCGGCCGTTCAAACCATCATAACCATCTGACACCTCGCCAATCTTAATCGAGATGTCTCCTGATAATTTTTCAGCATCATAAATGCCGATCGGAACTTCATATAACAGGGAGAAGAAATTATTCAAATCGATGGCCGAATGGATGGGTGTCAAGTAATTCTGTTTTTTTATGCGGCGGTAAAGGGCTTCCACGGAGGGACGATACCGTGACGGGTTTGTTCCTGTAGCCTTGAAAATTTCCCGCCACACTTTAATGCCGGAAAAGTCGGTCAATTCCTTTTCTTCAAGGTCGAAGAAAAGAGCTTCCTGAAATAATTGAAGTCTTCCTTTCACCATTTGCGGGGAGGGACCTACTTCGATGTTTTCATATGTAATGATCCCGACTTTGAATTCAGGGATTTTACTGCTAAGATTAGCTGATACGGTAATTTCCAACCGTTTCACCTCCAAAAATGATTGCAATTAGTTTATCATAGATAGCAATGGTTTGAAATGGATTCAAGCTTCAATGTGAATACTGAATGAACGTAGGTGATTAATATGGATATGAACTCATTCAAGCAAGAAGTGATTTTATATAGTAAGGAAATCGGCATCGATAAAATCGGCTTTACATCGGCCACGGCTTTCACTGAACTGAAAGGTCGGCTGATACGTCAACAGGAACTTGATTATCAGTCAGGGTTTGAAGAAGCCGATATAGAAAAAAGGGTAAGGCCAGAATTGATATTCGATAAACCGCAATCCATCATTTCGATTGCGCTTGCATATCCTTCGAAATTGAAGGATGCTCCGCAAAGTACAAAAAGTGATCGCCGCGGGATCTTTTGCCGGGCTTCTTGGGGAACGGATTATCATACCGTCCTTCGTAATAAATTGCAGTTACTTGAGGATTTCATTAAAGATAAGGTGCCAGGGGCAATGACAAAGTCCATGGTTGATACGGGCGAATTATCAGATAGGGCAGTTGCTGAGCGTGCAGGAATTGGCTGGAGTGCAAAAAACAGTATGATCATCACACCTGAATTCGGTTCTTATGTATACTTGGGAGACATGATTACCAACCTGCCATTTGAACCGGATCAACCGATGGAAGATCAATGCGGAACATGCAATAAATGTGTCGATGTTTGTCCGACTGGTGCGCTTGTTCAGGGAGGGCAGCTAAATTCCAAGCGTTGCATTGCGTTCTTAACGCAGACAAAAGGTTTCCTTCCGGATGAATTCAGGACGAAAATAGGCAATCGTTTGTATGGGTGTGATACTTGTCAGACCGTTTGTCCGAAAAACAAAGGAATGGATTTTCATTTTCATGAAGAAATGGAACCCGACCCCGAGTTGGCGAAACCGCTGTTGAAACCCCTGCTTACGATTTCAAATCGGGACTTCAAAGAGACATATGGCCATGTATCCGGCTCTTGGCGCGGTAAAAAACCAATCCAACGAAATGCCATTTTAGCATTGGCCCACTTCAAGGACGAAACGGCATTGCCTCAATTGATACGGGTCATGAAGGATGATCCGCGGCCGGTCATCCGGGGGACGGCGGCCTGGGCAGTTGGGAAAATTGGCCGGGAGCAGGCCGTTTCCATTCTGGAGGAAGCACGAATGAAGGAAATGGATGAAGAGGTACTGGCGGAAATTGAGAAAGGACTGCAGTTTACCTTGGAAACAAAATGATATCTAAAATGAAGCCGCCCTGTAAATATAACGGGGCGGCTTTTTTGCTTGAAATATTCCGGTGCCTTCAAGGAAAATCTATATAAAAAGGTTCATTATGGTTATAGGATTGAAACTCCGACATTTATGAAGTTGTGTTTTTGTCCATGCCCTCGTACATACACATTAGCATAGATGGTAAGAAGGAGGGCATGAACTTGAGGGAACAATTGCAACGCCTTTTACAAGAGAGGGTGGAGTTTTATACTTCCGATGATCTGGAACGGGGTGAAAGGAAGTTACATTTGAAGAAGGAAATGATGAGGAACCGCGCTGCCGAAATTGTTCGGGTGAATGCGGCAGGCAAGGTACATTCGAAGAAAAAGGAAGACAGTGATACAGTCCTGACATATCATGTGCATCTGCAATATTTATTGAAACAGGAAGATTCATTTTATATAGAAGAAGAAATGGAAGAAAGGGAGGCACGGTTTCGAAATGGGTATATAGTGGATGAACGTGAGCTGATTCCCAGCTTTGAATCCGAAGAGGCACCGCCAAAATGTGATCCAGGCGCAGATCGTCTCGCATATAAGTATGATCGAATGAAGGCAGTCCAATATGCCGAGCGTTGGTGGAACGAATTCAATCCCGCTTATTATAAATTCACTGATGATTGTACGAATTACATTTCACAATGTTTACATGCAGGGGGAATACCTATGTGGGGGGCGCCAAATAAAAATAAGGGCTGGTGGATAAGAGGGAAAAGCTGGAGCTACACATGGACGACGGCCCATTCTTTATATCATCTGCTTAAAGCCGGGAATGCCATCAGGACAAAGCAGGTGGGGTCGGCAAAGGAATTGAATTTGGGTGATATCCTCTGCATAGACTTCGAAGGGGACGGACGGTTTGATCATAACTTGATCGTAACGGCTAAGGATCAGGACGGGATGCCGCTTGTGAATGCACATACGATGAACAGCCGTCACCGGTATTGGACATATGAGGATTCAACCAGATATACACCGAACATCGTTTATAAATTCTTTGTGATTTTGGATGGAGGGTGATTGGTTTTTAGTCTTTTTTGTTTAATGCTATAATTAAGGTGAAGTTCAAACTAGAGGTGAAAATGAAGTGTCAATACATGTAGTTTTATATCAACCACAGATTCCAGCAAATACAGGAAATATCGCAAGAACATGTGCAGGGACGGATACGTCTTTACATCTCATTCGCCCGCTCGGTTTCTCGACGGATGACAAACAGCTCAAACGGGCCGGGCTCGATTATTGGGAGAATGTAAAGATTCATTATTATGATTCGTTAGAGGAATTTTTTGAAAGGAATGCCGGCGGTGAATTTTATTATTTGACGAAATTCGGGGAGCAGCCGCATTCCAGCTTCGACTACAGTGACCAAGACAGTGAGATATACTTCATTTTTGGCCGTGAAACGACGGGTCTCCCGAAAGAGTTGATCCAAGAAAATATGGATCGGTGCCTGCGGATTCCAATGACGGATAAAGTACGTTCCCTTAATCTGTCGAACACGGCTGCCATCTTGGTTTATGAAGCACTGAGACAGCAAAATTACCGTGAATTGGATTTGAAAACAAAAGGTTGAGGTTCATCAATTCTATCATCGGGGGCATTTCAGCCCCGATGATGGATACTTTACTTTACATATTCTATAGGGGTGGGAGCATTGAATAACATTATTGAGAAGATTTTAGATCACCGTTCCATTCGTTCTTTTGAGGACAAGATACTGTCTGAGGAGCAAATCAATACGATTGTGGAATGTGCCCAAGCAGCATCGACTTCAAGTTATATTCAAGCGTATTCAATCATAGGGGTAACCGATCCGGAAAAGAAAGCCAAGCTTGCTGAAATTGCCGGACCACAGTCATATGTAGAGAAGAATGGACATCTATTCGTCTTTTGCGCCGATTTATATCGTCAGGATATGGTTTCCGAAATGGAAAACACGGATCTGTCCGAATCGATTGAAAGTACCGAGAAATTCATGGTTGCCTGTATTGATGCGGCCCTTGCGGCCCAAAATGCAGCATTGGCGGCAGAATCGATGGATCTTGGCATTTGCTATATAGGCGGGATCCGCAATAATCTCCCGGAAGTGTCAGCGATTTTGAATATACCGCATCGCGTTATACCATTATTCGCTCTAGTGGTCGGATATCCGAAAAACCGTTCGGATAAAAAGCCGCGTTTGCCGCTGTCCAATATCTATCATGAAAATGGATATCAGGAGGATAAGCAAGAGTTCATCGGACAACTTGAGGGGTATAATGAAACGATTTCCAGTTATTACAAGCTTCGGACTAAAGGTAAACGAAAAGACACCTGGACCGGGCAAATGGCTGGAATGCTTGGAAAGAAAAGCAGGCTGTACATGAAAGATTATGTTGAGAAGCAAGGATTAAAGAAACATTGATTAATGAAATGGCCTATTAGGAGTATTCTTGCCAAAGTCCTGAGTATGAGCCAAACAGTAAAGATCCCGGAAGTGCCCCCGGGGTCTTTTATTGTGTTCATTTGTCAGTCGGTAATACGGATTTGCCCCAAAAATCCTGTCAGGTTTTCTTCTTATATACCCATGAAATTACCATTGACAATATATTTAGATAGAATTATAGTAATTAAGTAGTGGATAATGATAATCATTTTCATTTGAGTTTTTACTTACCTATTTTTCAGTAAATGGAGGTTAAAAAATGGTTCGCCTATATACAGAGAATTTGAATATTGGTTATGGTGAACGTTTAATTGTAAAAGATCTCAGTGTGGAAATTCCAGATAAAAAAATTACAACGATCATCGGTTCAAATGGGTGTGGGAAATCGACACTTTTGAAAGCGATCACCAGAATCATTCCTAATCAATCAGGTACGGTTGTTTTAGATGGGGTGAATATCTCAAAAGAAAGCACTAAGATCCTTGCAAGAAAAATGGCCATACTTCCGCAGACACCCGAGAGTGCAAGCGGATTGACGGTTGGGGAGCTCGTATCATATGGGCGCTTTCCCTATCAAAAAGGTTTTGGGCGCCTGACCCAAAAAGACTATGATGTGATTGATTGGGCCCTTGAAGTGACCGGCACGAAAGACTTCAAGTTCCGTCCGGTGGATGCTCTATCAGGAGGTCAGCGCCAGCGTGTTTGGATTGCGATGGCCCTTGCCCAGGAAACGGAAATCATCTTCCTTGATGAGCCGACCACCTATTTGGATATGGCGCATCAACTGGAGGTCCTGGAATTATTACAGAGGCTGAATATAGAACAGGGACGCACAATTGTCATGGTTCTTCATGATTTGAACCAAGCTGCTCGCTTTGCCGACTATATCATTGCCTTAAAGGACGGGGAAATAGTCAAAGCCGGAGATTGTGAAGAAGTCATCACTCATGAAGTGCTTAAGGAAGTATTCCATATTGATGCGGTAATCGGACGAGATCAACGAACGAACAAACCAATGTGCAGTACATACAATTTACTAAAAGGAGATTTGACAACAAATGAAAAAGATAATGATCCCGTTTATACTGCTGTTAGTGTTAATTATTAGCGCTTGTGGTAACGAGTCAGCCGAAAAAGAAAAAAGCTCCGATTCCAAAAAGGAAAAATCAGGTACCATCACATATCAATCTGAAAATGGTCCTGTTGAAGTTCCGGCAGATCCTCAGCGTGTTTTAGTACTATCATCTTTCGCAGGTAACGTAATGGCTTTGGATGTTAACCTTGTAGGGGTTGATTCATGGTCTAAAATGAACCCGAATTTTAAAGAGTTAAAAGATGTTGAAGAAGTGACGGACGAAAACCTGGAAAAGATCATCGAGTTGAATCCGGATTTAATCATTGGTTTATCCACGATTAAAAATGTCGATAAATTAAAGGAAATTGCTCCAACCGTAACATATACATACGGAAAAGTGGACTATTTAACACAGCACGTAGAAATCGGTAAACTTTTGAATAAAGAAAAAGAAGCTCAAGCATGGGTGGATGATTTCAAAAAACGGGCAAAAACAACTGGTGATGAAATTAAAGCTAAAATTGGAGAAGATGCTACTGTTTCCGTTTTCGAAAAGTTTGACAAACAGTTCTATGTATACGGTGATAATTGGGGCCGTGGAACGGAAATCCTTTATCAAGAAATGAAATTGGGCATGCCTGAAAAGGTAAAAGAAGTGGCGTTGAAAGATGGTTACTTTGCCTTATCATTAGAAGTCCTGAAAGACTATGCCGGTGATTATGTGATTTTGAGCAATAACAAAGATCAGGACAATTCATTCCAACAAACTGACACGTTTAAAAACATACCTGCCGTTAAAAATAATAAACTATATGAAGCTGATGCAAAAAAATTCTACTTCAATGACCCAATAACATTAGATTACCAATTAGACTTCTTTTCCAAAAGTTTTCTTGGAAAATAATACTGCGAGGGAGAGGGATTCCAATTCCTCTCCTTTTATTCTATAAAAAAAGAGATGAGAGAGACAGATGACTAATGAAAATCAACGTTTCATCCCATTTATAAGTAAACTGATCATAGCGATCTTTGCCTTTATAGGCATGTTCATTATTTCAATGGCATTTGGTGCGGCTGATGTTACCGCTAAAGATGTCTGGCAAGCACTGACATCGAATGCTACCGGTGAAAAGATTTCAATCATTCGTGAAATCCGTTTCCCTCGTGAAGTGGGGGTAATCTTTGTTGGTGCAGCGCTTGCCGTTTCTGGTGCCATCATGCAGGGAATGACCAGGAATCCACTTGCCGATCCGGGGTTGCTTGGATTGACGGCAGGAGCCAATGCAGGTCTCGCCATTACTTTGGCATTTATTCCAAATGCTAATAATTTAGGGATCATGATTGCGTGTTTTATAGGTTCCGCTGTCGGGGCAACCATGGTTTTCGGAATCGGTGCGATGAAAAAGGGAGGATTTTCCCCTTTACGGATCGTATTGGCTGGTGCTGCAGTCTCTGCATTCCTATTTGCCGTTTCGGAAGGGGTCGGCATATATTTCAAGGTATCAAAAGATGTATCGATGTGGACAGCGGGCGGAAATATCGGAACTTCATGGGAGCAGCTTCGCGTAATCGCTCCGTTCATTTTAATAGGCATCCTAATCTCCCTTATCTTTTCCAGACAGCTCACCATACTTAGCTTAAGTGAAGAAGTGGCCGTAGGCTTAGGGCAAAAGACAACACAAATAAAGGCGGTTCTCTTCGTGGTCATCATTCTCCTGGCAGGGGCTGCTGTTGCACTTGTAGGAAATATGGTGTTCATCGGGTTAATGGTCCCGCATATCGTTCGGGCTATCGTGGGTACGGATTATCGATTCATCCTCCCAATGTCTGCGATTTTGGGAGCCACTTTCATGCTGCTAGCCGATACGATCGGCCGTACGATCAATTCTCCATATGAAACACCTGTGGTAGCGGTTGTTGCGATGATAGGTTTACCTTTCTTCCTCCTAATCGTGCGTAAAGGAGGTAAAGCATTTTCATGATCCAGTCAGCTTTAGTCAAAAAACAGCGTTGGATAATAGGTGCATTGACTGCACTCATCATCATTACGATCATTATTGGGACGTGTTCGGGATATTCCAATCTTTCTTTAGGGCGACTGTTTCCAACGCTCTTCGGGCATGGGACGTTTAAAGAGGAATTCATATTATTTTCCGTCCGCTTACCGCGAATCATCATCACCCTTTTAGCAGGCATGGCCCTTGCACTGTCGGGAGCCATTCTACAAGGGATCACACGTAATGATTTAGCCGATCCCGGAATCATCGGGATCAACTCAGGAGCAGGTGTTGCCATTGCCGCTTTCTTTCTGTTTTTCCCTCTTGACGCTGGTTCGTTTGTTTATATGGTTCCGCTTGTCGGTTTTATCGGAGCGTTACTGACGGCCTGTTTAATATATATCCTCTCATATAAGAGAAAGAGTGGCCTTGAACCCGTTCGGTTAGTGTTGATCGGCGTAGGTTTTTCAATGGCGCTTTCAGGCCTGATGATTGTCCTTATTTCGTCAGCGGAACGAGCGAAGGTCGATTTCATCGCAAAATGGTTGGCGGGAAATATATGGGGCACGGATTGGCCTTTCATTTGGGCAATCATTCCATGGTTAATCATCCTCATTCCATTCACTTTATATAAAGCAAATCGTTTGAATCTGCTTGGTTTAAGTGAACCGGTCGCAATTGGGGTCGGTGTATCGATTGAAAAGGAGCGGATCGTCCTGCTGATCACGGCTGTAGCACTGGCAGCCGCTGCCGTTTCTGTTACAGGCGGAATTGCCTTCATTGGACTTATGTCCCCGCATATAGCAAAATCCTTGGTAGGACCTCGAAATCAACTATTTATTCCGGTTGCCATTTTAATCGGTGGATGGCTATTGCTGCTTGCCGATACGATCGGCCGTAATATAATTGAACCAGAGGGGATTCCTGCAGGTATCATGGTTGCATTGATCGGTGCTCCTTATTTCATGTATTTATTGTTGAAAAAATAAGAACTTACTAAAATCCCCTGAAATCTTTCAGGGGATTTTATGCTTTTTGACTGACACTGTAGTTTATTGTTTCAATCATGGATTATCTATATCTAATTATTTCATCAGGATTCAATCGTTTCGCTTCGAAATAAAATACTTGAATAAACTTTTTTGTATTTACTCGGGTAGGAAGAACTATTGCTGTATCATTTTGCAGTTCTTTCATCTTTTGGCGAACGACTGTGAAATCAAAAAATTTGGAAGCGTAATTTTCAAACTTCGGATTTGAAAAATCCGTTAAACCGAGCGAAGCAAAATGATTCAGCGACTGGTTTATCGTTCTGCGTATTCGCTGTTCGGCAGCTTTTATTTCCCGATTGATATCAACCTGTACAGCTGCTGTACCGAGCTTTTTTTTGGTGATTTCTACAAAGATATCTTTAAGGGTCGGAAAATGCTGTTTAAAAGTAAAAGTCCGTTCATACATAAATAAATATTGAAGTATTTCCATTAAATCTTTTGCACCATTTTCTCCAACGATCCCTAATTCCGATAGTAGGAATTCGCCCACTTCTCTTATACTTTTCTCATTGAAATTATTTGATTTATCAATTTTTGGCTGTTCGAAATTCAATACACTATTTAAAGAGGCTTGGATATTAGTGATCGATCTTTCTAAATGGATACGTTCCATAACTTTTCGGATAACTGTTAATATCTCAATACGATTGATTGGTTTAGTAATATAATAATCGATTCCAAGCGAGTATGCCTCACCAATCAGCTCCTTTGATTCAACCTGTGAAATCATTATTATTTTTCCCTTAAATGTACTTTTTATATGACGAAGTGTCTCGATGCCATCCCGGATGGGCATTAATAAATCAATGAATAATATATCAATTTGCTTTAAATTCAAAATATGTCCTTCTAATAGACTGCCATCTTCGGCTTCCTCCACCACTTCTCCTAAATCTTCGCTCTCTATAATTTGGCTTAAGTTTGAACGTATAGCACAATCATCATCTGTTATAAAAAAACGCATGGAATCATCCTTTCTGGATCAACTTATCAATGGGTAATTTTATTGTAAAAACGGCTCCGTTAAAACTATTTTCAAATAGGATATCGCCTCCCAGTTCTTTTACGACCTCTTTTACATATGAGAGTCCAATCCCTGTTGAAGGTGTCCCGAACTGATCATATTTTGATGTGAATCCAGGTTTGAATATGACAGTCTGATATTTTTGAGGAATTCCAGGTCCAGTATCAGCCACTTTAAATTCTACATTGTCATGGAGTTCAACCAAACTTAAACTCACGATTCCCTTTTCATTAATTGCTTCCACTGCATTAGCGACTAAATTATTGAAAAGGGATAACACGGTATACACATGATAATGTGAATCGTTTTTTCCCTCTAATGAGTATTCAAATTGAATATCCTTTCCTAGTGATAAGGCATATTTTTCATTAATTCGGATAATTAAATGAAAAAGTTCAGCAGCATTCATATAATCTTTAAAACTTTCATTAGAGATCAATTTGGAGAGACCAGCAAAAATCCGTTGATTATCTTTCTTGACTTCATGCATTTCACCCGCGATGCGCAATGCTTTTTGACTATATGGCTCTGTAAGAACATGAAGCTGTTTTTCCCGTTTTTCTAGTGCTTTTAATTCGCGATACAAATCATACGATTTCTTTGTAATATTCTCTGCATTTTTTAATGTTTTTTTTAAATGAATCGTTTCCTCGTATAAATTGGAAATGAGCATCAGCATATGTTCATTTTGTTTTCTGATTTGCCTTTCCCTTGATTGTGCTTCATATAATTTCATCATATTAAAAAAGCTTAAAACGATAAAACTGTGGGCGAATGCAATCATGATCATCTCGTTTAGTGAACTTAACGTTATTGTTGTTTCTAATACAATATATTGAAAGACTAATTCTACAGAGTCGGATAATATTTCGATAATGAGACCAATAAATCCAATAATCAAAGAACGGTTTTGAAAGCGGTTGATTTTCACTAAATGAAAAAGAAAGGAATAGGTGAAATAAAAGAAAAAACTAGGATAATGAATTTCAAAAGCGGATGTCAAGGAAAAACTATCGTGCATGAAAAAATCTTTTAGAATTCGAAATGCCACAACCATTGCCCCTGTCAGGGTGCCCGAAAGAATGGCAGGTGTTTTCTGTAGTAATAGTAAAAAGAAGAAAAGTACAGGCGGACCAAAACTTACCCGAAACGTTTCATTTAAAGGATAAAAACTCAATTCGCCTGCTAATGGCACTGTTAACAACATCAAAGCAAGGATATTGACCTCTTTTTTCATTAACGTACTGAGATTCAAGTCGTCACCTCCCAATCTGTTTAAAAAATCAGTATACAGTTTCATGGGCTTCAATACAACGCTTACTTTGTTCCTGAATAGAACGGCTTATAACCAATTATGGCAAAACCAATCAGTTTTTCTATCCACAAAAATTGGTAACGGAACATGTAAGATGATCACGTTTTTTTAGAGGATTTTTTTTTAGATTTTGTAGGTTTTCGTATGATTATGTAGTTCCCAATTTAAAATTAACGGTAGATAGAAATTTTTGAAAGCGCTTAACAATTTTTAGAATATTCATTATTTTTTCATCGAATCTATTACATGTAAGCTTGATGGCATTCGGTAAAACGTTCATATAGAAAATATAATGATACAACAACTGAAGAGGTGGAAGAATGTGATTGAAGAATTATCGAAAGAGTATGACATTCACGTTAATAGTCAAAGAAAATCCGACTTAGATGAATGGGTAGCACATTACAGATCCTTTGCTAGTGAAGGACAAACCGCTAATTATATACCGGCATTGAGTAATGCACATTTATCGCAATTGGGCATTACCATACTGGAGCCGGGTGGAACAATGATCAAGTCAGGGGATTGGGAGGTCCCATTCACGCTGCAAAGTATTTCAAAAGTGCTCAGCTTTATAGCCGCATGTTTGGGTCGCGGCATTTCTTATGTGTTAGATAGGGTCGATGTGGAACCGACTGGGGATGCTTTCAATTCAATTATTCGTTTAGAAATGCATAAGCCGGGAAAGCCGTTTAATCCCATGATAAATGCTGGGGCGATTACCGTAGCTTCGCTTCTCCCAGGGGATTCTTCACAAAGGAAATTGGAATTTCTCTATGTGCTATTTGAAAATTTGTTAGGGAAGCGCCCGACCATCAATGAGGAAGTGTATCAATCCGAGTGGCAAACCTCTCATAGAAATAGAGCTTTAGCTCACTATTTAAAAGAGACGAATTATTTGGAATCGGAAGTAGAGGAAGCTTTAGAGGTTTACCTCATGCAATGTTCCATAGAAGTGACAACAGAAGACATAGCCCTGCTTGGACTGATTCTTGCTCAAGATGGTTACCATCCCGTTCGTAAAGAACAAGTAATCCCTAAAAAAGTGGCTAAGCTGGCCAAAGCATTAATGCTTACTTGCGGTATGTACAATGCTTCGGGGAAATTTGCGGCTTTTATTGGGGTGCCGGCCAAAAGTGGAGTATCTGGCGGGATTATGGCACTAGTTCCTCCAAGTGCCAGAAGCGGAATGCCTTTTCAAGATGGATGTGGCATTGGTATTTATGGACCAGCCATTGATGAATATGGGAATAGCGTAGCAGGTAGTTTGTTATTGAAGCAAATGGCACAAGAATGGGATTTAAGCATTTTCTGAAATGCAGAAAAATTTGGTTCCGGTGTAATTAATAGAAGCAATAAGGGGACATCCTTAAGATTTCCTCATCAATTTTCAAACTTTTACAAGAGGTGATGTAAATGCAGCAATTACTTTAAGATGTAATTGGACGCACTAGCACAAATCATTAATCCAGTTACTTTTAAACGTAAAGAATAATTTTGGAAAGCATGGTGAAAAATGTATGAATAATATGCAGCGAAAGATGGGAACATTTTCGTTAATGATGGTAGGACTCGGGTCAATTATTGGCTCAGGTTGGTTATTCGGAGCTTGGAGAGCGGCACAGATTGCAGGACCCGCTGCCATTATCTCTTGGATTATCGGGATGGTTGTTATTTTATTTATCGCACTATCTTACAGTGAATTAGGGTCTATGTTTCCTGAAGCTGGGGGAATGGTAAAATACACGCAGTACTCTCATGGTTCTTTTTTAGGGTTTATTGCAGGCTGGGCAAACTGGATTGCAATCGTTTCCGTAATTCCAGTTGAAGCGATTGCTTCTGTTCAATATATGAGCTCATGGCCATGGGAATGGGCACGGTGGACGCATGGTTTAGTAGAAAATGGAAGTCTTACTGGGGGAGGCTTGGCAATTGCCTCTGCATTACTGATCGTCTACTTTTTATTGAATTACTGGACAGTTAGTTTGTTTTCAAAAGCAAATTCATTTATTACAGTCTTTAAGGTTATAATACCTGGACTTACGATCGGCTCACTTTTATTTGCCGGGTTTCATGGTTCAAATTTTACCTCTGCAGGAAGTATCGCTCCTAATGGTTGGGCAAGTGTGCTTACTGCTGTAGCAACTTCTGGGATCATCTTTGCATTTAACGGTTTTCAAAGTCCGATTAACATGGCAGGCGAGGCAAAGAATCCCGGCCGTTCGATTCCATTTGCAGTAATTGGCTCCATCTTGATTGCAACGGTCATTTACGTTTTATTACAGGTTGCTTTTATTGGCGCTGTTGATCCATCCATGATTGTAAACGGATGGCAACATTTGAATTTCAATTCACCGTTTGCTGACTTAGCAATTGTTTTAGGCATAAACTGGTTGGTTATTTTACTATACGTAGATGCTTTTATTTCTCCTTCCGGGACGGGGATAACATACACGGCGACAACGTCACGAATGCTTTATGGAATGGAAAAGAATAAATATTTACCAAGCGTGTTTGGAAAACTGCATCCTCTTTATGGTATCCCGCGTCAAGCCATGTATTTTAATCTAGGCGTATCTTTCTTATTTTTATTCATGTTTAGAGGCTGGGGCGTATTGGCAGAGGTTATTTCAGTTGCGACTTTAGTCTCTTATATTACAGGTCCAGTTACTGTTATGACATTAAGACGCACAGGTCAGAACTTGTACAGACCATTACGTTTAAAAGGATTAAGCATCATTGCACCACTGGGCTTTGTTTTTGCTTCTTTGGTTCTATATTGGGCAAGATGGCCGCTGACAGGTCAAGTATTATTTATCATTATGGCTGGTCTTCCCGTTTATTTCTATTATCAATCAAAAATAAAATGGAAGGGATTCCGCCAAAACTTTTCAGCAGGGCTTTGGATGGTTGTTTACTTACTCTGTATGATGACCATTTCATACTTAGGCAGTGAAAAGTTTGGTGGACTAAACATAATTCCATTTGGTTTGGATATGGTCATCATTACATGTTTATCACTAATGTTTTATAGTTGGGCAATAAAGAGTGGGTTCCAAACGGAATATTTGGAACAAGGACAAAAAGTAAATGAAGACTTGAAGTCAATGGTGAACAACAATGCAGCTCAAACTGATAAAAAGAACGCTGTATAAATGATGAAGCCACTTCATTGAATGGCATGCTCGAAAGCGCTTCTTTATATTTATATTGATGAGGATACAAAAAAAGGGACGGCAAATTTGATTTGCTGTCCCTTTTTTTGGAGTTTTAGAAAAGGCTGTTATTTTTTTATTTCACACCTGGTTTATCTTCATATCCGGCAGTGAAGATAGCGGCTAAAAATGTAACAGCAACTCCAATGATAATAACTGTGCCCATGTTGTGACCTCCCTTTACCCATATTGTCCCACTTAAGTATAGGCTTAGTATACCCTAATTTTTAGCAGGAGTGCACACAAATTTTCTTGTCGGCATATTTGTCATCTATTCTTCAATGATGAAGCCTTTTTCGATACATGGAGAGTCAAGGGGGATTCGAAACAATGCCCGTCCACTTTTTAAAGTCTGACATGTTTGTCAGACTTGGAGCATAGATTTAAGTATTCTCTGAAAGTGACAGGGGGAGGTTCCTTAATGGATATTTTAAAGAAAATCGAAAAATTTAGAGAAGATGAACAGAAGCTGAAGTGGGAAGGCACCTTCGCAGAGTACTTAGAAATATTGAAAGAAACGCCTTTAGTTGCTCAATCTGCTCATTCACGTGTATACAACATGATCAGAGATGCAGGGATAGAGGAAGTAAATGGGACAAAGAAATACAATTTTTTCAGCGGTCAGTTATTTGGCCTTGAAGATTCACTGGAAAGGCTCATCGAGGAATATTTTCATCCGGCGGCAAAGCGGCTGGATGTCCGTAAGCGGATATTGCTTCTCATGGGTCCGGTGTCAGGCGGGAAGTCTACACTCGTTTCTTTACTGAAGCGTGGACTTGAAAATTATTCGTTAAAAGACTCTGGTGCGATTTATGCAATAAAAGGATGCCCGATGCATGAAGATCCACTGCATCTCATTCCGCAGTATTTACGGGATGATTTTTTTGAAGAATATGGCATCCGGATTGAAGGAAACCTATCGCCGCTTAATGTAATGAGGTTAGAACAGGAGTATGGAAACAGGATTGAAGATGTGATGGTCGAACGTATTTTCCTTTCTGAGGATAAACGTGTTGGAATTGGAACATTCAGTCCTTCTGACCCTAAGTCACAGGATATTGCTGATTTGACGGGCAGCATCGATTTTTCGACCATTGCCGAATATGGATCCGAATCAGATCCGCGTGCCTATCGCTTTGATGGCGAGCTGAACAAGGCGAACCGCGGGATGATGGAGTTCCAGGAGATGCTGAAATGTGATGAGAAATTCTTATGGCATTTGCTATCATTGACACAAGAGGGGAATTTTAAAGCAGGCCGTTTTGCATTGATCAGTGCAGATGAACTCATTGTGGCTCATACGAATGAAACGGAGTATAAAGCATTCATTTCCAACAAGAAAAATGAAGCATTGCATTCCCGGATCATTGTCATGCCTATTCCATATAATCTGAAGGTTACCGAGGAAGAGAAGATTTATGAGAAAATGATCCGTGAAAGTGATGTCTCGGATGTTCATATAGCTCCGCATACATTAAGGGTGGCCGCAATCTTCAGCATCATGACCCGCCTGAAAGATCCCAAAAAGGGCGATATCGATTTAGTGAAAAAGATGAGGCTTTATGATGGGGAAAATGTCGAAGGGTTTAATTCCGCAGACATCAATGAATTGAAAAAAGAATATCAGGATGAAGGCATGAGCGGAATCGACCCGCGTTACGTGATTAACCGGATTTCCTCTACGATCATTCGTAAGGAAAATCCGTCCATTAATGCATTGGATGTACTTATGTCATTAAAAGCAGGTCTTGACCAGCATCCCTCCATTACAAACGAACTTCGGGAGCGGTATTTGAATTTCATTTCACTGGCACGTAAAGAATACGATGCCATTGCAAAAAATGAAGTACAAAAGGCTTTTGTTTATTCATATGAAGAGTCGGCGAAGATCCTCATGGATAATTATCTGGATAATGTCGAAGCATACTGCAATAAATCAAGGCTGCGCGATCCATTGACTGGGGAAGAAATCAACCCGGATGAAAAATTGATGCGCTCGATAGAAGAGCAAATTGGAATTTCCGAGAATGCCAAAAAAGCATTCCGCGAAGAAATATTGATTCGCATTTCAGCATATGCTCGTAAAGGGAAGCGATTTGATTATAATTCCCATGATCGTTTACGGGAAGCAATCCAGAAAAAACTATTCGCTGATTTGAAGGATGTCGTTAAGATCACTACTTCAACGAAGACACCAGACGAAAGGCAACTGAAGAAAGTGAACGAGGTCATCACGAGACTTATCGACGAGCACGGATATAATTCTACTTCAGCCAATGATTTGCTGCGCTATGTGGGCAGCTTGTTAAATCGGTAATCCATACTTTTTTGCCCCTGCCCCCGATCGGGCAGGGGTTTATAACTTTTTGCGGAAGGTTGAATGAAAAGTGGCCTTCCATTGAAATCATGCATCTTTTGTAGGTGTTAAACGATGATCATCATGGGATATGAATCAACAAAGCACCGGGCACTTCTGAATGGAGGGAGCCCGGTGCCTTTGATTTCTATTTAGTTACATTCAAGCCATACTGTTCAATAAGTGTAATAAGTTGATTCGGTGATAGTTTTTCTTCACTATGATCGATTTTAATTTCCCCATCATCGACGTCGATGATTGCACGTTCCACACCTTCCGTTTTCAAAAGTATGGACTCCAAATTTAAAATAGGGCCTTCTGACGTTGCTTCCTTTACATAAAGGGTAGTTGTTTGCATAAATCTTGCACCTCCTTACATTTGCTCATAATGTTTTATCTATACCCCATATTTCCATTAGATATGTTACGTTTCGGATTTGGAAATATTGGGTATCAATAAGTAGAGGTGATGGCAATGAGCAAAGAGGAATTGAAAAAAGAACATGTACCGGAAAATAGCTCCATGGCTAAGGATTATGAAGAGATGAAAGAACTTGGAAAGCAGATGGAAAATCAAAGGACGAATGAAGAATTGAAAGAGTGGGATAAACGCCCAGGTACAGTTCAACATGAAATAGAGGAAGAGAAAGATTGACGAATATCACAACCAGAATCATTCTATCTGTGTAAAAAGGGTGTCCAGAAAAACTGCTGGGGCACCTTTTTTGTTGTGTTTCATTGCTTCTTTTATATGTCTGGAAGTCTTTTGCAGCTCAATTACTTCTAGCTAAGTTCAGAAAGATATTTAGATTGATCCTATAATCGAATGAATGATGAAACCTGCTAAAAAAAACGAACAGACCTGAAAATCATCAAGTCTGTCCGTATCTTGAAATGCTTATTTAGAAAATAACCTTAAAGGGCCTTTAACGCCCATGTCAGGACTTGTCTAGTTCATAGGCAAACATCCATTATTGAATTTTGTTGTAAATTATCCTGCATCGCTGCATAAGATAGAGTAATACTTTTAATCCGTTTTTTCGCACTGTATTTTTCATTGGAAAACCGGAATGATGTGGGCATCCCCACACTAACTTATTATATGAAGGAATGATGAAAAGCGTGCAAACATTTTTAAGGGGGGAAGAGAATGTCGGAAGAGAGTAATCAACAGTATGTAATCTCACAGGAAAATTGGTCCCTCCATCGGAAAGGCTATGATGATCAACAACGTCATCAGGAAAAGGTGCAGGAAGCGATCAAGAATAATTTGCCTGATCTAATTTCAGAAGAAAGCATCGTAATGTCCAATGGCCGGGACGTCATCAAGATCCCCATTCGCTCCTTGGATGAATACAAAATTCGTTATAACTATGATAAAAACAAACATGTAGGGCAAGGCGATGGAGACAGTAAAGTGGGGGATGTAGTCGCAAGGGATGGCTCACCGTCCGATGCCGGAGCCGGTAAGGGCCAAGGTGCAGGTGACAAGGCCGGCGAGGATTATTATGAAGCTGAAGTGTCGATGATGGAATTGGAGGAAGCCCTGTTCAGTCAATTGGAACTCCCTAATCTTCAGAAGAAAGAACACGCGGAGCACACTCTTGAACATATTGAATTCAACGACATCCGCAAGACAGGCCTAATGGGAAATATCGATAAAAAGAAAACGATGATATCCGCTTTCAAACGGAACGCCTTAAGGGGGGACCCAGGATTTCATCCTATTTATAAGGAAGACTTTAAATTCAAAACCTGGAATGAGATTCAGAAACCTGATTCCAAAGCAGTTGTACTGGCAATGATGGATACTTCCGGAAGTATGGGGTTATGGGAAAAATATATGGCTCGAAGCTTTTTCTTTTGGATGAACCGTTTCTTGCGGACAAAATATGAAACGGTGGAAATCGAGTTCATTGCCCATCATACAGAAGCGAAAGTTGTTCCGGAAGAGGATTTCTTTTCAAAAGGGGAAAGCGGCGGTACGATTTGTTCGTCCGTATACCGAAAAGCATTAGAACTTATTGATCATAAATATGACCCCGCGAAGTTTAATATCTATCCGTTTCACTTTTCCGATGGTGATAACCTAACATCCGATAACGTCCGATGCGTTAAGCTTGTTGAAGAACTCATGAAGGTTTCCAATATGTTCGGATACGGGGAAGTCAATCAATACAATCGTCATTCGACATTGATGACAGCGTATAAGAACATTGATAATGAAAAATTCAGGTACTATATCCTTAAGCAAAAGGCTGACGTTTTCCATGCAATGAAGAGCTTTTTTAAAGACGAGGAAAGTAAGAAGTATGCATGAAGAAGGAAACGTGGAAAGTGGAATTTTAAAATCAAAATAATTGTAGGGAAAAAAGGCGTGCAATTCACATTGTACGTCTTTTTTCAAGTCTTCTTTCTTTGCAGTGTCAGGGTAACTGATAACATACATAAAGTCAATTCCATATGAAAAGGCCGTTGCTCAATAGAAGCAGAGGCCTTTTCATATCCACTATATTTATATCATGCGTTTGAAGTTTATAATCTACAAGTTCACAATATTTATAAGCAGAACAGAATCAAAAGAAAGAAAAAAGAACAACCATCCCCTAATATGGAAGTATGGTTGTTTTACAAAATTTCATGACTGGCTTATTGAGTAGTTACATATTCATTATTTCCTGCACGCATTCCAACAATGAATATAAGTGCCGATATTGCGGCCAACATCAATAAGGGAACAGTCCAGCTGTGTGTAATGTCATGAAGCAATCCGAATAATACCGGTCCAATGGCAGCTAAGAGGTACCCGAATGATTGTGCCATTCCTGATAATTCCGTCGCCTCATGGGTGCTTTGTGTTCGCAGACTAAAGAACATCATGGATAAACTGAATATGGTTCCGACTCCAATCCCGATCAATATCATGCATATTGGGATGAAGAGAGTGCTTCCGTATAATATGCCGAATATCCCTGCTATAAGGAAGATGACAGGCGGGAACACTAACAGACGCTGACTTTGTAAGCGTCCAGCTAAAATTGGCACAAGGAATGTTATCGGAATGACTGCAAGCTGCATGATGGATAGCATCCAGCCAGCTTCATCAGCATTCAGGCCTTTTTGCTCCAGGATTTCCGGCATCCAGGTAATTACTGTATAGAAAATAAACGATTGCAAACCCATGAAGAATGTTATCTGCCAGGCTAAACCAGAACGCCATAAGTTAATCTTTTTATCCTTTTGTGCCGTTTGTCCATCCTTACCTGACTTGAATGGCCGCCTTAATTGCGGCATCCATAAGAAAACTGTAATAAGTGATAAAATTCCCCAACATCCAAGGGCACCAGCCCATCCCAATCCCGATGAAGAAGCTAGGGGAATGCTGATTCCGGAACCTATTGCGCCACATAAATTCATGGAAACAGCATAGGTTCCTGTCATCAAACCGATGTTCCTGGCAAAGTTATGTTTAATCAGACTGGGTAGCAATACATTGCCTATTGCAATGGCTAACCCGATTAAAATGGTCCCTATGAACAATGTCGGCACTCCGCCAACTGAGCGTAACCCAATCCCGATCGTTAATAATACCAAGGAAAGGAAAAGTGTAAGCTCCATTCCAAAACGCCGTGCTATCCTAGGTGCAAACGGTGATAATAAAGCGAAGGAAAGCAAAGGCAATGTCGTTAATGAACCTGATAATGTATTGGAAATCCCCAAGCTATCACGGATCGAAGTGACAAGGGGTCCAACCGATGTTAAGGGAGCCCTCAGATTTGCCCCAAGAAGAATGATTCCGATGATAAGCAGTCCTACTCTGGGTTTAATATCCGCTTTTCTTTGTTCTAGTTGATTTGCCGCTTGATGAATGCCCATAATCTCCTCCTTACTTACTCTAAAGATTTTTTGAATTGTGCAATGTATTCATTCACTGTTTCGATTGCCTGGTTCACATCTTGTTCGATGATGGCATCTACAAGTTTGCAATGAATGTTCAAATGAAAGTTCACATCGGAACTCATCTCCACTATCTGATGGATGGATTCATGCAGGGATTGTTCCATATGTTCGTACAAATCAATCAATAAATCATTATGTGATGAAACCATAATCGATTTATGTAATTGTATATCCGCTTCTTCGTAAGCCTTGATATCCTTTGCTTCGGCAGCTTTACTGCATGCAGAAATATGAAACCGCAATCGTTCTATATCTTTTTGATTACGTCTTAATGCCGCTAACTGAGCTCCCTCTCTTTCAAGGGCATGACGAACCTCTAACGTTTCTAATAAACTCGACTGCTGGATCCTTCTTTCAAAAGCAGCCCCCAAGGCACTTGATGACCTTACGAATGTCCCCCTTCCTTGTTTCGTTACTAAAAGGCCTGCATAAACAAGTGATCGTACAGCTTCTCTTAATGTATTTCTGCTTACATCGAACTGTTGGATCAAATCCATTTCAGGGGGAATTTGATTTCCAACTTTCCATTCACCTGATTCGATTAACGATTCGATTTGGGAAACCACTTGCTCTACAAGTGATAAGCGATTTGTTTTAGATATGGTCAAGATATACACCTCGAATTTGTAGGATGATTGGTTCATTGGTTATTTTAACATATGTAAGTTGAAAATGGGGCATACGGAGAATTTGAAATCCAAATTTATTTCCCCAGGCACTCGCTTTCATCATTTCTTGAGGGAATCACCTAGTATTTTATATAGAATGAAACCCTCTCTTGATTGAAGAAATTTGCGGCACTCCTGCCGAATAACTGGCTAGTCGAGACCCTACAGCCGCTTGCTTTGATGAGGTTTGGCAGGCAGTCGGCGGAAAGGGAGCGGATTTCTGAAATCAATTGAAATTTTTTTCTGAAGAATAGTTCAAACTGTACTAGCACTAAAAAGACTGTAGGCAAACTCTGCTTTCATGGAGAGTTTGTCTACAGTCTGAGGGGGTATAGTATTTCTATTTTTTTTGTTTGACAATAAAAGAGAGAAGGATGAATATCACTAACGTGACAAGACATACTGTGGTCCCGATGATGTTTTGCTTATTAAATATAAATGCCAAAAAGATAATGCTTAATGCCATGATCGCCAATATAGTTGTATATGGGAACCATTTTACCCGGAAACCTGTTTTGCCAGTGTATTGGTTATGCAGCTTCAATTGCGCGGAACAAATACTGATCCATAATAATAAAACCGTGAATCCTGGGATGGCCATAAGGTAGCTTAAAATCAGGTCGGGATACAAATAGGATAAAAACACACCTGCCAATATACATAATGTAGTTAAAAATATACCATTAAGCGGGATACCCTTTTTCGTTGTTTTTAAAAATGCCTTAGGCGCTTCTCCGTTCTGGGAAAGAGTGAACAGTGTCCTTGAGGTAGCGTATATACCTGAATTTGCAGCTGATAAGACAGCGGTTAAAAGAACGAAATTCATGATATCGGCGGCTCCGGGAAGGCCCGATAAGCTGAAAACCTGAACGAAAGGACTTACTTCAGTGCTTACTTGGTTCCAAGGTATTACCCCGCAAATAATAAGTATCGGCAAGACATAGAAAAGAATCACCCGCCATACTGTTCCTTTAATGATTTTTGGTATGACTCGCTGACTATCTTTTGTTTCCGTGACGGCTACACCAATTAATTCCGCACCACCATATGAAAACATTACCACTAAAAGTGCACTTAACATTCCGTCAATTCCTTGGGGGAAAAAACCACCATGTTCCGTGTAATTAGAAAATGAAGCCGAACTAGGAAAAAGTCCTAGCATGATCAAAGCTCCTAAAATAATAAAGGCAATTAAGGTTATTATTTTAATTCCTGCGAACCAAAATTCGAGTTCTCCATAGTATTTTACTTGAAACAAATTAATTCCTATTATTACTGAAGCGCAAAGTATACTTAACAGCCATAATGGTACTGTAGGAAACCAATATTGTAGAAAACTGCCGGCTGCGACTATTTCTACAATGATTACGATAATCCAATTGAACCAATAAAGCCATCCGACAATGAAGGAGAGCTGAAACCCAAAAGCTTTATTAATGAGATGTTGTACGTTCATATTAGGAAAAGCGGTTGCCATCTCCCCTAATGCGGCCATTACAATAAATAACAATAGCCCCCCTATTAAATAGGCTATTACAACACTTGGACCTGCCATATTTAATGTATCGGAACTCCCCTTAAAAATACCGGTTCCTATCATTCCGGCTAAAGCAATGAACTGGACATGCCTCGGCAATAGGCCCTTTTTTAGATCTTGATGAGTCTTCTCCATTGTATTCATGCCTTTCATTCATTATTTTAATAAAATAGTCTATCAATAAAACTAAAAAGTTCTTCTATTATTGAACGCTTTCATGCACTAAAGTACTATATTAATATATCATGAATCGGAAAAATGTCAATTTAGGCCGATGAACTGAAATAGATTTCTAATCAGCGAAGATGGTTATCTAAAAATATTGGATTTTATGAAATGAATCAAAGAAAAAAACTGCTAGATGATTTTTTATGGATGGTATCGATTTAATTTAACCAATCGCACTAGGCAATTCTTCATTCTTTAAAATACATATTGAAAAGAGAGAAATATAATTCTGTTTAATTGCATTATTACTGGCATTTGTTTGATAGTGAATAAGATGATGTAATCAGTTCAAGTCCTTCGATAAAAATGAAAAAGGAAATGTTTCATATATGCCGGGTTGTGATGGCGGTTTTTGAATTGGCGGACGTTTCGTCTTCATAGCAATTTGTTTATCTATTAGTGAACTTGGAGCAGCATTTGCGGCTGCGCGGGCCAGGGCTATGGAACATACTGCAGAATAACAAAAAACCGACCTTTCAAGGTCGGTTTTTCTTTAATATTTTAATATAAGGTACGAAGCGGGAAACTATCCGTTCTCATATGAAAAGGGGAGCGGCGGCGACTGCAGGCATTCGGTTTCTTGTTTTGGTTCAATTTCGCTTAGGAATTGTAAATAACCGGTATATACCTGCGAGGCCATTCCTAAATAGTGCAATTCAGTGTGAATGATTCCCTTCCGTGGTGAATGGAGCAAATACATTTTTTCATCCCTCCTTTCTAAAAGGATAGGCCAGTTTGTTAAAAGAGTTATTACAAATAACTCCTATTACTAAAAATTGGATGCGCCAGGTTCAAAGGCTTCTGCAGCTCTTTCTTCTAATACCATGCGCAGTCCACTTTTGGGCCTGAGTGTAAGGGAGGGAAGGGGAGTTACTTCATGATGGTCAGGTGCAAGCTTTATCCTATACCGCTTTGCTATGCAGGCCAGGACAAACACCGCTTCCATCATGGCAAAGTGATTGCCGATACAAATCCGCGGCCCTCCGCCGAATGGAAAGTAAGCGAACGGAGGCAGGCTTTTCATAAAGTTATTTTCAAATCGCTCAGGAATAAATGATTCCGGTTGATCAAAATACTCTGGATTATGCTGCATCACATAAGAACTTATTAGAATCATATCGCCTTTTTTAAAGCGATATCCTCCTATTACGACATCCTCCGTCACATCACGGGATAAGATATACAGTGGCGGGTAAACGCGAAGTGTTTCATGAATGATATTTTGAGTGTATTGTAATTTCATGAAATCTTCAGGCTTGGGTGTCCGGTGACCGATTATGCTATTGACTTCATTGAAAAGCTTGGCTTGAATTTCCGGATGCTTCGAAATTGCATACAGTGCCCAGGAAAGAGCATTTGCTGTCGTTTCATGACCGGCAAGGAAAATAGTCATTAATTCATCTCGGACCTGATGGCTTGTCATGCCTAACCCGTCGTCGGCATCACGGGCGTCCATCAAGATCCCAAGCATGTCTTCATGTTTTACTGTGTCGTTCTTCCGTTTTTCAATAATGCCGTAAATCACTTTATCAAGCCTTTGTATCGCCTTTTTATATGCACGGTTGATTTTAGTTGGTACCCATAATGGCATACGGAAAATCTTTCTCATCCTTTTGACTGTTATTCTCAAAGCAGTTTCCAGAGGTTTCCCAACGATTTCATATCCATCCTTGAATTCCATGCTGAACATGGTCTTGCTGATTATCCCGAGAGTGATGTTCATCATATCCTTCGTTATAATCCGTTCATCATGATGTTGCCAAGTTGATATATAATCCATTGTGATATCAATCATATCCTTGGCGTATTGGCTAATATGAGTCTTTTTGAAAGAGGGTTGGATAAGCCTTCTCTGGCGCATATGAAAGTCTTTTTCGCTTGTAAGTAGACCTTCACCGATAAGCGGCTTTAAAAGATTGAAGTCCTTGGATTTGGCGAAAGATTGTTGTTTTGTTACGAGTATTTGTTTTATTAGATCAGGATTTAAAACGTGATAAACATTTTGGAATGGCCCTAAACGGAATTTAGCGACTTCCCCATATTCCTTGGACAATCGGGTCAGAAACCCAATGGGATCTGTTTGAAACTCTTTTGTATGTCCGGAAACCAGCCTTCCTTTTGGAACCTTTGGAGCAGTGCGGAAGACATCATCAGCGTGGCTCAATGAAGTTTTTCCCCTTTCTTTAAAAATAATTACATGTAATCATTCTATGAGGATAAGCTAATTCGGTTTGGACAAGTCGTTAAAGAAAGGGCGGATAATTCTATGGAAGAAAAAAAGTTACAGCAAAAAAACCCTGGATGAATATAGCCAGAGTTTTTCATGAGAGCTTTGGATTAATGAAGGATGATTCCATTCAACTTCTTTCGTCATCGTTCCCATGTTGGAAACGATCATTTTTTTCATTGATGGGCCCGCCAAATTGTGCATTGATATCCTTAACCACTTGATCTAAAAATTCATCAGATATTATTGGATTATTAGTTTTATTGTGCATGTGTTTCTCTACATTCCTTTCTGGATATCGTGAGTTTGGAACATACATGAAGGATACGTTATCAACATAACCTCACTTATGAAAAAGTATTCTTTCTCTGTCCAACATTTTCACTTGCTTTTACATTACGCGGAAGCGTTCAAGATAAACAATTCATGTTTGCTTTGAGGGTTATGGTATGGAGATAGGTTAGTGGATCATTCTACAACAAAAGGGGTGAAGCCGATGTGGAAATAGCCCAATCACCTTTTCTTGGTAATTGGGCATGGTCTATATTAACTTTATTAAGGAAACAACTGCCTTAAATATTTTATTAGCTGATCACGAAGTTCAGGGCGTTTCATGGCGAAATCTATTGAAGCTTGAAGGAAGCCGAATTTATCGCCGACGTCATAACGATTTCCCTCGATGATATACGAATATAATGGTTCCTTTTCTAACAAAAGGTCCAAAGCTTCGGTAAGCTGGATCTCCCCCTTACGATCAGGCTGTACGTTTTCAAGGATTTCAAAAATCGCAGGTGATAAAATATATCGGCCGATAATCGCCTGTGTTGATGGTGCATCCTCCACTTTTGGCTTTTCCACTAAGTTTCTTACCAGAAATAAATCCTCATATCGTTCTTGGAAATTCACGATTCCATACTTGGAGACATCGGCAGGTGACACTTCCTTGCATCCGATAATGCTCGCTCGAACCTTGTTATACCGTTCCATTAACTGCTTCAAGGCTGGAACCTGGCTATCCACGATATCATCCCCTAACAGGACCGCAAAAGGTTCGTCTCCGATAAAAGTTTTGGCACATAAAACTGCATGCCCCAGACCTAAAGGTTCCTTTTGTCTTACATAGTGGATATCCACCATGTTGGAAATGTTCTCCACAATCTTTAGCAGATCATTTTGTCCTTTCATTTGCAGAAGCATTTCAAGTTCAATCGATTTATCGAAATGATCTTCGATGGCACGTTTGTTTTTACCCGTAACGATGATAATATCCGTAATCCCTGATTGTACCGCTTCCTCGATAATATATTGAATGGTCGGCTTATCGACAATCGGCAGCATTTCCTTTGGTTGAGCTTTCGTAGCAGGTAAAAATCGTGTTCCTAAACCGGCTGCTGGAATCACCGCTTTCCTTATCATAGCCCAGCCCCTTTTTAAGGTTCTTTTATATGCTTATTGCATTTTATGTGGTCATTGGTTGACCTATATCAAAATAGGTTAAAATAAATCCCTGAAAAAGAATAGATTTACCTTTGAAGCCAAATATTATGGATATATGAATTTAATCAAGAGGTGTATATTTTGCCAATTGAAAATCAAGAGAGAAAACAAATCCTTTTTGCCTTACTCATCATTGTTTTATATCTTTCCCCTTTAATCATCCTTGGAGAAAATGCGCATATTCGCGTACATGATAATTTGGATTCCAACCTTGCCTGGTATAAAGTCCTTTCAGAAAGCGGTGAGTTATTCGGTGGAATTGACGCCAAAATTCCCCAGATTATGAATGGGCTGCCCCGAAATGCTTTTGGCAGTGAGTTCAGTATTATCGTATGGCTTCATGCTATTTTTCCAACAATGGTTGCATATGCAATAAGCCAGGCATTAACAAGGTTTATTGCATTCTTTGGTATGTATATTTTATTAAAGAAACATTTGGTTACAGGAAGACAATCAGGTTGGATTAGGGTTGGAACATCCTTAGCCTTCGCCCTTACCCCATTTTGGCCATCGGGAATGCTCAGTACACTTGGGATGCCGCTAGCCCTTTGGGCTTTCTTGAATATTCGCGGCAAGGACCATTCTTGGAAGAATTATTTGGTCCTTACACTTTTACCGCTTTATTCAAGCATCGTGCTTGGTTTTTTCTTTTTTCTTGTTGCAATGGGCTTTCTTTGGTTAACGGATGTGATCAGGAGAAAAGGTTGGAATATAACGTTTCTTCTTTCGATCGTGTATATGACCGTCATTTTTGGTTTGGTGGAGTATCGTTTGGTCGCTTCATTCATTTTTGATTCGGAGCCAAACAGCAGAGATGAATATTTTCACGCAAGGCTGCCGCTCGATTGGGTCATTAAGCTTACTTTCAAAAATTTCGTTCTTGGACATACACATGTCATGACCGTACATGCGCTTATCATTCTGCCGATTACAGTCTTTGCGCTTTATATTATTCTGACCAAAAAGCTGTGGAGACAGGAAAAGGTATATGTTTTTTTATTCGGCTTGAATTTTATGCTTTCAGCGTGGTACGCATTTTGGTTTTATAAAGGCTGGCTTCCTTTAACGGAAAGGTTTCACACCCTGGATACATTTAATTTTGCCAGATTTCACTTTTTAAGGCCGATGGTAATTTACTTGGGGTTTGCCCTCGCGATAAAAATCATTTGGGAACACAGCGACTATGCTAAGAAAACACTTTCTATTTTCATCGCCGTTCAAATTATGATTTTAATGGGTTTCAATGAAGAAATCACTCACAATAAAAAACCATCTTTTAAAGAGTTCTATTCAGAAAGCCTTTTTCAGGAAATAAAAGATCATATTGACCTTCCACAGGAAGAATATCGTGTTGCCAGCATTGGGCTGCATCCCGCAATTGCTCAATTTAATGGATTTTACACGCTCGATAGCTATAACAATTTCTATCCGCTTTCTTACAAACATCAATTTCGTCAAATAATTGAAAACGAATTGGCTAAGAATAAAAACATCAGAATTTACTTTGATGAATGGGGAGGACGTTGTTACCTATTTACCGATGAGCTTGGGAAGCATTATATGTTCAAGAAACGTTCGAAGAAAGAGCTGGAAAATTTGGACCTTAATATGGATGCGTTTAAAGGATTAGGCGGGAAGTATATATTTTCTGCCATCCCAATCAACAACGCGAAGGAAAACGGATTGGTACTAGATAGGATTTTCACAAAAAAAGGAAGCGCATGGAAAATTCATTTATACAGAGTCATGTGAAAAGGGGGGAATAGAATGAATTCACCGATAGTAACGATTGTTGTACCTTGTTATAACGAAGAAAGCGTTTTGCAGGATACCATTTCCCAGCTTTGTGGATTGATGAGGGGGTTAGTCGAAGAAAACGTTGTTTCTGGTCTAAGTAAAATTTTGTTGGTTGATGATGGAAGCAAGGATCAAACTTGGAAGATCATTTATAAAGAAACGATTAATAATGAATATGTTCGAGGGCTAAAGCTTTCCCGGAATGCTGGACATCAAAATGCACTCCTGGCAGGATTGTTTACAGCCAAGGAAGCCTCGGATTGTGTGATTTCCATTGATGCAGATTTACAGGATGATATTCAAGTCATCCCTGAATTCATTCGGAAATTCAATGAAGGATGTGAAATCGTATATGGTGTCCGCCAAAAAAGGGACCTTGATTCATTTTTTAAACGAACATCTGCAACCGGTTTTTATAAATTGATGAACAAGATGGGTGTTAACCTTGTCTATAATCATGCCGATTTCAGGCTAATGAGCAAAAGGGCGATCGCGGAGTTGGAGAGATTTGATGAAACGAATCTTTTCTTACGGGGGATTGTACCGCTCATTGGGTTTAAGACGGACTCTGTTTATTATGACCGAAAAGAAAGATTGGCTGGGGAAACGAAATATCCATTTAAGAAGATGGTTGCTTTTGCGCTTGATGGCATTACTTCCTTTTCAGTAACACCGATCCGGCTTGTATTATGGCTTGGATGTCTTTCCTTTTTCATAAGCTTACTCTTTGGTTCTTACTTTTTATGGTTGAAATTTTATGGGCAGACCGAAACTGGGTGGACCTCATTAATTACCTCCGTATGGTTGATCGGTGGACTGCAGTTGATTGCTGTCGGCTTGATTGGGGAATATATCGGTAAAATCTATAATGAATCCAAACGCCGGCCTAAATATATTGTTGATCTTGATCTATTTAATCCGCTCGATTTAAAAAAACGGGAGCAACTAGACAATGAACGGAACAGTATTGAAAAACTATCTAAAACACACTAACTCCTTTATCCGCTTTTTATTGGTTGGAATAGTCAATACAGCGGTTGGACTTTCCATCATGCTTTTTCTCATGAATGTTCTTGAATTATCTTACTGGGTCTCCACCTTTTTCGGCAATGGAACGGGAGCTGTAACGAGTTTTCTTTTGAACAGGACTTTTACCTTTAAAAGCGACATAGAATGGCGGCGAGGAGTTGCCCGTTTCTTTTGCGTAATTCTGATTTGTTATTCCGTCGCTTATTCCATAGGCCAAGCCATTGCAGAATCACTGGAAGGATCCGTCCATTTATCCATACAACAAAATTTGGCTGTTCTGATAGGAACGATATTTTATACAGTGCTTAACTATCTTGGCCAGAAATACTTTGTCTTTAAAAAAAGCAATTTGAGACCAATTCAAGAAGGAAGGAATTAATTAGGGTGGATCAGTGGAATAATGCCCCCGATTGGACGGGAATTAAAATGGAATCGGAAAGCGAAATTCTATGCATTTAATGACTATCCAAGCTGGGGCAGATCTGTTTAATTTCGTCCTTCACGTTCTCCATGTGGCAATCATTTTAACCTTTTTTGGACCACCTATTGTTCATTGAGCGCTTGATTATTTTCTTTTTAGACGTTTACTTACCTCCTTTCCTACCTTCGAATCATGTGTTTGCATGACTTATGTAATATATGTCAAGAATAAAACCTCACCTACAAAGAATAATTCTATTTCTGTGTAAAATTTTCATTTACTTTTCCATTTCACGGGAGTATGATAATCAACAGTTTCATATTTCTAAATCGCTTAAACCTTATGGTGCGGGGGACCCGTTATTGGGATTGTTTTAACAATCCAAGGGGTGAATCCTTTAAAAGGTAGGGCTACTCTTAGGTCCGAATCCGACAGCTAACCTCGTAAGCGTTATATGAGAAGGAAGGTGGAGCTTGTTAGACAAAAAAATTGATGTCTACAGGTCTATTTCGCTATGACTTGTAGGCATTTTTGTGTTTCGTCTCGTTTTTTGCTACAGCTGGGAATCATAAACTTATAAATTAAACATGGTGGTGAATTCTTGATGTTATCTGCTATAAAGAGGTTCTTGATTGGGAGACCTTTAAAATCAAATGCACTTGGTGAACAAAAGCTTAACAAAACAAAGGCTTTGGCGATATTATCTTCTGATGCTTTGTCTTCGGTTGCTTATGGACCGGAGCAAATATTGATCGTCCTGATCACGGTCGGTGCTGCGGCTTTCTGGTATTCAATCCCTATCGCGATCGGAGTATTGATCCTGTTAACTGCTTTGATTTTGTCCTACAGACAAATCATTTTCGCTTATCCACATGGCGGGGGAGCTTATGTGGTTTCAAAAAACAATTTAGGTGTCAATCCAGGGTTGATAGCTGGGGGATCCTTATTGGTCGATTATATATTAACTGTCGCGGTAAGTGTTTCTGCTGGTACGGATGCCATCACGTCCGCTTTTCCCGGCCTGCATGAATATAATGTCGTCATAGCCATTATATTCGTCATCTTACTTACAATCTTGAACCTTAGGGGGGTTACGGAATCGGCCTCTGTCTTGGCCTATCCGGTGTACCTATTCGTTTTAGCATTGTTCATCTTGATTGGGGTTGGAATTTACAAGATTTTGACGGGAGGAGTCTCACCGGAATTGCATGCGTCACTTGGGACTCCAGTAGCTGGCATCAGTTTATTTATACTGCTAAGAGCATTTGCATCAGGAAGCTCCGCATTGACAGGAGTCGAAGCGATTTCAAATGCAATCCCGAACTTTAAAGATCCAGCACCGAATAATGCTGCGAAAACATTAATAGCAATGGGTTCCTTACTAGCTGTATTGTTTTCGGGAATCGTATTCTTAGCCTATTATTTAAGCATTGTTCCTAGCGCAGAGGTAACGGTCGTCTCCCAGATTGCTGAAGAGATCTTTGGACGGAATTTCATGTATTTCTTCATTCAAGGTACGACTGCATTGATCTTGATACTTGCAGCAAATACTGGCTATTCGGCTTTCCCTCTGCTTGCGGTAAATCTGGCGAAGGATAAATTCATACCAAGGGCGTTTACGATCAGAGGGGACCGTTTAGGGTATTCCAATGGAATTATCATACTTGGACTTGCATCCATCATCTTGATAGTCGCATTTGAAGGACATACGGAAAATCTCATTCCGCTATATGCGGTGGGTGTATTCATTCCATTTACGTTATCCCAGACCGGGATGATTGTTAAATGGATTCGCGAAAAGCCAAAAGGCTGGATGATGAAATTAACCATTAATTCAATTGGTGCCATAATTAGCTTTATCGTCACGATGATATTCTTTTTAACCAAATTTACTCAGGTTTGGCCGGTTTTGATTTTTTTACCTATCATCATTTTAATTTTTCATCGAATTAGAATGCATTATGAAGCAGTTGGGGACCAACTAAGGATTACAACATGTGAGCCAATCTTACCAATTGAAGGAAATATCATCATTGTACCTGTGGCGGGTATAACTCATGTGGTTGAGAACTCTTTAAATTATGCAAAATCTTTATCCGCACATCAGGTCATTGCCGTTTATGTCGCTTTTGAAAGAGAAGATGAAAAGAAATTCGGAGAAAAGTGGAAAAAATGGCAGCCGGATGTAAGGCTCGTTACACTGAATTCTTATTACAGAAGCATCATTCAGCCACTAACTAAATTTGTGGATACAGTTGAACATAAGGCTAGTGAATCCAATTATAAAGTTACGGTGATCATCCCCCAATTCATTCCGAAGAAAGGCTGGCACAATATACTTCATAACCAATCAAGTTTACTGATTCGCGCTTACTTACTTTATAAAAGAAATGTGGTTGTTACGACAGTGCCATATCATTTGAAGAAGTAAATTCCATTTCTTAGAAAAGAAGAAACCTTCATCAGGTTTGCTGAGACTGTAGACAAATTTCGAAGAAAAATCGAGTTTGTCTACAGTTTTTTCTTTTTAAAAAAAGTTGCAGTTGGTATCAGGAAATCGGTTCCTTTCCGTCGATAGTTGCCAAGCCCCCTTACCGCAAGCGTCTGTGGTGTCTTGGCTAGTCAGTTATCCGCGGGAGTGAACAAATTTTTTCTATCCAGTAAGGATTATAAAACAGTAAAAACCATTGATAACCAAGTCTTGTTTTAAGATTTTGAGTCCGGTTCGATCTGAATTATAAAACAAAGTTGATTGGAACGTAAGGTGCGAGACTCCTGCGGGAAAAGCGTGTCCAAGTGAGACCCCGCAGGCGCATAGGCGCCGAGGAGGCTCACGGACCGCCCGCGGAAAGCGAGTGCCTGGAGTGGAAATCTACGTTGGTATCAGGAAATCGGTTCTTTTCCGTCGAAAGTCTGCCAAGCCTCCTCCCGCAAACATCTGTGGTGTTAACCATTCCGAACTCTTTTGTCTACAAACTGTGTGACCCTTGACTATGGTTTGCTTTTTTTATTATCACCAGTTCTGTAAGTTGGATGTTTTATTGAAGTGGGGCGTTGTTTAATTTTTTTCAGTCAAAAGTTTTCGAAATACTTGTCGAAAATTAAAAAACAAAGCTCATATTGATAATAGCCAGGGGTGGGAAGAATGATGATCGGCTCTCCTGATCCGTGTAGTAATGCGGATGACCCTCTCAGACGTATTCATGGCAAACGATTACTGTAGTAATTCAGGCAAATGCAAGATTATTGAAAGTATGAAGTTGTATCAAAGTAGAGGGATTTTCACTGCTTGCATAAGTTTTAAAGGGTAAAGGGGCTTGGTGACAGTGTAATATAAAAGGAGCGTGATGGTAGCTGAGCATCATTCAGAGTTTCAATAACTTCAAAAAGTGGGAGGGGATTTGCTCCCCTCTTTCTGACCCTCTTGTTCTCCATCATCATTATCGGAACGTCGGCTGTTTGGGAAAGTGATTATTTCAAGGTCGGTGGAGATTCGGAAATGGACATGCAACATCATCAACACGGTGGGTAGCTGTGCAATAATATCATCCAAAAGGGCTGCTTCTGCAGCCCTTTTTGTGTTGAACGCTTTTTTGGGGGAACACTTCATAAAATTACCAAGGGTCATTTCAAATAATGAGAACATATTAAAAGAAAACAAAATGAAATATCCTGCTTAGTTTTGTACTTACATATATGGGGGTTGAAAATGGATATATTATTAGCTCTCTTGCCGGCATTGTTCTGGGGAAGCATCGTTTTATTTAATGTGAAACTCGGGGGTGGACCCTATAGTCAAACACTAGGTACAACGATTGGCGCCTTGATTTTTTCAATTGGTGTTTATATTTTTGCAGATATTAAGCTGTCACTTCTGGTGTTTGGAGTCGGAGTCGTATCTGGATTGTTTTGGGCCGTTGGACAAGCTAATCAGCTTAAGAGCATCGATTTAATGGGAGTATCCAAAACGATGCCGATATCAACAGGATTGCAGCTCATTTCAACCACTTTATTCGGGGTCATAGTTTTTAACGAATGGTCTACAATGAAAGCTATTATTTTAGGCGTTTTGGCATTGGTCTTCATTATTATAGGAATCGTCTTGACCTCCTTGGAAGATAAAGAATCGAAAGAGGGCAAGTCGGGAAACTTGAAGAAAGGAATTGTTATTCTCCTCATCTCGACATTCGGTTATTTGGTTTATGTGGTCGTGGCCCGTCTTTTTGATGTTGACGGGTGGTCAGCGTTGTTCCCTCAAGCGATCGGGATGGTGATAGGCGGTCTGTTATTGACTTTTAAACATAAACCGTTTAACAAATATACGATTCGCAATATCATTCCGGGATTGATATGGGCTGCAGGGAACATGTTTCTATTCATTTCCCAGCCCCGTGTGGGAGTGGCTACTAGTTTTTCCCTTTCTCAAATGGGCATAGTCATCTCAACTCTTGGCGGGATCTTCATTTTACGTGAAAAGAAAACGAAGCGCCAACTAATTGGAATTGTAATTGGGATTATCTTGATCATCATAGCTGGGATAATGCTTGGATTGGCAAAAAGTTAATTGGAGGGTGATTAAATGTATACAGATTTAGAAGGTAAGGTCGTTGTTATAACCGGTTCATCCACTGGTTTAGGAAAAGCGATGGCCATTCGCTTTGCTAAGGAAAAGGCAAAGGTCGTGGTTAATTATCGCACTAAATCAGAAGAAGCGGATAGTGTAATGGAAGAAATCAAAACAAATGGCGGGGAAGCCATTGCAGTAAAAGGCGATGTCACAGTTGAAGAAGATGTTATTAACCTTGTTCAATCAGCGATAAAGAATTTCGGGAAACTCGATATATTCATCAATAATGCAGGAATTGAAAATCCGGTTCCATCTCACGAGATGCCGTTAAGCGACTGGAATAGGGTAATCGCTACTAACTTAACGGGAAATTTCTTAGGCTGCCGTGAAGCTATCAAGTATTTTGTCGAGAACGATATTAAAGGGAATGTAATAAATATGTCCAGTGTACATGAGATGATTCCCTGGCCTTTATTCGTTCACTATGCAGCAAGCAAGGGCGGGGTGAAGCTGCTTACGGAAACCCTGGCTCTTGAATATGCACCAAAAGGGATCCGTGTGAACAGCATTGGTCCCGGGGCCATCGCCACGCCAATAAATGCCGACAAGCTTGAAGATCCCGAAAAGAAAAAGGATCTTGAAAGCATGATTCCGATGGGGTATATCGGAAAACCTGAAGAAATTGCCGCGGTTGCTGCATGGCTCGCATCTTCAGAGTCCAGTTATGTAACGGGCATCACTCTATTCGCTGACGGGGGAATGACAAAATACCCTTCATTCCAAGCTGGTAGAGGATGAATATTTTGGTTAATTCCCTCTTTTGATGCAACAAGAATCCCAGCAGGATCATACCTGCTGGGATTCTTGTAAAAAAGCATTAACGAGTATGATGACTATACCAGCTAATGAAGTTATCGACGACCGTATCGATAAACTGGACAGTCGACTCATGTGTAAGGCTGCCTTCGTTATCGATTTTGTCATGCACTGCACCAACATATACTTCATTCCCGGGAAGGAGTGGGGAGGAGATGCCTATTGCGAATAAGATTTCACGCAAATGCAATTGAGCTTTAACCGTTCCCAATTGCCCCATTGACGCACCCATGATCCATGATGGTTTGCCGATCAAGACTTTATCGACACGTGATAACCAATCGATTGCATTGCCCAATACGCCTGGAATCGTCCCATTGTATTCAGGTGTTACCCATAAGACTGCATCTGCATGGGCCACTTTGCTTTTAAATTCTTTTACAACCAATGGAGGATCATTTTCAATATCTTGATCATAAAAAGGTAAATCCCGAATGTTCAAGATTTCGAGATCAAACCGATCTTGATATCTAGTTTGAATATATTTGGCAAGCTTAAGGTTGTATGACTCTTTACGGATACTTCCTACTATTGCAACAACTTTCATCTTCATATACCCCCAATGATTTTATAATGGATAATCATGTAAATGAGTTCCACTTACCTATTATAATTGGAATATAAATGAAAGGGAAAAAGGATGCTTGGGAAATAATCATTCGGCGGATGACCCTTCAATCACATCACGATGAAAATGCTTTTCCATGACATAGCCAAAAAAGGAGGCAAGCATTTGTTGAAACAGCATGCCAAGTACAACGGGTACCGCGACGGCAGCAGGGAAATAGGTGGTTGCAAGAACGGCTCCTGCACTGATGTTTCGCATACCGCCAGTAAATGTCAAGGTGATGATATCCGCCTTTTCCCATCTTAAACATGCACCGACCATCCAAGAAAGGGCATAACCTGAAGCAGCAATAAACAATACCAATAAGGCCATGATCATTATTTTCTTATCAAAATGGGTTAAGTAAGGCCCAATTTTTGAACTATTCAATATGACTACGATTCCAACGCTTATCTTGGAAAATGGGGCTAATTGGGAGGATAGGGTATATTGTATCTTTCCTTTTGTAGCCTGATTCAAGAACATAGCAAGCATGGAGGGAAGAACGACCATTCCGATTAATCCTATCACTATCGACCCCAAATCCATTTCGATCGAACCGCCGCCAAAAAGGGAAACACTGTAAGGAACGATGAATGGCGAGAGCAGTGTGTCGATTAAGATGATGGTCAGGGCAAGTATGGCATTACCATTATAAATAGATACCCAGATCATACTGGTGACACCGGTTGGAATCACTACAGCCAGGACTAGGCCGGTAATTGTGAAATCATCGCCATGAAACACTAAATGGCCGAGGCCAAAAGCCCAAATAGGCATAAGCATATGAAGGATGATCAATACGATGAAAACAGGTAAAGGGTGGGTTACTGCCTGATGCAGAGATTTAAAGTTAGAGCCTAAACTTCCGGAAAATGTAATGAAGGCAAATATCCATGGAACAAGAAAGGTGTAATCCATTAGATGGTCGGACAGTAATACCCCAATAACCACGCTTATCGGCGTGATGAGAGGCATGACTTTATCGAGTTGTTCATTTATTGTTTTCAACATCATACATCCACTTCCTCAATCATTCTATTAAGTAAGTTTACCATACTTCAAAATATATAATTTGTAAGACAAGAAATTTGTCATTTTATTTTTAAAAATATTTAATGTACGACTATATAAAATAGGCCAAGTGGGCTGCCTGTTTATCCATTCTTTTGGCTTTCTTTTCTTTTACTTTTCCTGATGGATTGTTTTAAAAGGAGGTTTTAGGCGGGATTGTTCGATGCAGCGTTGTATATTCATTGAAAAATAGTTTAAAGTAGAGGAGAGGTGAAAGAAATGTCTGAAAAGGTTTCCAGTATAATGTGGTTTAGTCTTGCAGTACAAGCCCTGCTTGTTCTTGCTGATCATGATGGATTATGCAATAGTAATAAATTGGCCGTTAAGCTTGATTCGGAGTCAGGTTTTCTTAGAAAAATATTAAGTAATTTAGTGAAGGCAGGACTGATTCAAGCGAAGGAAGGAAGAGACGGGGGGTATTCACTTGCCAAGAACCCCGAACAAATCATTCTTGCAGATATATACTCTGCAATTAAATCTGAACCTTTTTCAAAGGGCTTTCTTGATGTGAATGATAAAAAATGCTTTCAACCATCTTCCCGAGAAGCTTTATGCGGTTTGAAAAACGAGATGGAGAGCTGGATTATACAAGGCTTGGAGCAGAAGACGATTGCTGATTTACTATCAAAATCTTGATGTGAAAAACGAAACTGACATGGTTTCGTTTTTCTTAAACTGTATTTGACAAAAGAACAGTATGCGTTATATACTGTTCCTGTATTAATTACAGTTAAATGGAGGTCATTATAAATGACAAAAAATATAATGAGTAAAGAAGAGTACCTGAATAAATCGAAAGAATTGAATGTACCGCTTGAAAAGCCGAAAGTCCTTAATGATACGGATTTCATTACGGTAGCAAAAGAAAGGAGATCTGTTCGCCAGTACGATGCTGAATACGTGATGACTGAAGAGGAAATTCGTGAAATCCTGGAGATTGCGATTCAAGCACCGTCTTCTTCCAACTTACAGCCATGGAGATTCCTTGTGATTCAAGATAAACAAACCCAACAAGAATTGCTTCCCATCGCAAATAACCAACAACAAATCGTCGATGCATCTGCTGTCATTGCCGTTTTAGCTGATATAGAAGGTTACAAAAATGCAGAACGGATTTATGGTGAATTAGTCGATAAAGGGATCATGAAGAATGAAATCAAAGAGCCATATGTAGCCTCTATTCTGCATAATTACGGCAACTTTTCCGCTGAAAAAGCTTTAAGCGTAGCCATGATTGACGGTGGCTTGGTTTCCATGCAGATCATGTTAGCTGCAAAAGCAAAAGGATACGATACAGTCCCAATGGGAGGGTTCGATGAAGCCAAATTTGTGGAAGCATTCAATGTACCGGAAAACTTCAAACCTGTCATGTTGATTTCCCTTGGAAAAGGAACTAAAGCAGGATTTGAAAAAGTCCGTTTGCCACTCGACTCAATATTGACTTGGAATAAATTCTGAAGAACAAACTAAGGAAAAGGATAGCTAAAATCGCTATCCTTTTTCTCATGGTTTAAGATTGGCTCTACGAATCATTTAATCTCGCAAGCGATAAATGAATATGTTACAATTTTTCCAGATATTTCTTTGGAATGTCTCCTCTAAAAATCACCGACCGGCAAATTAAAGCTAAAGAATTATTTTTGGTGCTGCTAGGCAAAATACAGCCATTATCGTTGGGAAGGAGTTCTTATGAGGAATATGAAAAGTGAAGTGTTTTCATGGTTGAAAGCTATCTTATTCGCTCTAATGATCGTGTTCATTTGCCAACAGTTTTTATTTACACCAGTCACGGTAAAAGGTGAATCAATGGAGCCGACTTATGAAAATGATGACCGGATCGTGGTAGCTAAAATAGGAAAGCCGGAGCGCTTCGATATGGTCGTATTTTATGCTCCGGACGCGGAAGAGAATTATATAAAAAGGGTGATCGGTTTACCAGGGGACAGCATCGCAATGAAAGATGATGTCTTATATATCAATGGGAAAAAGTATACAGAACCATATTTGAAAACAAAAAAAGGTGAAATTCCACCTGAAGAAAATCTGACGGAGAATTTCACCCTAAGTGATTTACTTGGGAAATCCAAGGTACCTGTCGGTCATTTATTTGTCATGGGGGATAATCGAAGGAATAGTTGGGATGGAAGAAGATTTGGTTTTATTTCTGAAAAATCACTTGTGGGCAAAGTGAAATTTCGTATCTACCCATTAAATGAAATGGGAGTGCCGAAGTAAAAGGATCACAGTGAATTCAAGTGAAAGCTTAGATGATAATTATATGGACTAAGTTGTAGTTATATCAGATGATGGATAAGAACCTTTTCCTATGGTTAAGGTTTTTCATTTTGGATTGTGGGGGTTATTAATATGACAAATGAGTTAGCTGCCATCTCCATTCCGATACTGGATGAAGAAATGGGACGGCAGGTTAAAGGCCATGTCGATTCGCTGACGCTTCCTCAGGGAAGCTTAGGACGGCTTGAAGAATGGATAATCGAACTGGCCAAGATGACAGGGGAGGCATTTCCGGACATTTCGAAACCGGGGGTGATCGTGTTTGCAGCCGACCATGGAATTACGGAAGAAGGGGTTTCTGCTTATCCAAAAGAAGTGACGGAACAAATGGCGCTTAATTTCCTGAATGACGGTGCTGCCATCAATGTATTAAGCCGTGCGATAGATGCTTACTTGGACATTGTCGATATAGGGATCGATGCAGATATCGAAGCACCGGGATTAACTTCGAGAAAAGTCCGTAATGGAACTAGAAACTTTTATAAGGAAGAGGCGATGACAAAGGAAGAAGTAAATCAAGCGCTTGAAATTGGATATGACCGTGCACAGAAAATGATTGCCCGTGGTGTGAATTGCCTGATCCTTGGTGAAATGGGAATCGGAAATACGACATCCAGTACCGCAATCATCTCCATCGTAAGCGGGAAAAGCGTCGAATCACTAGTGGGGCAGGGAACAGGATTGAAGTCAGAAGGCATTTTACATAAGCGAAGAATAATTGAAGAAGCGATTTCATTAAGAAATCCTAATCCTGATGATCCAATAAATATTTTGATGAATATCGGTGGATTCGAAATTGCAGGTATGGCAGGGGCGATGCTTGCTGCAGCGAATAACCGTATACCCATTCTTGTTGATGGTTTCATTACAACCACGGCTGCCGTATTGGCAAACCTGATTTCCGTACGTGCAGCCGATTATATGTTTGTTGGACATCGATCTGCAGAACCTGGTCATGAAACGGCCATAGAACTGCTTGGCAAGGAGCCGATCCTCGACCTGGGAATGAGAATCGGGGAAGGAACAGGGGCAGCCCTGTCATACCCCATCCTTAAGGCAGCGACATTGGTCATTAAAGAAATGGCAACATTTGAATCTGCAGGCGTGTCAAATAAGTAAGCGATAGGAGACCTTCGATACGCTGGTCTCCTATTTATAAAGGCTAAAAAAAGGTGGATACTGTATTGGAAATCTTTCATCCCACTGTTACTAAATGGGCAGATGATCTTTATATTTCTTCATTTTCCTGACGACAGAAGGCTGGCTGATACCTAAGAATTTAGCCATTTCATATGTGGACTTGCATTGTTTACTCGCTTTCATCATCATCCATTTTTCGACTTGTTCGAGGGCGGTATTGAGATCACTATCATCAACCATCATATTGTCAATCATTAGGGTGTCATCTATTTTCTCCAAAGATTCTTGTCCATGGAAATGGGAGGGGAGAAAGCCTGGGAAAATGATGGAGTCTTCCGAGGTCAAAATGAGCCGTTCAATCAGGTTTTCCAATTCACGCACGTTTCCTGACCATTTATGCTGAATCAGTATTTCGTAAGTGGAAGGGTGCAATTTCTTATCTGACTTGTATTTTTTGTTGATGATTTCGAGATTATGATTGATTAAGATGGCAATATCTTCTTTTCTTTCTCGTAAAGGCGGTATTTGGATGGGAATCACATTTAAGCGATAATATAAATCAAGCCTGAATGTTCCCTTTTCCACCATTTCCTCAAGGTTTTGATTGGTGGCCGTTACAAGCCGGAAATCTATCTTATGCTCTTTTTTTCCTCCCACTCTTTTAAAGGTCTTCTCTTGCAGGACATTTAATAATTTCACTTGCATATCCAGGGGAAGCTCCCCAATTTCATCCAGAAATAAGGTTCCGTTATCTGCTTGTTCAATCAGCCCTTGCTTCCCCTGCTTCTGCGCTCCGGTGAAGGATCCCGCTTCATATCCAAACATTTCTGATTCAAAGAGGCTTTCTGGGATGGTACTGCAGTTGACTTCGATGAATGGCTCTTTGCTGCGGTAACTCTGATTGTGCAGCCGCCGGGCGAATACGCTCTTTCCCACACCGGATTCCCCAAGAAGCATGACTGTCGCATCCGTTTTGGAAACACGGTGGATTGTTTTGGCGATTTGCCGCATTTCCTTGCTGCGATAGATCAGCTCCTCCTGTTCCCTAAGTTCCTCTACCTCCGATTGGTATTCTTGAATCTTTTTCTCCAATTGACCGTACTGATCCTGGAGGTTCCTGATTTCAGTTTGATCTTGGGCATAGCTGACGACATGAATCAATTCACCATCTTCATCAAAGATGGGATAAGCGGTCGACATGACGATTTTTCCCGTCTTCGTTTGCTGCATGATCTGGATAGGTGTTTTCTCTTTCAATACCATGGCGGATATCGAAGGTGAAAGGATTCCTTCCGTTTCGAGCTGATAAACGGATTTTCCAAGATAATGTTCTGGTTCGATTCCATATATCCACCAATGGTTAGGATTCGTGAATAAAATGAATCCTTTTTCATCAGTCACGGTAATATTATTATTGGATGTGTTGATGATGCATTCCAAAACTCTTTTCACATTGTTCTCACTCATCATTTGCCCCCTTATCCACTGTTCCGGTGATTCAAATATAAATCAAAAACAGAGCTGAAATCAAGAATTTTCAGATATTTCGATTTGGATTTGAATCATTTTTATAAGAGTCATGCCTGGGATAGTCTAACTCACTTCATTCATCAAAGCTAAAACTAGAGTAATAGAGCCAACCCACCTTGAAGTATATGGATACATATACGGTTAACCTACTTCTGTTTGGGTATAAATAAAGTAGAGAGTAATCGATGAAGGAGTGATTGACTTGGCTGAAAACAGAACCTTGGGACAATATTTATACGACTGCTTAAAAGCAGAAGGCATTACAGAGATTTTTGGTGTGCCCGGAGACTATAATTTCTCATTGCTAGATACTTTGGAAGATTACGATGGGATTGAGTTTATTAATGGACGAAATGAACTCAATGCTGGATACGCAGCGGACGCTTATGCCCGGGTAAGGGGCATGTCGGCACTCATCACCACCTTTGGTGTCGGTGAAATGAGCGCATGTAATGCAATCGCTGGAGCGTACAGTGAAAATGTGCCGCTCATCCATATTGTAGGCTCGCCAAAGTCCATGATGCAACAGGAGAAGGAGCTTGCCCATCATACGTTAATGGATGGAGATTTTGATGTTTTCCGTAAGGTTTATGAGCATATCACCAGTTATACGGCAATTCTTACACCAGAAAACGCAGTTAGGGAGATACCGGCTGCAATCAGAATCGCGAAAGAAAAGAAAAAGCCCGTTTATTTGGTAGTGGCTATCGATCTCGTTGAAAAACCAGTGCTTTCTCACAGTGAGACATCAGAAAATATGACCAAAACGAATGTCGATGCTTTGCAGTCAGCAGTGAAGCACATAAAAGGCATGTTAGAACATGTAAATAAAGCCGTTCTGCTTGTGGACGTGAAAACACTTCGTTATAACTTGCAGAAACCCGTACTGCAGCTCGCTGAGAGGTTAAACGTTCCAGTTGCTTCATTAATGCAGGGCAAAAGCGGGTTTGATGAGAGCCATCCCCAGTATATTGGTGTATACGGCGGAGCTTTCGGAAGTAAGGATGTAACTCAGACTGTTGAAGAAGCGGATTTGATCATAGCCGTTGGTGCTGTTTGGTCCGACGTCAATACTTCCAAAGGAACAGCAAAGCTTAACCCGTTGAAAATGGTGGAAATTCAACCTGACACAGTAAAAGTGGGAGCAGCCAGTTATATGAATGTCAGAGCGGAGGAAATTCTAAATGAATTCCAGGACATAGGCTACCGGCAGAACGAATCTGTTGGAAACATCTCGTTTCCGTATAGCACAATAATTGTGGAAGACCCTTCAGCACCGCTGAAAGCGACTTCCTATTATCCTCGAATTCAGCAAATGTTGAAGGAAAAGGACATAGTGGTCACGGAAACAGGAACATTCTCTTATGGCATGTCACAGGTCAGATTGCCGAAAGGGGTGACCTACATTGCTCAGGGAGGCTGGCAAAGCATTGGATATGCGACGCCCGCAGCTTTCGGTGCTTGTATAGCGGATAGAAACCGGCGTGTTCTTTTGTTTACAGGGGACGGCTCGATACAGCTGACAGCACAGGAAATAAGCTCGATGCTGGAGAACGGCTGCAAGCCCATCGTGTTTATCCTCAACAATAATGGCTACACGATAGAAAAATTCTTAAACGTAAAAGTAGATATAGAAAAACAGAAATACAACGAGATACCAGAGTGGGATTATACAAAACTGGCTGAAGCGTTTGGTAAAGAGGTATATACAGCAAGAGTCGAGACGAATGGTGAACTGGATGATGCCATTGCAAATGCTCAGGAAATGAACGCCGATAAACTTTGCCTTATAGAATTGGTCGTGAAAGATCAAATGGATGCACCGGCTTATTTGCAAAAAATGAGGCAGTATCTTGAAAAGCAAGAGAAACTAAAGAAATAACAAAAGGAATGCTGGAAGAAGGATTATTAGCCATAACACCAGTTGGCGACATTATGATACGCAAAAAAGCGTGTATGATAGTATCAAAACGCGCTTTTTTGCTCTTTTATCAAGGCCTATAGAGTTATTTTTTTGCCGTCAATCTTTTATTGCCATATCGTCATTTAGTTAAGAACTCGGACTGCCTTCACAAAGCTAGGTCCCCAGTAGGAATTGTTAATGTTAGCGTAGGAAACACCTTTAGATGTCGAAGCATTCAGCATTTGACCGTTACCGGCATAAATTCCTACATGATTGATTACTCCATCATTATTGGTATCGAAAAATACTAAATCCCCTTTTTGCAGGGCTTTCGAAGATACAACTGTACCAACGTGTGATTGTGCCACTGAATTTCGAGGCAAGGAAATACCTGCACTTTGGAATGCCCTTAATGTGAATGAAGAGCAATCAAATACATCAGTACGTGTTGTGCTCGCACCGTAAACATACTTGGCTCCCATGTATTTAGCGCCAGCTGCCAAAACTTGATCCGCTTTGGTGGATTTGGACGGTTTATTAATTGCAGATGCCGAGGCTTTTCCTGAAACCCGGATGGTTTGGCCTATACGAATACGATCTGAATTGGAAATGTTAGGGTTTATTTTAAGTAAGGCACTAAGGGAAAGGTTATATCTTTTAGCGATTGTTGATAAGGAATCCCCTAATTTAACAACATAAACGTCCGTTGTATTTTTACCTTTATCCGGATTGCTGGTAATGGTATTAACCTTCAAGACCTGGCCGGGAAAAATAAGAGTGCTAGTTAAATGGTTTATAGACTTTAATTGTTGGACAGTTATATTATTGACTCTGGAAATTTTGTCCAGTGTATCCCCGGATTTGACTGTATATGTAGCATTTGAACTGTTTTTAGCCGTAGAGCTGGACCCAGTGGCTTTTCCTGAAACCCGGATGGTTTGGCCGATATAAATGCGATCCGAATTAGAAATGTTAGTGTTTAATTTAAGCAGGGCGCTAAGGGAAAGGTTATATTTATTAGCGATTTTAGATAAAGTATCCCCCAGTTTAACCACATATTTTTCGGTTTTATCTATATTTTTATCTGTACGGTTGTTAATAGTATTAAATTTCAAGACTTGGCCGGGAAAAATAAGGTTACTAGTCAAATGGTTTTGAGATTTTAAGTGTTGGACAGTTGTATTATTGGCTTTAGAGATTTTATCTAGGGTGTCCCCTGATTTAACTTGATAAGAACCAGCATAAGCAGAAGTGCCGGCGATTAGGGTACCTATAATGGTCCCCGCAAGAATGAAAGAGTTTTTAGAATTGTTCATTTAGGAAAGTTCCTCCTGATGTGGTAAAAAAATATCTAGCATTTATATTATAAAGGTATGGAATATAAAAAACATGACCCATATAAATAAAATTCAACTTTTTCGTCATTTTTCGGTTATTCTATTACAGGAAATGGGAGTCTGTTACATCGGGCGGATTCATAGAGTGAAAGATGACCAAATATTGAAATTTATCGTAAAAAATGGATAACCATTAAACTTTAAAAGAGCAATTCATAAAATGGAAGTTTGAGTTTTGATTTTTTAATATTGTCTATAAACTTAGAGATCATCAGGTTCAGCGATTTTACTATGTGATGTTACTTTGAGCAGGGGAATGGTTTTCTTGAATGGCTGATAATATACGGATTTCATACAAACATTTAGATGATTCCATTATACAAATAGGACTGAACGTTCATCATAACCACCTTCCATATTGCTGATTTAACTATAGTAGGTTGTAATGGAGGGAAGTCAATTTATTATTACCGGGGTAATAGGAGGGAAAAATAGATTTTGGATTTTATTGGGGAAATTTAATAATTAGTTTGGCAGAAATTAAGTATTTCCTCAAATAAAGCCTCGTCCCTTTTGGGCTAGTGCCTTAAGCTATATTCCTGAAGTTTTCATTCACTACTTTTTGATATATCGGAATGCTTACGGACATAGTAAAATCCCCTCAAAGGTGTGTATCATCCACAGAATTTACACAGTTCACTTAGAGGGGATAACATCACGGTGATTTTTTCGGTACCCTTTTATTAATTACGTTCTTACGGGATATAAATGGATTGTCGGTAACCCAGAAACGCCAAGGGTAATCTTTTGCTTCCCCGGAGTTGTCGATTCCGACGCGGGGGCCGCTCGATATGTGTTCAGGCTTTTTTCCTGCAGCTAGATATAGCGGTGGATCCGTAAAAGATCGACCATAATCATCCATGGTGATGCCTAGTGCCTTTGTTAGCTTCCCTGGTCCATCGGTACATTTACGAATATCGGCAATTCCGCGTCTTTCATGCATTAACTCGAGCCCTGAATAGGGTTCAATCGCCCGAATTAAAATGGCTTCCGGATTTTCAGGTCCGCCGCTTACGACATTGACCAGTGTATGTGTGTGCATGACGTATGTATATATCAAACCGGAATTTCCGAACATCACTTCCGTCCGTTTTGTCCGTCTATTTCCAAAACTATGTGCGGCCCTGTCCCCAGGACCAATATAGGCCTCTGTTTCAACAATGAATCCAGAAGCGGTTCCATCAGCTGTTTCTTTTACAATCAGGCAGCCAAGAAGGGATTTTGCCAGTTCAAGCGTGGGCTGCTGATAAAAATCAACTGGCAAAATTGAATGGTTTATCTTTTTCATAGTATCACCCCATTTAATCTCATATAGGTAAAATTCCCTTATCAATGAAAAAGAAACATAGGATTGAAGGGATGAAAAAGGCCGACCGATTATATCAGCCGGTCCCGAGCATATATTTAGCCTAATTCTTTTTCTGTTTCTTGATCACTTTTGATTCGGCCCGAACCCACGGAAAGTGCCACTAATATCCCCGCGGAAACAAAAAAGATACCGGTGATGAAAACACTGGAGAATGCATCGATCCAGGCATTTTCTATCGTTTTTACAAGGACATTGCTGACTTCTGCGGGCATTTTAAGGTTTTCAGGATAAAGCATGATGTTGAATAACGTATCCGTTTTATCGGCTAATGCCTTCAGTGCCTCATGCAATATAGGGTCCTTTTGGCTTACGACCGCATCATCCATATTTTGCTGGAGATTGTGATTCATGACAGCATTCAAAATCGTGATGCCCATCGTTCCCCCTATTGACCGGAAGAATGTCGAAGCAGCTGTAACCGAACCTAGCTGCGATTTTGGAAATTCGTTTTGAACGGCAATCATCAATGTCGGCATGACAAGCCCCATGCCTATCCCAAGGATGGCCATGAATGAGTACGCAGTGAATATAGTCGTACTGCCGTCCATCATACTCATTAAGAAAAAGCCAAGCGTCGCAAAGGCCATTCCAAAGGTAAGCACGGTACGAAAACGGAATTTCAAAAGTAACCGACCGCCAATGATGCTGGAAAGAATCATACCGATCATCATCGGAGTCATGGTCGAACCCGCTTTTGTTGGTGAAACTCCCAAAACGCCTTGCATGAACAGCGGGACGAACATGATTGCTCCGAACATGCCAAGGCCAAGCAGGAATCCCAAAATATTCGTAGTGGAAAAAACTCTATTCTTAAAAAGGGATAAATCAAGGATAGGTTCGACTGCTCTTCTTTCAAAAATGATGAATAGGGCAATGAAGACAATGGTGCTGCCGAAAATCAAGAGAGATTCTAATGATACCCATTCGAATTTATCACCACCGAAGGTCAAGCCAAGCAATAACAGGACAATACCAGGAATCAAGGTGAAAATCCCTAGATAATCGATATTCACTTTCTCAGTTTTCCTTATCGCTTCATGTTTCAACCCTACATAAATCAAAATGGCAGATAGTAAGCCCGTCGGTACATTGATCAAAAAGATCCAATGCCAGCTGATATGGTCAACGATCAGGCCGCCCAAAAAAGGGCCGATGACAGAACTTAAACCAAAAAGGGCTCCGAATACACCCTGCCATTTGGCTCTTTGTTCCGCAGAGAATATATCGCCGATGATCGTTTGGGATAAAGGCATGATCATCCCGCCGCCGATTCCCTGCAGACCCCTGTAGATGATCAATTGCTCCATCGAAGTGGCTGTGGCACATAAAAACGAACCGATCGTAAATATGATTGTGCCAAGCAGATAAAGGGAACGCCTGCCATATAAATCAGATAGCTTTCCAACAATGGGTACAACAGTCGTTGAGGCTATTAAATAGGCAGTCGTTACCCATGCAAAGATGGTAAAACCATTCAATTGCCCGATAATGGTCGGCATGGCCGTACCGACGATCGTCTGTTCCAATGAACTGAAAAACATTCCTATGATCAATCCTGTTAAGACAAGCTTGGTATTGACCGCTTTTTTTTCCATTTGCATAGCATTTCTCCATTTCTATAACTGTATTTCTTATTCGTTTGTGACTAATAGGTCAAAATTATAAATCTCTAATGACCAATTAGTCAACGTTTTTTGCAAAAGAATTCAATTACATGACTATATTGCGTAAAGGTGGATATAAAGATTCATTCATATTATTTAAGTAATTCGACCAGAAATCACCAAATCCTTCCTGATTAATATCTCCAACGTGTTTCCATATACCATATCCGATATAATAAGAAGGAATCTAGATGAACCATGATTGGAAGTGTAAGATATGAATAAAAAAATCGGTTTTATTGGATGCGGCAAAATGGGTGAGGCAATGCTTGAGGGCATGCTGCTTGCAGAGGTCATTTCACCTGAAGAGATCATAGTCAGTACTGCGAGTGCGGAGACCAAAACTAAAATCACCACGAAATATAACGTTAAAGGTACTTTGGATAATAAAGAGGTTGCCGGTTTTGCCGATTTTCTCTTTCTAGGGATCCAACCTGCCATGCATAAGCAAGTGCTTGAAGAAGTGAAGAATCATGTTAAAGAAGATGCTGTGATCATTACTATGGCAGCAGGAATCACTGTATCTCTAGTTGAGAACAGCTTCGAAAAAAGAGTGAAGGTTGTCCGGACGATGCCAAACACCCCTTCGCTTGTCGGTGAAGGCATGACTGCCATGTGCATTAATGATGAAATTACCGATGCTGATATAGAGGATGTGACTGCACTGCTGAATAGTTTCGGTAAAACGGAAATCCTGCATGAAGATTTGATGGACGCAGTACCGGCTATCAGCGGTTCGTCGCCTGCTTATGTATATATGTTCATCGAGGCGCTGGCTGATGGGGGGGTCCGTGATGGCATTCCACGAAAACAAGCATACCGAATGGCAGCACAAGCTGTAATGGGAGCTGCTAAAATGGTACTGGAAACGGAAAGACATCCTGCTGCTTTAAAGGATGATGTCTGCACGCCGGGCGGATCAACGATATCTGCGGTAGCGGCTTTGGAAGAGAATCAGCTAAGATCCAGCATTCTACAAGCAATGAAGGCCTGCACGGATAAAACGAAAGGTTTCAGTAAGTGAAGAAAGATGGATTGCCTATTAGCGGGCAATCTCATTTGTGTAATATTTTCATAATGTTTGGTAAAAAATGGGGCAGCATAACGAATGATTATATAGAAGAATGAAGGAAGATACTTTCGGAAGAACACGGTAAATGAAACTTTATTGGAACAGCACAGCCATGATGAATCATATCACACTCCGTATTTACCGGATATGGTGATATATCCAAGGGATACTGCGGAAGTAAGAGCAATCATGGGTTATGCAAATGAACATGGAATACCAGTCATTCCTTTTGGATTAGGATCAAGACAAGATGCATCATCACGCCAAACCGCCCTGGTGTTAACGCAAGAAAAAGAAGAAGACGACCGAATAATAAGTCATCATTGTATTCGGGAAATACATAAGGAAAGATTACAATAGGTATATCGTGACTTTTGTATTAAAAACAAGCTTTAATAGAAGACCTACTTATTTTTCCAGTAGGTCTTTTACACACAGATATTCTTAGCCAGCTGTGGCTGAATGACCATGCGCAAAGTGGTTAAAACCTTAAATTGATAGGAAGAACCAGGCCAGCACCTATATTTCCTTGTAATATTAAGTCGTAAATGCGCAGATATCGTTTTTAGTTGAAAGAATATTAAAACCAGGAAAAAATAAGACTCCAGACGATTATGTCTGGAGTCTTATTTTTTATTAAGCGTTAATGTTATTGGGGTTTAAAGCGTTTTCAACACTTACATAGTTGTACCCAAGGTCTGTGGCAACTGCTTCGAAAGTGATTTCACCGTTCGCCACATTGACGCCTTTTGCAAGTGCATCATTTTCAAGGATTGCTTTGATGGCACCTTTGTTTGCAATTTGAAGTGCAAATGGTACTGTTACGTTAGTTAAAGCTACTGTAGAAGTTTGAGGCACTGCTCCTGGCATATTTGCTACTGCATAATGCACTACTCCATGCTTAACATAAGTAGGGTTATCATGTGTTGTTATGTGGTCGACAGTTTCAAAGATACCGCCTTGGTCGATTGCAACATCGACAATGACTGAACCTGGAGACATCGATTTAACCATTTCTTCAGTAACTAGCTTAGGAGCTTTAGCACCTGGAATCAATACAGCACCGATTACTAAATCGGCTTCTTTGACTGCTTCTGCAATATTATAAGGGTTGGAGATGAGTGTAGTCAGTTCATTTCCGAAAATATCATCAAGTTGACGAAGGCGGTCAGGGCTTAAGTCAAGAATGGTAACATCCGCGCCTAATCCGATAGCGATTTTAGCAGCATTCGTTCCAACCATGCCTCCGCCGATTACAGCGACTTTACCACGTTTGACTCCAGGAACTCCGCTTAAGAGTATTCCTTTACCGCCGTTATTTTTTTCAAGGAACTGAGCACCGATTTGTGCAGCCATGCGTCCTGCAACTTCACTCATTGGTGTCAATAAAGGAAGTGTGCGGTTTACAGCAACCGTTTCATAAGCAATGGCCAAGACACCGCTTTCTTTTAGGGCCTGAGCTAGGGCCGGTTCTGCCGCAAGATGTAAATATGTGAAAAGGATTAAATCTTTTCTGAAATATTTATATTCAGATGAGATAGGTTCTTTTACTTTCATGATCATTTCTGTGCTTGCCCAAACGCTAGCAGCGTCCTCGACTATTACAGCACCAGCTTCTTGATATGCTTCATTTGTAAAACTGCTTCCTAGACCTGCGTTCATTTCGATTAATACTTCGTGTCCTGCATTGACTAATGCTACGACCCCAGCTGGAGTGATAGCTACACGATTTTCATTGTTTTTAATCTCTTTTGGAATTCCTATTCTCATCTTAATCCCTCCAATAATATGTTTTACTATTTGTATCACAAGTATAGTTGGAAAAAGAAACAGTTAGTATGTGGAAATCAGAAAAATGAAAAAGGTGTATTTGTGGAATTCCACAAACGCAGTTTAAAAAACATGGACTCGCAGGATCAAGACCTTTTTTTAAAAGCTGAATTTAATTCTTTGCAATAGGTTCTTGAATGCGCTCTAAAATCCTTCTTTTCTTATATAGCATGATTCCCGTATCGGCAATATCGGCTATCATCGACCGATTTGTAAGGGCGCCAAATATTATTCCGGCAACAGGAACCATTTGCAAAAGCTTTTTCCAGCCAAACTGATCACGGTATGTATAAACGACTTCTCGCCATCCTTGCAGTTCGGATGCTATTTCCCTTTTTGATTGGGAATCAGTCTGGTTCATTTTCGACAATTCATTTAATAGAGCCTTTTTGCCGACAACATCCGATGTTGTAAATTGTAGACATTTGACGATGAAAATACGTTCTTCGCGGTCTCTGGGATTGAAGCCATATGTGATGGCAATATCCTGAAGGGTTTTGATCGACATGCCGAGAAGGAGTGGGATGTCGATGGCCAAGGTGAAGATTCCGCCAATCCCGGTAGTGGCACCTTGAACCGTTGCCAATTTGCTGCCTGAATTTTTAATATCCTGACTCACGCTATCCATGATATGGAGGGGAATCCTTGAAACATCTTCCAGGTCAGTAATATTTAATTCGGGAACCTTTGCTTGCAGCTGACTTAGAATATAGGCTTCTTTCGTTAAATATTTTCCGCCATTCTGAATGTAGCTGCCGATTTCATCAAGCATGACACCCAATTTTTTCTGAATGAAATCCGGTGTCAACTTATCCAATAGCTTGAAGGGGATCCGGCCAATACGTTCCCAAAACCATAGTCCTTTCTGATCCTTCTCCCATTTTCCAATGATTGTTAATTCTTTTTCGAGTTCTTCTTTTGTTTCAAATTTCATATGATCAACCTTTCCACACTTCTTTTAGCATTCCATATCAAGGAATATATCATTAATTTTTCTTGAAAAATTCATCATATTGATTAAGTTTAATGTTAAGAAAGAGGGACATTTTTTGAATCGGGTCTTTTAATCGAATATTTCCCACTTCAGATATTCTTTTCAATCGGTAATTCAATGTATTCACATGGATATGAAGAATTCTTGAAGCTTCATTTGGGTTGCAATCTTTCTCTAGATAGACGGTGAGTGTTTGCAGCAATTCCGTCTGGTTTTTCATGTCGTATGCCTTTAGCTTAAGGATGGAAGGATGGACACGACGCTGTTTGTTGCTTGCAAGTGATTCAATCATTTGAAACATGCCAAGTTCTTCGTAATGTAAAATGAGTTTCATGTCATCAGGGAATATATTCTTCATTTTTAGGGTGTATAAAGCTTCTTCGTAACTTGATTTAACATCCATTAAGTTTTTATACATATTTCCAGCCGTTCCAAGGATATGCTCAACACCGAAACGCCGTTTCATCTCCAGAATGAAAAAAGGAATGAACTCATAAATCGATGAAGTGAAAGAAGGGTTGTTTTCCTGGTTGGCTCCCGCGAAAAGAATGAGCTTATTATGGTCAATGGCAAATAAGGAACTGTTTATCTTTTGAGTGGTCGTTAACATGTATGAAATGTAGCGCTCCACTTCGCGATTGATCTCTTTAGGAAATTCGAATACCAAAATGGAAAAAGCCACTGGAACATGGATGGAGAATTTCTTGTAATTTTCAATTATTTCCGATTCTTCTTGGTAGTGCCCGGTCAACATGCGCCAGAGGAATTCTTGATGACCTGCCTCTTTCCTTTTCTTTTTCAATTGCAATTGCTGTAACTGGTTCTTTGCCTCCTTGGCAGCGAATTGCAGAAATTTCATATCTTCTTCGGTGAAAGGTTCATTTACCTCCAAAGCCCAAATGAATCCAAGTACTTCATTATTTTTCCGGATGGAAACCGCAACCCTATTCCCGAGACCGACATCATTGATAGCCCCGATTTTAATGGGGGCATCTTCTTTCAATAACGCGGGGATGAAGCCATCTTTCCATAAACTGTTGATGACCTTTTCAGGGACACGTCTTCCGATTATGGTCATGATACGAGCCTGATCCGTAGTATCATCGTGAGTGCTATATGCAAGTAAGCGGTGGTTACCGTCCTCGATTGTAATGGGGCAACCTAAAACAGAACTGATTCTATCGGCAAACTCCATCATATCTCCATAAAGGTCTTTAAAAATATCTCTATTTTTTTCGAATTCCTTCATTTTTTTTGCCCCTCGCTAAAAAAAATTCCTTCTCCTTGAATTTTAAACGATTTCCTATTAATAAGCATAGATAAATCCTTTGTAAAACAGAAAATCCCTACCGATGGAAACCGGAAGGGATTTTATTTTAGAATAGGAAGTTAATTAAAAGATAAAGCAAACCAGCTAATGTAGCCGAGATGGGAATGGTAATGAACCATGTGATGATCATTCTTTTAGCCGTTCCCCATTTTACACCCTTGACACGATGCGCTGATCCAACCCCAAGGATTGAAGACGAAATAACATGGGTTGTACTGACTGGCATGTGTATTACAGTCGCACCGAAAATGATAAAGGCTCCGGTTAAATCCGCTGCAACACCATTGACCGGCCGGATTTTCATGATTTTGCCGCCAACGGTCTTAATGATCTTCCAGCCGCCGACCGAAGTTCCAAGTCCCATTGCGAGCGCACAGGAGAACTGAACCCAGAAGGCGATATCGGTACTTGATGCATAACCATTTGCAATAAGGGCCATCGTGATGATACCCATTGCTTTTTGAGCGTCGTTCGTTCCGTGGGTATACGATTGAAGTGCTGCAGTAGCAATCTGTATAGTCCGGAATTTTTGGTTTGTTTTTGTCAGGTTATTGTTTTTAAAAACAACTTTAAAGATGCTGTATACGATAAACCCGATTGCAAAAGCAATTAGCGGGGAGAAGATCAAAGCTTGAAGAATTTTCAAGAATCCTCCCCAGTTAATTCCAGCGAATCCTGCTGCAGCAATCGCTGCACCAGCAATCGAACCAATCAATGCATGGGAGGAACTGCTTGGTATTCCGTAATACCACGTTAGAAGGTTCCATATGATGGCGGCAAGTAGAGCAGCCATAATTACATATGAACCATTCGGAAGCGTGAACGGATCCACGATATCCTTCGTTATGGTCTTCGCCACTCCAGTAAATGTCATGGCTCCGACGAAATTCATGACGGCTGCCATGATGATGGCATGCCTAGGCTTCAAGGCCTTTGTTGAAACAGCAGTCGCTATTGCATTGGCTGTATCATGAAAACCATTGATGAAGTCAAATGCTAAAGCAAAGAAAACGATTAATATTGTTATAATTAATAAAGTATCCATTTATTGGGGTACTCCTTAGGCGTTTTTCATTATGATTGTTTCAAGTGTATTGGCCACCGCTTGACAGTGATCGGCAATCTCTTCAAGGCTTTCATAAATTTCTTTATATTGAATGATCCTGATTGGATCTTTTTCAACTGTAAACAAGTTTTTGATTGATTGACGTTGGATTCCGTCACAAACGGATTCAAGATCTTTAATTTTGATTGCATGTTCACGAATCATTGGCAATTTTTTAGTGGATAGTGTATCGACAGCATTTTCAATCTCATACGTACACTGTTTGATTGCATCCACAAACTTAAGCATATACTCATCTGCATTGACAATTGAGTACATTTCGAATAATGCCGCACAGTGTTCCAAACCGTCTATGACATCATCCATTCTCATGGTTAATTCAAGGATATCCTCCCGTTCGATAGGAGTGATGAAAGCATTGTTAAGCTCTTTGATCACATTATGAACCATTGAATCGCCCTTATGCTCATAGTCTTTCATGGTATCTGAAAATACTTTGAGATCGGAGATGTTCTTGAGTTTATAATCCGCGAAATAGTCAGCACCTTCTTTAAGGTTTTGTGCGATGTTAAAAAGCATTACCGCGAATTTGTCTTTTTTCGATTTAAAAGCCATGTTAAAGCCTCCCAATTAGTCATGCAAATTTACGCACTTTAGTCGTACGCTTAGTATTAACAAATTGATTGTAACGAATTCATGTAGTATACGGGAAGGTTTTTCGACGAAAATTTACAAAATCTTAATAAAACTTTACATAAAAAAACAAGGAAAATTAAAAAAAGGGAAAAACCCTGCATTTATAAGGGGGATTTGTAAAAAAAAAGCCTTTCCGATATGGGAAAGGCAAAAGGTTCTATAAAAATAAAACAATCAAATAGTAAATGATTCCAGCTAGTGAAGCGGAAATTGGCAATGTAATGAACCAAGTGACCAACATGTTTTTTGCGGTTCCCCATTTTACCCCTTTGATGCGGTGTGCAGAACCGACCCCAAGTATTGAAGAAGAAATGACATGTGTCGTGCTGACCGGCATATGCAGGAAGGTTGCACCGAAAATGATCGCTGCTCCAGTCATATCGGCAGCCACACCATTAACCGGGCGGATTTTCATGATTTTACCGCCAACGGTTTTGATGATCTTCCAACCTCCGATCGATGTTCCGAGCGCCATGGCTATTGCGCAGGATAATTGTACCCAGAAAGGAACTTCAGATGTAGAGGCATATCCGTTAGCGATTAAAGCCATCGTGATGATTCCCATGGATTTTTGAGCATCATTCGTCCCATGTGTATAAGACTGGATGGCCGCCGTGAGAATTTGTATACTCCTGAATCGTTTATTGGTTTTTCCTAAATTATTATTTTTGAATACTACCTTGAAGATACTGTATACAATGAATCCAAGCGTAAAGGCAAGGATTGGAGATAGGATCAATGCTTGTACAATTTTAGTGAACCCACTCCATTTAATCGCATCGAATCCACTAGCCACGATGGCAGCTCCAGCTATTGAACCAATGATTGCATGGGAGGAACTGCTTGGAATGCCAAAATACCAAGTGATTAAATTCCATATTATTGCCGAAAGCAGTGCAGCAAGGATTACATAAGAACCATTGTTCAATGTGAAAGGATCGACGATATCCTTCGTAATGGTATGCGCTACACCGGTAAAGGTCAGTGCTCCCAATAAATTCATGACCGCAGCCATGATGATTGCATGACGTGGTTTAAGTGCCTTGGTTGATACTGCTGTAGCGATGGCGTTAGCCGTATCATGGAAACCATTGATAAAGTCAAAGACCAAAGCAAAAATAATAATTAGCGCGGTTAAGATGAGTATGCTATTCATACATGGAGGACTCCCTTGATTTCAAGTATGTAAAGTGTATATAGATTGTGACCAATGAATGGGCGCAGGACAGTTTGCACTCCTCAATATTTAGAATGGGAGTTTTACTATTGATTATTCTTTAAAGATGGCACCTTCTTTTTTACTTGGTTTAAAGTCGAACTATACTATTGTAACGAATTACATACCTATAAGGATAGATGTTTCGTCATTTTTTTACAAAATATTTAACCTAATGAATGATTAAAAAGATAAAATGTTTCCTTTAATATATATAAATGGAATATAAGGGTGTGTTATCACTCAAGGGACCTATAAATCCCGATGCTTATGGTTAGAAATAGAAGGTGGAGGGATGTATAATTGGTAAATAAAAGTAAGGGGGAATGATGGAATGATTTCAAATATTGGGGAAACGATCACCTTACATAATGGAGTAAAAATGCCACAGTTGGGTTTCGGTGTATTTAAAGTGAAAAACGGCAATGAAACGGTTGAGTCCGTCAAGAAAGCAATAGAAGTTGGTTATCGTGCTATTGATACGGCGGCCATTTATGAAAATGAAGAAGGTGTTGGTCAGGCGATTCGGGAATGCGGAGTGCCACGTGAAGAATTGTTCATTACATCCAAAGTGTGGAATACCGAGCAAGGATATGAAACGACGCTCCAGGCATTTGATGATAGTTTAAATCGCCTTGGATTGGATTACTTGGATTTATACCTGATCCACTGGCCGGGAAAAGATAAATATCTGGAAACCTGGAGGGCATTGGAGAAGCTGTATAAGGATGGAAAGGTGAAATCAATCGGTGTAAGTAACTTCCATGTTCATCATTTGGAAAATTTACTTGCAAATAGTGAAGTGAAGCCGGTCGTCAATCAAATTGAATTGCATCCACTTTTGACTCAAGTTGAAATTCGTGATTACTGTGCAAAACATGAAATAAAGGTAGAATCTTGGAGCCCTCTAGGCAGGGGGAATCTTTTGGAAGAGCCGACAATTAATCATATAGCGAAGAAGCACGGGAAAAGTTCAGCACAAGTATTGATTAGATGGCATCTGCAACATGATCTGGTTGTAATACCTAAATCGATTACGCCGTCCCGTATCAAGGAAAATGCACAGGTATTTGATTTTTCATTGAGTTTAAATGAAATGAATCAAATAGATGCCTTGAACAAAAATGAACGGTTCGGCAGCAATCCCGATGAACTTTTGTTCTAAAAAGAATACTGCATAGGAGGGTGTCCCGATAATGGGGCATCCTTTTTCTTTTTCCTTTATGAACATAATCGGGACAGTTGCTGTTTATACTAACATATGTGACAAAGTTAAACCTATGGTATACCCGTTTAATATGTCTGATAATCCTGTTTTCGTTGCCAAATATTTTTAAAAAAAATTAGGTTTTAGATTAATTAAACGGGGAAAATAATGAGTACAGCAGCAAACAAAAAGAAAAAATTCACTAACACGAGAATTGCAAATCAGTTACTCAAGGGCTATAGCTAGCTAACACTACCCATAACTAAAACATTCACATTCATTAGATATTATGCGAATCGGCATCATACCATTTGAATGTAAAGGTTAAAAGTACTGAAAAAAAAGCATGACAATATGGAAGTGATTTGATTTCTTGGAGTCTGCTGCAGAAAATGAAAAAAATAACTAATTTGAAGGAGGAAATATATTATGGGATTTTTATGGTCATTAATTATCGGAGGTATCATCGGTTGGTTAGCAGGTATGATCGTTGGACGTGACGTACCATTTGGAATTATCGGTAACATTATCGCTGGTTTTGTTGGTGCATGGTTAGGTTCATTAATTCTTGGGAACTGGGGACCTTCAGTGGCAGATTTCGCTATAATTCCAGCATTGATTGGTGCAATCGTATTTGTCTTCATCTTAAGCCTTATCTTAAAAGGCATGAGAAAAGCTTCATAAATACAAAAATAAAGCTGGCCCAAGTGGCCAGCTATTTTTTTTGCCAAAATGAATGGATTTCGTCCCGACATGAAGAAAAACCGTATGCTGAAAAAATATGAGTAACAATTTTGGATAATATTAATGAAGAAATAAGAACACCGTCCTGAATGGAACGGTGTTTTTCTGTTTAAATGGTGACATCGAATATTTCAGGTCTATCAATGAAAGGAGCTTCAACGATCATTTTTTCTTCAGAAATCGGGTGGATGAATTCGATTTTCCTTGCATGCAGGGCTTGACGTGGAAATGTCTTTTTTCCGCCATACAATGTATCTCCGGCCAAGGGGTGATTCAAATGACTGAAATGCACCCTGATCTGGTGGGTCCGGCCGCTTTCCAGTGTGCAGCTGACGAGCGTCAAGTTTTTCTTGGAATCGCGGTTGAGCACCCGATAATGGGTGACTGCCGTCTGGCCTGTAGGGGAAACCCTTCGTCTCGTGGCATGGTGGCGGTCACGGCCAATTTTTTCTTTGATTTCGCCTTCATCCTTTTTAATGTTTCCTTCGACTAAAGCTAGGTATGTCCGCTTGATTTCCCTTTCTTCCAACATTTTATCCAGCATGGACCCAATGAGGCGGTTTTTTGCAAAAAGGACCGCACCGGTGGTATCTTTATCAAGCCTATGAATATGCTTGATCATACAGGTCTGGCCGGTTATTTGAAGATGGTGTGCGACTCCATTGAGAAGGGAGTGTGCTTCACCCGGTTGAGAAGGGTGGGTATCCATTCCAGCCGGCTTATTGGCTATCAACAACACATCATCTTCATATAAAATGGTAATTCCTAAGTCTGTCGCTTGAACTGTTTCATTTTCAGCGTGATCCAATAAGGGGATGCTGATCGTATCTCCTTCGTTAAGGAGAGTTGACCAGGTGATGTAATTCCCGTTCACTGTCACTCCTTTACTCATCCTCCATTCATGCACTAATTTCTTCGGGGCCTTCCAACGCTCCCTGAAAAGCTTTTCCAATGTTAATCCATTCCAACTTTGGAGAACATCGATTATTAAATGTTGGTTAGTTATTTTGAAATTTTCCAATTTAACTCCTACTTTCGACTCGTTTGGTTGTGCTTATATGAAAAAAATATATAATAATTACGGATAAGGTGTAAAAAAGTAACCTTGGGCCTATTGCTAAGATTTTCAGTGGTGGAAATTACCACATATTTTTTACAATATTTATGTTATTCTATGGGGAAAGAAATCCCTTGTCCTAGAATATACATATAATAGATAGGTCTAACGGATCTGAAAAAAGGTGGTTTTTTTAGTGAAGACGGTCTTTTCTTCAACGGAAGAACAAGAGCAAGAAATAGCGAGTCTCGTTTCTCGTTTCTACGAATCTGTATTTCCAAAATACTTTACGGAAAGTGAAATCCTTCATTTTCGCGAGATTGGCGTTTTAGAGCCCAATCAAAGTCCTGTTACTTACTTGGCAACATTAAGAGACGCATTTCAAGTAATGACATGTCTTCAAGTCCTTATGTCGATATTAGACAATAAAAAGAGAGTGATGGAACCCAAATCTGAAGAATTGTTCCAACATAACATAACTCTATTGAATGAATGCGGAATATTCTTCCCCTTTTATTATGACCATTTTTCAAGTATAAACCATGAAGCGAATAATGATATGCAGATGTTGGACATCCAGGTGGCGAATCAATATTTAGTATAAGGCAAAAAAAATGAGCCGGCTATAACGGGAGAAGCATTTCCGTTAGGGCCGGCTCATTTTTTCCATCCTTAATTAATATCGTGGTCCTTGAACCATTTCTCAAACGTTTCCTCATCATTATAGCCAACGATCCGTTCTTGTTCTTTGCCATTTTTATAGTGAACGATGGTAGGAGTCTTTTTGATGCCATAATCGCTCCATCCTTGTTCAAACTCCAAAAGATTGTATTGAACTAGGTCGATTCCCAACTTTTCTGCCAAAGGAGCCACGATTGGCGTGGTTTTTTGACAATGCGTGCACTCAGGACTATAGAAATAAACGGTCACATCTTCATTATCCTGGAGGTCCTGCTCCAATTCTTCCGGCAGGATCAAGTTTTGATAATTGGGGTCATCCAGCTGATCGACAGTAGCGGGTTTAAGTTTATCCTTGCCGTATGGATTCCCTTTTGATTTTTCTTCTTTTTTGAAGTTTGTAAAAACGCCCAGCAGGACAAATAGCGCGACGATTATCACTAAAAATATAGCCATTTTCTTCATTAAGCTGCAACCTCCTTGGATCTTGTCCATATGATGTAACTGCATATGAAAATAATGATGAATGCAGTCAAGGCTAGGAACGGGATGGTGATGAAACCAAATACGTTTATATATTGTCCTGTACATGGAACCTTTCCGCATGCAAGGGTGTGATCAGAAAAGAATGAAACCTTTTGTATCAAGTAATGGTACGTGGAAATGAATGCACCGATAGCGGATAATATCATGGTATAAAAGCTGATCCAATAATCTTTTCGAATGATTGCAATTCCTAATATGATCGTAAAAGGATACATGATGATCCGCTGATACCAACAGAGCGCACAAGGTTCATATTGCTTTATTTCAGAAAAATATAAGCTTCCAAACATAGCAATGATGGAAACAGCCCAGGCTGCAAATAATAAGTTTTCCACACTGCGTTTAGTATTGTTCATGGTTCCTCTTCCCCATCTCTTTTTACTCTCATGAAAAGTATAGTATGTAAGGACCGCGTCTGTAAAATATATATTCTTTTAACGGACATTCTGAATGTTTTAATTTGAAATCCTTAGGTAGGTTCAGTTGTTTTAATTTTTGGATAAGGGGTATAATTCTTATGGAAGAGATTAAAGGAGTCTGAGGAAAATGCCTAATTTGGACCTGCATAAATATGAAAAAATAATGGAAATACGTAATATGAGGCTAGGAGACATTGATGAAATAATTGCTTTGCAGTCGAGTTGCTTTCCGGGAATGGTTCCCTGGAAGCGAGATCAGCTTGAGAGCCATCTGGCAATTTTTCCGGAAGGGCAGTTTGTGGCTGAATATGATGGAAAAGTGATTGGCTCATGTTCCAGCCTCATTATTAATTTTGACGAATATGATGACCGCCATACATGGGATGATGTAACCGATAATGGGTACATCACGAATCATAATCCGGACGGTTATAATTTATATGGAATCGAGGTCATGGTCCATCCTGAATTCCGCAGGATGAAAATTGGTCAGAGACTATACGATTCAAGGAAAGAACTTGTTGCCCATTTGAATTTAAAAAGCATCATTATCGGGGGAAGGATCCCCAATTACCATAAACATGCGGATGAACTGCTACCAAGGGAATACGTGAAAGAAGTTCAATTGCATAAAATATATGATCCGGTTCTTTCGTTCCAGCTTTTAAATGGGTTCACGCTTATGAGGATCAATCCGAATTACTTGCCGGATGATCTGCAATCGAATAAGTATGCTACGCTCATGGAGTGGAATAACGTTGATTATCAGCCGAAAACAAAACGTTATTATAAAACGTCAGAACCGGTACGGATTTGCGTCGTCCAATACATGCTGCGTAAAATCGATTCATTCGATGACTTCGCTAACCAAGTCGAGTATTTCACCGACGTTGCTTCGGATGCTAATGCGGATTTCGCCGTGTTCCCGGAATTGTTCACCACCCAGCTGATGTCTTTCTTGAATGAAAGATCACCAAGCTTGGCTGTCAGGAAACTGTCGGATTTCACGGAGCAGTACATTGAATTGTTTACCACTTTAGCTGTAAGGTATAACGTCAATATCATCGGCGGTTCCCATTTCGTTAAAGAAGATGATGATAATATCTATAATATCGCTTATTTATTCCGTCGCGATGGGACGATTGAAAAGCAATATAAAATTCATATCACACCGAATGAAAGAAAATGGTGGGGCATTAACGCAGGTGACCGCGTTCGTGTCTTTGATACGGACTGTGGAAAAATCGCGATACAAATTTGTTATGATATTGAGTTCCCGGAACTTGCCCGGATTGCTACCGACATGGGAGCGAAAATCATATTCACTCCGTTTTGTACGGAAGACAGGCAAGGCTACCTGCGAGTTCGTTATTGTGCCCAGGCCCGTGCCGTGGAAAACCAAATTTATACCGTCATTTCCGGAACGGTCGGAAATCTTCCGCAAACGGAAAATATGGATATCCAATATGCCCAATCGGGAATCTTCTCTCCTTCGGATTTCGAATTTGCGCGTGACGGCATAGTCGGGGAAACCAGCCCGAACCTTGAGATGGTCCTGATTGGAGATGTCGATTTGGAGATCTTAAGGCGGGAGCGTCAGTCCGGTACTGTAAAGCAATTGAAAGATCGCCGCCATGATATATACCATCTGCATTACAAAGATGGCGAAAAATAAAGAGGAAAACGAGCTCGTGATGTGAAGAACACTGGATTTGGTTCTTTTCATTACGAGCCTTTACTTCATTTATTGGAATAAATGTGATAATTTTGTATATGTAAGGCAGATACATAATAATAAAAAAATAAGGCGTTTAGGAGGAGATGTTGGAGATGGACTGGAAATCTTTATACACCACTTGGGCAGGGTACCAGAATTTAAATGGGGAATTACGTGTCCTCCTTGAGGAAATGCAGCAGGATGAAGCACAACTCGAAGATGCCTTTTATAAAAATTTAGAATTTGGAACAGGCGGAATGCGTGGGGAAATCGGAGCGGGAACGAACCGGATGAATCTTTATACTGTAAGGAAGGCAACGGTTGGGTTGGCTCAATATATCTCTTCGTTTGGGGAAGAAGCAAAAGGAAGAGGGGCTGTGATCGCTTATGATTCGAGACATAAGTCCCCGGAATTTGCACTCGAAGCAGCTAAGACCTTGGCTACATTTGGGGTGAAGGCTTATTTATTCGATGAATTGCGTCCAACTCCAGAATTGTCATTTGCGGTTCGCGAGCTGAATGCCTATGCTGGAATCGTCATCACGGCGAGCCACAATCCGCCTGAATATAATGGTTACAAGGTTTATGGGTCAGATGGGGCACAATTGCCACCGGAAGCAGCGGATCAAGTGATCAGCTACGTGAATGCCATTGAAAGTGAGCTTGAAATTCAGGTTGAAGAAGCTGAAGTCCTTAAAGGGCAGGGCCTTATCGAAATGATTGGGGAGGAATTGGATGCCGCATATAATCGTGAGCTGCTAACAGTTCCCGAGAATCCGCAGCTTGCCGAGGAAATAGATGTGTCAATCGTCTTTACGCCGCTTCATGGAACGGCAAATAAATCCGTCAGGCGGGCACTGCAAAGCTTAGGGTACCAAAATTTGCATATCGTTAAGGAGCAGGAATTGCCGGATCCTGATTTTTCGACGGTCAAATCTCCAAATCCAGAGGAACCAGCTGCATTTGAAATGGCCATCGAGCTTGGAAACAAGGTGGAAGCGGACTTATTGATTGCAACAGACCCAGATGCAGATCGGCTTGGAATTGCCGTTAAAAACGAGATGGGTCAATATGTTGTCCTGACTGGAAATCAAACAGGTGCTCTTTTCCTGGACTACTTGCTGTCCCAGAAAAAAGAGAAAGGGATGATTCCTCAAAATGGTGTCGTCTTAAAAACAATCGTCACATCAGAAATCGGGCGGACGATTGCCAAGTCATATGGCTTGAAGACGGTTGATGTACTAACAGGGTTTAAGTTCATCGCCGAGAAAATAAATCAGTATCATGAAAGCGGAGAAAATAGCTTTTTGTTCGGATATGAAGAAAGCTACGGATATCTGATTAAAGACTTTGCACGAGATAAGGATGCCATTCAAGCGGCAGTGCTGGCTGTCGAGGTCTGTGCCCATTATAAAAAGCAGGGATTGACACTATATGAAGGGTTGCTGAATGTGTTTGAAAAATACGGCTTTTACTTGGAAGGATTGCGTTCATTGACTTTAAAGGGCATTGAGGGAGCAAAACAGATTCAAGGAATATTGAATCAATTCCGTCAAAATCCTCCTTCCCGAATAGCCGGCATTCCGGTAGTCGCTGAAGAAGATTATCAAAGCGGCAAAAAGCGTACATTACTTTCAAATGGTGAAGAATTGATCGAGCTTCCGAAATCAAATGTATTGAAGTATTTCCTTGAGGATGGTACATGGGTTTGCCTCCGTCCTTCAGGCACTGAACCGAAAATCAAATTCTATTTCGGCGTTCAAGGTAAATCAATGCCGGAAGCTGAGTCCAAGTTATCGGGAGTCATGGAAGATTTCATGAGCAAAATCGAAGCGTTGGTTTAAATGTATGAAAGCTAAACGAAAGACTTCTTCGGTCTTTCGTTTTTTTATGATGGCAAATTTTCAGTTGCATGAAAAATCAAAATTCTAGGAAATTCCTTTTCGGTTTTGGTATACTGTATTGGCGAGTGATCTCGGAAAACATCGGTTAATTGAATTTAGAGTGAGCAGCAATATAGGAATAATGGAGGTATATATTCATGAAATTAGTAATCATTAATGGTTCACCACGTAAACAAGGGCGTACGGGGATTGCCTCACGCTACATATCCAAGAAATATGGAGCGGAACTTATTGATTTAAGCAATAGCGAAATCCCTTTATATTCAGGTGAAGGTGAGCAATATCAATTGGAAGTGATTCAAGGTCTTCGGAAAAGCATCGAGGAAGCTGATGGCGTCATTCTGACCACTCCGGAATATCATGGTTCCATGAGCGGAGCCTTGAAAAATGCCTTGGATTTTCTAAGCAGTGAACAATTCACGCATAAACCAGTTGCTCTATTGGCTGTCTCCGGCGGAGGAAAAGGCGGGATCAATGCCTTGAATTCCATGAGGACAGTGGGTCGAAGCCTTTATGCAAATGTGATTGCCAAACAATTGGTTCTGGATCCGCATTGCTTCGATTACGAAAATGATGGTTTATTTGAAGAGTCTGCGGTACTTGTAGAAGGAATGATTGAAGAGCTTAAAATGTATGCAACTGCATATGCTACAATGAAAAAATGATGAAATGAGGGTCAGGTATTAAATACCTGACCCTTCCTTGTTTTTATAGGGTTTCACCAGCCAAAGTTATATCCCCGATAAACAATCCCCTTGTATAAATTTTCCCGTTTTGCAAAAACTATAATTGATTTTAACTTGGAAGTTCATTTAAATAATCACTTGTTTTTTCTGCCGCATGATCCAGATAACGAAGCAGTGCATACAGCTGGGATTGAACGACTTGATAATCATGCTCAAATCTGTAAGCGTGCAAAAAATGTTCTATTTTTTTCGAAAGAAAATGATCTTTCGTTCGAACCATCAATACTAACAAGCTGTCCCAATCAGAACGGTGTGTGTGAAACAATGCCTGATCATAATCCGCAATCCTCATGTTCTTCTCCCCCTTAATAAGGAGCTATTTGTATTTTGTTCAGATATGACAGAACATTTCCTTACAATAAGTGGTGATGTATTGGAACCGCGGTTGTTGCTTTTTACCTGAATAAAAATAAAAGGTGAGTACATGAGAAAAATAATGGTAATTGGAATATTGTTGCTTCTTTTTTTTCCTGAACCATCGTTGGCGGCAGAAGTGTATTCCCCTGAACAGATGGAAATGGATCTGCATGAAATCGAAAAGCAGTATAAATTGGATGTTAAAATAATCGGGCAAACTGAAAAAGGGAAAAAAATAAAGGCAGTCAAGTTAGGAAAAGGAAAAAGGTCGATTTTGCTGGTGGGATCACATCATGGACGGGAATGGTTAAGCTCCATACTTTTAGTGCGCATGCTTGAAGAGTATGCAGCCGCCTATCGAGCGGGCAAGCCTGTTGGAGAATATCCGTCGGAATCATTGGATGAAGTGAGCATCTGGTTCATCCCGATGTTGAATCCAGATGGGGTGAGTATCCAGCAAGGAGATTTATCCAACTTAAATGTTCTTGAAAAGGCTGCAGTATGGAAAATGAACCGATATAGCAGGAATTGGTCACGGTGGAAAGCCAACGCAAAAGGCATTGATTTAAATAGGCAATACCCGGCTGGATGGAAAGAAGTCATGAGTCATGAAACAAAACCAACGTATCAATTTTATAAAGGCGGACAACCACTGGAAGCAGCTGAAGTAAAAGCGCTTACGGATTTCACGAAGGAGATCGATCCGCTTATTGCTGTTTCCTATCATACTTCAGGAAGGGAAATCTTTTGGCATTACAAAAATGAACGGAAAAATATGGCAAGGGATTATGGGATTGCCAAAAAGACTGCAGAATTGACTGGGTATGAACTGACCTTCCCGGAAAAAGAAGCGGTAGGAAGCGGGTTTACTGATTGGTTCATAACTGAATTCCGCCGCCCGGGAATGACGATCGAACTTAGTTATTTAGTGGATGAAACCAATCCGCCGTTGACTGTGTTTCCTGAGGAATGGAAGAGGAATCGATTAGTTGGAATCATGCTTGTAAAAGAAGCGAAGCAGCTGCATAACAACTGAACATTTTTACATAATAATACTAAGCGGAAAGTATTGAGGAGGAAAGATTTTGAAAAAAGTCATCGTGATGCTAATGGGGATTTTTTTAATCATACAAGCAGGGTCCATTTCAGCACAGGCCCAAAAACCCGATTACGAAAAATACGGAAAGATTGCTATTACAGTAGTGCAGGCAGATTATCCTGAAGTTGAGATTACCGACTACGAATATAAGGGCAGAAAAACTGTGGCGAAAAATCTCGTCGAAGACGATTTCAGATTTTTGGTCGAGGATAAAGGTCAGGAGTTCAATGTCATCGTGACCGTCCAACATGATTTGAAAAATGAAAAATTACTTAGTTTGAAGGTCACGGAGCAAAAAGGAAAGTGAGATCAGGACATACGGAAATTCCAGGTATGCATCTTACCGAACATCTTCACCTCGAGAAGATGTTTTTTTCTGATTTTTTTTAAAGGTTGTCCGGAAAATGAGGGATATCGGCTTGGGTGTTAAAGGAAAGTGATGCCAATACGGTCAGCTGCCATGAAGTTTTCATTGCATTTAAGAGCAGCTAACCAGTATAGTTAGTATCAGATTGAAACAATAAGCTTGATGGTAGGGGTATTAGAAAATGAGAAAGTTTAAGAAAGTTTATGTGGAAATTACGAATATATGTAATTTGAAGTGTAATTTTTGCCCAAGTTCCAGCTTGCAAAGGACCCTGAAATTCATGGATCCTGAAGGGTTTACGGATGTTATCAAGAAAATCAAACCACACACCGATCATATTTATTTTCATTTGATGGGTGAACCGTTTTTAAATAAAAATTTGGGTACATTCCTGGATATCAGTGCTGAAAATGACTTGAAGGTTAATATTACAACGAACGGTACTTTGATTCAAAAAGTCAAAGACAAGCTGCTCTCCAAAAAAGCCCTTCGGCAGGTGAATATTTCACTTCATAGCTTTGAGGCAAACGATACAAGCAATAGTCTTGACTCTTATGTCAGTAATATTGCCGATTTCATAAATGAAGCAAACGAAAAAAGTGAAGTGATTTGTGCCATTCGTTTATGGAATATGGATACGGCTGAATTAAAAGCGAGTAATGGCCTGAACGATGATATTCTGAGCATGCTGGAGGAGAAGCTTTCATTGGACATTCGCTTAAGTGAAGCTCTTCAGCAAAAGAATAATATTAAGTTGAGGGACCGGGTTTATATAAACATGGCCGAAAAATTCGAGTGGCCGGAATTGGACCGTGACATTATCGATGAAAATATTTTCTGCTATGCTCTTAGAGATCAGTTAGGTATCTTGGTGGATGGTACAGTCGTACCTTGTTGCTTGGATAGTGAAGGGAAAATACCGCTTGGAAATATATTCGAAACATCACTTGAAGACATTTTAAATGGTGAACGGGCTAAAAATATGTATGATGGTTTCTCAAGAAGATGTGCAGTTGAAGAACTATGTAAACGGTGTGGCTACGCAAAGCGTCATAAAAAATAGATGAAGGAAAATTACGGAGTTCATCTTCGTGGTTTCAGACTGTAGACAAACTCGATGAAAACTCAGTTTGCCTGCAGTTTTTTTATTTGAAAAGTTCAATTTATTTCAGAGACTGCTCCCTTTCTTTGGTAGACGTTGATTTCCTCTCCAGGCACTCGCTTTCCGCGGGCGGTCCGCCCTCGGCGTCTTTGCGCCTGTGGGGTCTCCCTTGGACGCGCTTTTCCCGAAGGAGTCTAGCAAATCTCTTCAATCCAATGGGATTACAGTAAAAAAAACCATCCTCTCTATTCGTACTCCGAACTCCATTTGTCGCCAAACTGAAACCACCGGGTCCATCTCTGTGTTTTTTTGTGCTTGAGGACATTGCAGTCATACTTTATTGAAAATTCAGAATATTATTGTTTTATTAAAAGTCCCGTGATAAAATACTCTCTATTATTGATGAAGTTAGAACTTCATATTGTCATATAAAAAGTTTTGGATTCATATCTTGCTTTAGAGGGGATGTTTATGGATTTACAGCAAAAAGTTAAAGAAGTATTCCCTGGTTTATCAACTGGTCAAAAAAAGGTAGCAAAATACTTGTTAGTGCATTCACATACATTTGCAGTCACTTCAGCTCAAAAGCTTGGAAAAGATATAGGGGTAAGCGAAACGACAATCATCCGCTTTTGCTATTCATTGGGGTTAAGTGGATATGCAGAGCTTCAAAAACTTATTCGCAATCAGTTGATATACGAGAGCAGCAGTTTGAATGAATATCATTCTTCAAAACTTGAAGCCGCGAATCAGCCAAACTTCATGGCTCAAGTGATGGGGCAGGATATCATCAGCATCGAAAAGACAATGAAAAATTTATCAAATGAAAGTTTCTCCAAAACAGTTGATAAATTGGCGGCAGCTGACAATATTTTGATATCCGGACATCGGTTATCATTTTCGGCAGCACATTGGTTAACCTTTACGCTTAGGCTTGTTAGGGAAGAGGTTCATTTATATAAGCCTGATACAGATGATATTTTTTTACTGTTGAGTAAAATGACTGAAAATTCCGTTTTTGTAGCCATTTCATTTCACCGCTATGTTAAAGAAACTGTGAAAATAACGGAGATGGCAAAAAAGGCGGGGGCATTTGTAATTGGTGTTACGGATTCCGAACTGGCTCCAATTGCTGAATACACTGACATTTTATTGCCAATTTCAACGCCAAGGACTTCCACTATCGATACGGCACCAGTGTTATTTTCATTATTGAATAGTTTAGTAGCTGGTGTATCGATTAAAGATGAACAAGGTTTCAAAGAAAGAAAAGCTATATATGATGCGTTCAATCAAGACGATTACTTCTTTTGAGATGAAAATTCCATCAGTTTGGTGAACATGCCGATTAAACCGGGATATAAGGAGGAGACAGAAATGGATATCACACAATCTATCGAAAAATTAAGGCCGCGTATACTCGATATTTTTGACCATTTACACGCAAATCCTGAAACGAGTTGGAATGAGGTGAATACGACAGCTTTCATTTCAAATATTTTAACGGAGAATCAGTGTACAGTGAAAACGTTCGAGGACTGTACAGGTGTGGTTGGGGAAATCGGGGATGGGGATTTCACGGTCGGGTTACGATCGGATATCGATGCACTTTGGCAGGAGGTGCATGGGACTTTTCAAGCCAATCACTCCTGTGGACATGATGGTCATATGACCTTGGCACTTGGGGTATTCCTGGCATTGAAGGAAATGGACTTTCGTCCAAGAGGCAAGCTGAAATTCATTTTTCAACCTGCTGAAGAAAAAGGTACGGGCGCCTTGAAGATGATTGAAGAAAAAGTATTGGATGATGTCGACTTCCTTTATGGAGTGCACTTAAGACCGGTTGAGGAAGTGAAGGATGGGCAAGCGGCGCCAGCCATTGTCCATGGAGCCGCCCAGTTCATTAAAGGTGAAATAGCGGGAACTGATGCACATGGAGCAAGACCGCATCAAGGTCAAAATGCCATCGAGATAGGGGCGGCATTCATCACTTTGTTAAATGGTATCCATCTCAATCCATCCATCCCTTATTCCGTAAAAATGACGCAGTTTTTTGCTGGCGGCGAAAGTTCCAATATCATCCCGGGGAGAGCCACTTTTTCATTGGATTTACGGGCACAGGATAATGCAGTGATGGAAGAGCTCACCAAAAAGGTGGAAAAGGTTGCAGAATCTTTGGCCATTGTCCACGGAGTCGAAGTGAAACTCGAACCGGGAACCACGGTTGCTGCAGCAACCGTGAACGATCAAGCCCAGGAAATAATGTCTGAAGCGATAGCCGAGACACTCGGGGAAGAAAATTTGGTAGCGCCTGTCATTACAACAGGAGGAGAGGATTTTCATTTTTATACGTTGAAAAGACCTGAACTTAAAGCGACGATGCTTGGATTGGGCTGTGATTTAGCACCAGGGCTCCATCATCCGGACATGACATTCAACAAAGAAGCTTTGTTATCGGGAATTGAAATCCTGGCCAAGGCCATCATACTCACTTTCGAGAAGTATGGAGAGGAGGGACAATTACATGACTGATGAATTCATCATTAAATCTCTCTCAACACTAGAGGAATTACAAGAAGTGCAGCGACTGGAAGTCCTTGTATGGGGCATGGATTGCGTTCCCATCCATCAGACGATTACTGCAGTCAAAAACGGCGGGCTTGTTTTAGGCGGCTACATCAATGGCCGGTTAGTCGGGTTTCAATACAGTTTCCCGGGATTCAAGGACGGAAGGGTATATCTTTGTTCACATATGTTAGCCATCCATCCGGCCCATCAAAAGAAGGGCTACGGCAGATTACTTAAGCTTGCGCAAAAAGAAGAAGCACTCAAAAAAGGCTACGACTTGATAACTTGGACGTATGATCCATTGGAAAGTGTGAATGCAAACTTGAATATCGGTAAGCTAAAAGCTATTTGCTCTACATATATGGAAGATTGTTATGGGAATATGAATGATACCCTCAATGAAGGATTGTCCACTGATCGATTCATGGTGGAATGGAATATACGGCAGGAAGCAAAGGAAGAGACTCCGCTTCGAAATAAAGCCATACACATCGTAACGACAGGAATGACTGACCAAGGCTTTCCTTACATCAAGGATTATCATTTCGAAACCAATGCCGAGGTGATCGCCATACCCATTCCGACGGATATTCAAAAAATCAAAAAAGCTGATCTCCGCCTTGCGATTGATTGGCGGTTAAAAACCGGTGAATTATTCAAAGCTCTTTTTGCCAAAGGATATGTTGCAGCCGGGATTGAACGGGAACAAGGTGAAAACATTCAAAACTATTTATTAAAAAAACAAGAATAAGAGGGGAATCGGGATGAAAATAACGGAAGTGCGTTTACGTCATTTAAATATGGATTTGGTAGCTCCCTTTACAACTAGCTTTGGAACGTTTGTGGATAAGGAGTTCATTCTTGTGGAAGTGAAAAATGGAGAGGGGCTTTCAGGCTGGGCTGAATCTGTGGCATTTTCAGCACCTTGGTATAACGAAGAAACCATAAAAACCAATTGGACCATGCTGGAGGATTTCCTGATTCCGCTTGTATTGGATAAAGAAATAGAGCATCCTCGTGATGTATCGGATATGTTCTCGCATATTCGTAAAAATAATATGGCAAAATCGGCAATCGAGGGAGCCATCTGGGATTTATACGCAAAAGAAAAGAATATACCATTAAGTATGGCTTTAGGCGGGGAACTGGAAAAGATCGATGTTGGGATCAGTATCGGCATCCAAAAAACGGTACCTGAATTACTGGCGAAGATAGAAGCTGGATTGAAGGATGGGTATAAAAGAATCAAAATGAAAATTCAACCAGGTTGGGATGTAGATGTAATCAGGGAAGTGCGAAATAGATATCCCGATATCCCGATCATGGCAGATGCAAACTCCGCTTACCGTCTGAAAGACATCGAATTACTGAAACAACTTGATCAATTTGATTTAATGATGATCGAGCAGCCATTGTCATCGGATGATATTGTCGATCATGCTACATTACAAGCGGAAATGAAAACACCGATTTGCTTGGATGAAAGTGTACATTCCGTCGAAGATGCAAGAAAGGCCCTTGAGTTGGGAAGCTGTAAAATCATTAATATTAAGATTGGCAGGGTTGGCGGTTTAACGGAAGCAATGAAAATACATGAATTATGTAAAGAAAGGAATGTACCGGTTTGGTGCGGAGGCATGTTGGAATCTGGTGTGGGGCGTGCCCATAATATCGCATTGACAACACTTGATAACTTCACGATGCCTGGTGATACGGCAGCATCAACAAATTATTGGCATCAAGACATCATCCAACCAGAGGTTACAGTGAATGATGGGGTCATAACCGTTCCAAAAGCAGCAGGCATTGGCTATGAAGTCGATTACGCTGCGGTCGATGAATTCACTTCTTATAGTAAAAGATATACAAATAAATAAGAGTTGGAATAAAAGAACCTCCCAACTTCATGGGCATCGGCCAGTTAACTTGAAGCTGGGAGGCTATTAAGGAACAGGATAATGATGAAAGGGAAGGTATTTCTTTTAATCTAAATTGTCAGAATAATCATTTAATTAGGGTGGTATTTAATATGAAAAACAGTATAAATCTTGCAGGAGCATATATTGGAATCATCATTGGAGCAGGTTTCGCTTCAGGACAAGAAGTGTTACAGTTCTTCACGAGTTTTGGAATCTACAGTGTATTGGGAATTGTTGTTGCTACAGCTTTATTCGCGTTTTTGGGCATGCAAGTTACCCAGTTGGGGAGCACTCTCCAAACACGTTCCCATAAAAGCATCATCGATCATATTTGCGGCCGCTTTATAGGCAGGTTGGTCGATATAATCATCACATTTTTCTTGTTTGGCGTTACAGTCATCATGATTGCCGGTTCCGGAACGATTTTTGAGGAACAATTCGGGATTCCAAGCATGGTCGGTGCAATCGTCATGACGGTGCTTACGATTGGTACGCTTTTACTTAATGTTAATAAAATAATGTCCATCATTAGTGCCGTCACACCGTTTTTATTCGTTATCATGATCATTATTTCAGGTTATTCATTTTTTACATCCGAGCTAAGTTTCAATCAAATCATTTCATCTTCAAGTGAAGGAGCGGCTGCAACCGGAAATTGGTTGATGGGTTCATTACTTTATGTTTCATATAATATGACTGCCGGAATTGCCATGCTGGCCGTAATGGGCGGGACCTTCAAGAATAAGAAACAGGCTGGTATGGGAGGCATTCTGGGAGGTATCGGATTGGGGATCTTGTTATTCTTGATCAATTTGGGGATGATGTCCGACTTGAAGGGCATAGAAGGCTCAGGTATGCCTACCCTTCATTTAGCGAACCAGATTTCTCCATGGTTGGGATATATCCTATCAATCATCCTTTTAGGAATGATTTATAATACCGCTGTCGGGATGCTGTATGCATTCACCGCCAGGTTGGTGCCTGCCGAAACGAAACGCTTTAAATTATCCGTGATCATGGTTGGGATCCTTGCTTTCCTTGCAAGTTTCGTTGGCTTTATTAAATTGGTTGGGACGGTATACCCAATCACAGGATACTTAGGTTTTGTCATCATTGCAGCGCTAATCATTTCCTGGATCCGTTCAAAAACGAAAAAAGAGGCAGTGAATCCGGAATTAGCGAAATTTTAATATCAAAGGGATTGAGTGCAGAACTGCATGAAACATTTGGCCTGACATCTTCTTCATGGAGGTGTTTTTTTTCTGTTAGCGAGGACCTTTACTCATGATCACGGCATTTTTCCTCCTTTTTTTCATACATTAGTTTAAAGGCGGAAGACAAGGGGGATATCGGATGAATGAAGCGGAGCAAAAGGCTCTGGAATATGCCATTAGTGAAATTACAGAAATAGCAACGGGGTTCGGGTTGGATTTTTACCCGATGCGCTATGAAATTTGCCCTTCAGAAATCATTTATACATTTGGTGCCTATGGGATGCCGACCCGTTTTTCTCATTGGAGCTTTGGAAAGCAATTTCATAAAATGAAGCTGCAGTACGACTTTGGATTAAGTAAAATCTATGAACTGGTCATTAACTCTGATCCTTGTTACGCTTTTCTGCTGGACTCCAATTCACTTGTGCAAAATAAATTGATTGTTGCCCACGTTTTGGCGCATTGTGATTTCTTTAAGAATAATATACGTTTCAATAATACCAAGAGAGATATGGTAGAAAGTATGTCGGCAACTGCAGAAAGAATCCGTGAATATGAAATCCTGCATGGCAAAAAGGAAGTGGAAACCTTCCTGGATGCACTTTTAGCCATTGAAGAACATATCGATCCGTCGCTGATGAGACCGAAGCTTGCCTGGACGATGGGAGATGAGGAAGAAGAAGAGGAAATAAAACCGACAGCCACACAATACGATGATTTATGGAACCTTGATAATAAGGATAAACCCAAGCAATCGAACATTAAAAAGAGAAAAAAATTCCCGCCAAGGCCTGAAAAGGATATTATGCTTTTCATAGAACAGTACAGCAGGGATTTAACCGATTGGCAACGGGATATCATGACGATGATCAGGGAAGAGATGCTATATTTCTGGCCGCAGCTGGAAACGAAAATCATGAACGAAGGCTGGGCATCCTACTGGCATCAGCGCATAATCCGTGAATTGGATCTATCCTCAGGGGAAGCCATTGAATTCGCAAAACTGAACGCAGGTGTCGTTCAGCCATCACGGACCAGCATCAATCCATATTATCTTGGATTGAAAGTGATTGAAGATATTGAAGAACGCTATGATAATCCGACCGAAGAAATGATCAGGATGGGCGTCAAGCCCGGATCAGGCCGGGAAAAGATATTCGAAGTAAGGGAAATAGAATCGGATATTTCCTTTCTCCGTAATTATTTGACGAAAGATCTGGTCATGCGGGAGGATATGTATTTATTTCAAAAACAGGGAAAGGATTATAAAATCGTCGATAAGGCATGGGAAAATGTTCGTGATCAACTCGTAAGTATGAGGGTTAACGGCGGTTTCCCCTATATCACGGTGAACGATGGGGACTTCATGCGCAATGGGGAACTTTATCTAAAACATTGGTATGAAGATATTGAACTGGATCTGAAATATCTCGAAAAAGTCATGCCATATATCCATCAGCTCTGGGGCCGCTCCGTTCATATGGAATCAGTCATAGAAGGTAAAGAAGTCCTGTTTTCCTATGATGGAAAAGGCATTCACCGGAAATATTTATAAAGCTGAAAAAACTGCCGGTGACTCGGCAGTTTTCTTGTTTTTATATGGATGCTTTTTGGAGATGTAGTATTAAATTAGGAGTGGATAAACATTTTATTGAAAATTTAACGCTTGATTAGATAAGAATATGCTTATACAATGATATTGAATAATCGTATAAGCATATTCTTATTTGTTCGAATGTGCTAGGAGGGATGAAATGAATGAGGCGTTGGATTTGGAAACAACGGCAAACATTCTTAAATTACTAGGTGATAAAACCCGTTTGACCATGATTAAGATCATGTCTGAGCATGAATGCTGTGTCTGTGAATTTGTGGACCTATTCGAAATGAGCCAGCCAGCTATCAGCCAGCATTTACGAAAGTTGAAAGATGGCGGGATCGTGAATGAAGCGAGGAGGGGACAATGGGTTTTTTACTCGTTAAACCCGTCTTCTTCCCATTACACATTTATTCAGACGGTCATCAAGGATTTGCCAAGTCAAAACTTTAAATTAGAAAACTTAACAGCACAAGGAAAACGGATTTGTTGTGACTAACTAGGAGGTACTACTTCAGTGGGATCAGTTATTTTGGCAGTTATCATTTTTTTATTAACACTCATTCTCGTCATCTGGCAGCCGAAGGGATTGTCGATCGGATGGTCAGCTTGTGGCGGTGCGGTTTTGGCCTTACTTGTTGGAGTAGTGGATTTTACTGATGTCATAGACGTGACAGCGATAGTCTGGAACGCGACACTCGCCTTCATCGCCATCATCATCATCTCGCTTATTTTGGATGAGATAGGATTTTTTGAATGGGCAGCACTGCATATGGCGAGAGCCGCCAAGGGAAATGGAGTAAGGATGTTTGTCTATGTAAGTATCCTTGGTGCTCTTGTGGCTGCTTTTTTTGCGAATGACGGTGCGGCACTTATCCTTACACCAATTGTATTAGCAATGGTTCGAGCCCTGAAATTTAGTGATAAAATGATTTTCCCGTTTATCATCGCAAGTGGGTTCATTGCTGATACAACCTCACTGCCATTAGTGGTGAGTAATCTTGTAAACATTGTATCCGCAGACTTTTTCAATATCAGTTTTGCCGAGTTTGCTTCAAGAATGATCGTACCGGACATCTTTGCACTTGTAGCAAGCATCTTGGTTTTATATTTGTTTTTCCGAAAAAGCATACCGAAAAATTACGATGTATCACAGCTTAAAAAACCAGCGGAAGCCATTAAAGACCAAAGGATGTTTAGGCTGTCCTGGATCGTATTAGGAATATTGCTGGTTGGTTATTTTGCGAGTGAATTCATTGGGGTTCCTGTATCGATCATTGCAGGCATTGTCGCCATTTTCTTCCTCATGATGGCAAGAAGGAGTCCAGCGATCAACACGAAAACCGTTATTAAAGGCGCACCATGGGCCATCGTCTTTTTCTCAATTGGCATGTATGTAGTGGTTTACAGCCTGAGAAATGTTGGATTGACGAATTTATTAACGGATTTAATCCAAGTTACCGCCGATCAAGGATTATTTGCCGCAACGATTGGAATGGGCTTCATCGCCGCCATTCTGTCATCACTTATGAATAACATGCCAACCGTTATGGTTGATGCCCTTGCCATTTCCGACACCCATACAACGGGAGCAATCAGGGAGGCACTTATTTATGCAAATGTCATCGGTTCGGACTTGGGCCCGAAAATCACACCGATCGGTTCTTTGGCTACGTTATTGTGGCTGCATGTCCTTTCATTAAAAGGCGTGAAAATCTCATGGGGAACTTACTTTAAAACGGGAATCATCTTAACCATCCCAACATTGTTCATCACATTGGTCGGCTTATATATATGGCTGCAAATCATTCATTAAACACTTACTTACAAACAAAGGAGAGAAACAGCATGGCTAAAAAAACACTTTACTTCTTATGTACAGGGAACTCTTGCAGAAGCCAAATGGCAGAAGCATGGGGGAAGAAATATTTAGGTAATGAATGGCAAGTGCTTAGCGCAGGAATCGAAGCCCATGGGTTAAATCCCAAAGCTGTAAAAGCAATGAATGAAGTTGGATTGGACATCTCCAATCAAACTTCGGATATCATTGACACTGATATTTTGAATAATGCCGATTTTGTCGTTACATTATGTGGGGATGCGGCTGACAAATGTCCAATGACGCCACCGCATGTTAAACGTGAACATTGGGGCTTTGATGACCCGGCAAAAGCGGTAGGAACAGATGAAGAAAAATGGGCAACTTTCCAACGCGTTCGTGATGAAATAGGTGAAAGAATTGCACGTTTCTCTAAAACCGGTGAATAAATGAAATTGAAAAGCCATGGGTGTTAGCAGGCGGACCAAAGACCATAAAGAAGAGCTGCCAAAATTCGGCAGCTCTTTTCATCATTAAATCTTAATATCGACCTTAGCATTTTTCTGAAGTTCTTCGACATGCTTCACAAGCTTTTCCTGTTTCTTTTGCTGCTCTAGTTGTTTCTTGATTTGCGGCTTCATTTCTTCGAGTTTCTGTACCTTCTGTCCGCTTGTTTTAGCTTGCTCAGCAACCTGGTCGTAATACTTTTGGATTTCTTCATCAGTTGCTTCTTCCACTTTAATCTCTTTTTCAACGTACTTCGTATATGGAATGTTCTCTGCGATCTGGGCATTCAGCATTTCCGAATTCAGACCTGCTTGCTTCAACGCTTCCTTGAATTTCTCTTCATTCTCATATGGCTTTTTGATTTCGGCAAGTTGCTTTTCAATTTCGGCCTTGGAAGCTGTGTAGCCCTTCTTATCAGCTGCTTGGAGCAGCAATGTTTGCCCCACTAAAGAGTTGAGCGTTTGCTCTTTAATTTGTTTGGCGCCCTCCTTGGATGTTGGGTCTTGTCCGAATTGCTGCATCTGCATTTGTGTAGTGGACAACACAGTATTATATTCCGCACCTGAAATTTTTTCGTCATTGACGATGGCTACCGTTTTCTTTTCATCCACTTTTTGTTTGTCTAGTTTCTTTTGCATTTCTTCCATCTGTTTTTGCTGTTCCTCAGTTGCTTTAGCCGTTTCTTTCTCAGTTGTTTTAGTCTCTTTCTCGTCATTTTTCTTATCAGCTTCATCGTTCGAACCACAAGCCGTCAGAGCAACTGCCAATAATCCAATGATGATTGGGTACAATAATTTCTTCATAGTTTCAGTCTCCTCTCGTATTCAATGCTAAAAAATCATCTAATGCGCATTATAAAGGAATTTCCCATTAAAACACAATATATTCATTCTTTTTTCCAGAAAACAGGAAGATAGTATAGGCATTATCTCATTATATAAGTGTAACATTCACGGAAATGAACCAATTTACCCTTCGCTTAAAAGGAATGCGAAGGCTGATCCTGGTACAGTCAGAAACTTGTAATCTATCTCTTACCACGAAACGATGCTTAGTAACTATTGTATACGAAAATTGTGTGGTATTATATACCTTATCATCCGGATATAGTTCATTTAGCCTATCTAATGAAATGATCAAATCATGAATGGAGTGAGCCGTGACAATGAGAAAAGTGAACTAAGAGATAGTATTGGAATTCCAGAAGATTATTGGAGGTAAGATTTTGGAAAGGGAAATCAAGGCTGCCAGGCGAATTGGCAGGGTATTTAAAGTTTGGGGATGCCGCCATCATTACGGATCAAGATCATCGCATACTTGATATTAATGCCTATTATGAACAGACGACAGGATATTCCAGGAGCAGCATCATTGGGTTCAAAGCTGGATTCTTGAAATCAGGGTTAACACCTTTATGTACATACACATCCTTGAAAAACGAGTTAAGGATGGGGAAACCTTGGTCAGGGGTTTTCACCAATCGAAAAAAATCGGGTGAGATTTGGCATTCCTCGATTACGATTACCCCTATTCATCTGGGGGATCAGTGGTATTTCGTAGGGGTTTTCCGTGAACTGGAACAATAGAAAGAGGGGATCTACCTTTCGGAAAAGAAAAGGGCAGAGACTCAAAGGGAATTGTTAAAGGTGCTCGCCATTTCATGCGAAATCCGTGATCCAGGCATTGAGGCGCATTTATTGAGAGTTCAAAACCTGACCGAGCAGCTTGTTATCGTTCATAATCGAAGATGCCAGCTGGAACTATCTAAAAGCTATATGAATCTTATCGTCCATTCAAGTATTCTGCATGATATCGGGAAAGCGGAGATTCCTGAGGGGATTTTATACAAACCTGGACCCTTATCTCCATATGAACGAAAAATCATCGAGATGCATCCGTTAATGGGATCCGATATTTTGAATAAGATTTCAAGGGAAATAAACAATGATGTGATCAGCAGCCTGGAAGTTGCTGAAAACATCATCCTCCATCATCATGAAAAATGGGATGAAACTGGATATCCCGATCGTTTGAAAGGTGAGGAAATCCCATTGGAAGCTCGAATCGTTGCCATTGTGGATGTGTTTGATGCATTGACCAGCAGAAGGCCGTATAAAGATTCCTGGTCAGTGGAGCGGGCATTATCTTTCATAAACGAACAAAAAGGAAAGCATTTCGATCCATCCATCGTGGTGTCTTTCTTTTCCTGTTTTGATGAAAAGGCGGCGCAGAAAAAAGGCTGCGATACCATTCGCAGCACAGGGATATAGTAAACAGCGAACTCGTCGCCTTCTGGATATGGTCGTTAACCCTTTGAGACCAAGGGCTAACGATTCTTTTAAATAAAAGGAGTTTGTAAAATGGTAAATGAATGGCTAGCAATTTACCAAAAAATAGTGAAGGTTTTTACTCCATGCCTTTTTTCTTATTTCTATAAAAGTAATAAACGACTGAGATTACCAGAATCAGCAGTACCAAAACAATTCTTATATCGTCCGATGCCTTCAATACTTGTGTTACCGAATAGGCCTCGATAAGGAGGGCAGGCATTTTTCCGATGGATGTCGCGAGAAAGAAAATCATCATTCCCGTCCTGCTTAGTGCTGCTGTAAGGTTGATCGCGCCGGATGGTATAAAGGGAAGGAGCCTAAGCATCAGGATCATCCAAAATGCATGAAACCCTTGTGATTTTTGCAGCTGCATGATCCACCGGTTCTTCATGAACTTGGGTTTGAATGTTTGAAAGCCCTTTCGATATAACCAAAAGCTGAACACTGCACCGGCAATTTCTCCTATGTAAGAAAGGATCAACCCCTTTTCAAATCCAAATACGCTGATATTGGCGGCCGTGATGAATACGCTTGGAATAAAACCAAGCACACTGATCAATATATTGAATGCTAAACTTACAGAAATGGAAAAAGGGCCGCTGGATTGTAATGCCTCAGTAATGAAATCCATATCAATCCACAGAACTCCATTTATACCCTATGCCCCAGACCGTTTTCAAATGTTGATCTGCTGGAAAACCGGCATGACGCAATTTCTCTCTAATATTTCGAATATGGGAATCGATTGTCCGATCTTCGGTATCCGTTTTAAATCCCCATATGGTCGAAAGCAGGTGGTCTCTGGAATACACTTGATCTGGGGATTTTAAAAACAAGCACAGCAGTGAGAACTCTTTCGGTGTTAATGGGATTGTTTTGGTATCATAATGTGCTTCATAAGCGGATTCATTTAATTTTAGCCCCCTAAAGATCACAGAATCATCCTGATTATGCACTCGCCGCGTCACAGCTTCGATTCTGGCAAGTAAAACTTCTTCATGAAAGGGTTTGGTAATATAATCGTCTGCGCCCTTTTTCAACCCCTTCACCATTTCTTGTGCACCATCCCGGGCGGTGAGCATGATTATGGGAATGTTGGAAAACGCACGGATCCTTTCGCACGTTTCCCACCCATCCATTTCAGGCATCATTACATCAAGAAGTACTATGTCCGCATGTTCATGCGTTAAGAACTGTAAGGCTTCATGTCCAGATTTCATCTTCATGCATGTATATCCGTGAGGTTTAATGTATAGCTCTAATAGATCAAGCATTCTCTGTTCATCATCAACCAGAACTACTGTCATCATTTGTTATCTCCTTAAATGTGATAGTGAAGCACGTTCCTTGCTCCAAGTTGCTTTTAACCGAAATGGTTCCTCCTTGTACCTCCACTAATTGCTTGACGATGGAGAGCCCCAACCCGAATCCACCGGTATCTCTGGCGCGTGATTTCTCGACACGATATAAACGATCGAAGATATGGGGGATATCTTCAGGGGGAATGCCAACCCCTTGATCGATTATGGAGATGGAAATCCTGCCATTGCATTCAGTGGCTTTGATGGTGGTGACTGTATATTCGTTCGAGTACTTCAGCGCATTATCCAACAGGTTAAGAATGACTTGCTCAAACCGTGAGGGATCTACATCTATAAATAAATCATCCTTGCATTCCAGATTCAATTGAATTCTTTCATTTACAAAAGCCGGTAACACTTTTTCATGTATGTTTTGCAGGAATGAAGAGAGCTGGACGGTTTCCTTTGATATGGTGAATGTATTTACATCCATTCTGGCCATATTGAATAGTTCGTCCAATAATCTGTTTAATCGTTCGGATTCATCATGGATGATCTCTAAGTATCGTGTTCGTTCGGATGCATCCAAATCTTTCCGGCGGGTTATATCAGCGTATCCCTTGATATAAGTTAGCGGCGTGCGCAGTTCATGGGAGATACTTGCCAAAAATTCATTGCGTTCCTTCTTTAAATAGTTCAATTCATTAGCCAAGCTTTGAATGGATTGGGCAAGCTCCCCTAGTTCATCATGAGATCGTACCGGCACAGCCACTGAAAAATTCCCTTTGCTGAGCTTTGTTGTCGCTTCCTTCATCGAAATTAGCGGTCTAGTCAAAGCTTTTGATAGAAAATAGATGGTGATAAGCATGAATATAAGGAGCAATGCAGTCGCAAAAAGGAAATGCCTATTCAATTGTGCGATCAAATCCTCAACATCTCTAGTATCTTTGAACATATAAACATAGCCTTTTTTTTCTTTATTACTGATAAATGGCGTAACGGTGGCTATATATCTTTCATCCTTCCAACTTGATTGGATGACCATACCTTTTCGGGGTACTTGCGGGATGTTTTTTGCCAAGATTTTTTTCATTCCCCCATTAACCTTTGCGGAAGATATCAGATTATCTCCTCTTGTGTCCGTAATCACGACATCTGTATCGGTATGGTATTCCATCAGGCCGATATGCTGAAGGGTAGAGTCGGAATACGTGATTTCCAACACATCACGATGACTGTTGCCACGGGCCTTCAGTGATTCCAATTCTTGATTGATACGGGAATGGATCACTTTATTATGCAGGTAAATCATGGAGATGGTTTCCATCAAAAAAATGCAAACAAATATAGATAGTCCGAGTTTAAAGGATATTTTCAGGAGTATTCACCTTCTTATAGCATAAAGTCAGTTTAGCGAAAAAGTATGAAGAAAGTATGCAGTTTTTTTCAATTTCTTCGCACCTTTTAAACAACGATAATCCGAATGATGACTTGTTGCAAGAGAGACTATATTTTTAATGGGTCAAAACTGTCATTTTTTTCAGCCTTGTATAGGGGAAATGGGGAGGAATACTTCCTCCCAATAAACATGTACTTAGCTTTGCTATGCGGCAACATTAGAAAAATATTATTTTCCAGGAGGGAATCATTTAACATATTTATTTTGAAAGTTGTTATTAATTATTTATAGCTGCTCTTATTTTAATTTAATCTATAATAAATTGAAACTGCCGGGAAAATAGGCAGTTTTTTTGATTTAGTTTATACAAAATGTTTTGTCTTAAGGAAACATTTTGTCGTGAATGAATACTATGTAAAAAAGGAGCTGATCCATATGAATTGTACAAACCGTACGCAGAAAAAAATAATGGCTTATTCCGCATTATTCAAAAAAATGGGCATTCTCAATGATGAAGAATACAAAAATATCGCAAAGACCTTTCAATCAAAGGATTGAGGAAGTGTCCATTGGATATTCATAAACTTTTAACCTGCATTAAAATGGCTGTAAAACCCCCGCCTTTCAATTTTCGAAGTAGGAGGGGGACTGCAGTCTATTAGGAAATCAAGGAAGTGTCGCGATGTTGTCAATTTGTCCGGCTCTGATTCCTATTGATTTCCATATTTTGGAGGATAGCCGTACAGCTGGATGAAGTGATGGACCTTTAGTTTGAAATACTACATATACGATGGACATTTCTTGGCAAATAGGAGGGAGTTCATTGAAAAGGAATACAAAAAAATTTCTTGCGTTATGAGAAGTGAAAAGGAAGATTATTGTGATCCGATGGTGTTCTCTGCGATAATGGAATAAAGAAATTGAAAAGGAGTTACGTAGGATGGCAGAGGACTTTAAGATTCCCAGCTTGAAAGTTGATGAGATCGATAAGAAAATCATATCGGTTTTACATGAAGATGCACGAATTTCGTATACCGACTTAGCGAAGAAAGTGGAGCTGTCCAGAGTTGCGGTTCAGATGAGAATTAATCATCTTGTTGAAAACGGTGTGATCGAGAGGTTCACTGCAGTCATAAATCCAGCTAAGGTCGGCATCCATGTTTCGGCATTCTTTAACGTTGAGGTTGAGCCAAAATATCTGGAATCGGTCGCGCAGCAATTAGAAAGTGAACCGGCTGTTACGAGTTTATATCATATGACCGGTCCGAGTAAACTGCATATGCACGGAATCTTTACTGATAATCAAGAGATGGAACGCTTTCTTAATGAGAAACTGTATGCGGTCGTCGGTGTTGTCAGCGTTGATTGCCAAATTCTCATTAAACGTTATAAAAGCCGGATGGGCATGAAGCTTTAATGAAAAACCCCCCTATATAGGAGGGAGGATTTTTTATTATGATGTGAGCGGGATGATAAAGCCGCCGTATGCAAAGGCAAAAATGATTACGAATGCCGGGTGGATCTTGAATTTACCTAAAGCCAAGAAGGCCAATCCAGCGATGACAATTGAATGGATGTAGCCAATGGACCCGACCGCATCCGCGGCCATATTCCAGGTGAGCAATAACATCATGATCGCGATCACGGGCTGTACAAGCAGTGACATGCCTTTTACGATAGGCGATTGCTTGTATTTTCGCAGGATTTTTAATAAATATATCAAAGCCACGGCTGAAGGGATGATCGTGCCTGCCAATGCAGCCAGGAATCCTGGCCAGCCATATACATCATATCCGACATATGCGGCTATTTTCGTGGCGATGGGTCCTGGGAGTGAATTTCCTAACGCAAGCATTTGTGAGAACTCGGTATTATCAAGCCAGCCATAACGGGTGACGATTTGATCATACATTAGCGGAATCGAGGCTGGGCCTCCGCCGTAACCAAGAATATTGGCAATGAAAAACGCTAGAAAAACAGCAACTCCTATTGGGATAAAAATACCCATTAAGCGGATTCCTCCTTCCTATCAGTCTTTTTATTTTTCAATCTATCCTTTAATTTATAATGAAACGCCCCATATAAAAGAAATATCATAATGACAATACCCGGATGCAGGGAAATGACCTGCAGAAGCAAAAAGGAAATCGCAAAAAAGGTGATTCCGAGCACCCTTCCTAACCCTTTTACCGCCTTTTCGCCAAACTCATAAGCCATTTGACCAAGCATGACAGCGACAACCGGCATTACAGCAGCGATCATATTACTGATCATCGCCGAATTACTTAAAACATTAATGAACGCAATCAAGAAAACCATCGCAAAGCATGAAGGTAACACGTGAGCGGCCACACTTACGATGGCTCCTGGCCAGCCTTTTAATTTATAACCAAGATATGCTGCCATCTTCGTGGCAATCGGTCCTGGGAGTGTATTGGCAATCGCCAAAGTGTCCCCGAATTCATCATCGTCAAGCCAGTGATAACGGGAAACTGCTTCGTGGCGGATGAGCGGAATGACAGATGGCCCGCCGCCGAATCCTAATATCCCCGTTCTCATCATTCCAATCGTCAATTCCGTATATGGATTTTTCAAAAACGATTCCTCCTTTGTTATAAAATCCAGCATTCATTTCCAAGATTATGAATTAATGATAACAAAAATTATTTCGAAATGTACATCAAACAATGATAATAATTACGTAATGAATGTATATTTAGGGATTTTCAATAAAATAGGTTGAAAAAAACAAAAGAAAATATCTTTTTGTCTTAAGGGATGAAAATTGAATTACATAAGACAAACAAGCAATAATGCTATTACCATTAGTGCGGTGGGTTCTTGGACTCCGCCTTATTGAAGGGGAATAAGAGGAGAAATTATATACAAAAAAACAACTTTTCTACAATCCCCTTTTTCAAACCCAAAAAAGTACCCTATAGGCAGCCTTTTTCTGAGTGACTGCTCTATAGGGTACTTTTTATTATATAACTCTAATAAACATTTTTAATGTGGGTCATTCTTCCCGAATGACTAATAACACACCGATAAAAATTAAGATTGTACCGATCCAGAACGACAAGCCGATTTGTTCACCTAGTATTAACCAACCTAAAAAAGTACCGACTATAGGCTGTAAAAAGAAAAATAGTCCGCCACTTGAAGCGGTAAGCATTTGCAGTCCGCGATTCCACAGTAAAAAGGCACATGCTGTGGAAATAACGCCTAAGTATAGAAGGCCGCCCCATATGGATGGATGCGTGATTGCTTGAAAATCAAGCTCATCCAATCGACTAATCGTAACAGGTGTTAAAAAGACAATGGCCACAAGCACTGCATAGGTCGTTATAACAATTTGTGAATATTGCCCAGGTACACGTTTAACTAGAACAGACATAAGTGCCCAAGTTAACGCAGCAATAAGCAGTGATACGCCCCCAAGTTGGTAAGATGAGCCAATATGGGCATTCCCGACAATGATACCGACACCTATTGTCGCTAAAATAACAGAAATTGATTTTTTAAAAGTGATCTTTTCTTTTAAAACGATAAGTGCGAATATCACCATGAATGCAGGTGTTGTTGAAGTGATGATGGCTCCCATTTGTGCAGTGGATAGCAGCGTACCGACTTCCTGGGTTACGATGGAAATGGTGTTTCCAACAAGTCCTATAATGAAAACCAAAAGCCAGTCTCGTTTTTCAATCCGCCAAGATTGTTTTGTTATAAAACCAATTGTCAGCAATGCTAAAATCGCAATTACATATCGTAATAATACTAATTCAAGAGGCGGAACAACGTCTACCACAACTTTTACCACAACATACATCCCGCCCCAAATGCTGGCAGCGAGTGATAGATATAAAGAACCTATTATAGTGTTTTTCATTTTGTACCCTCCGTTTTAACCAAACATTTCCAGTCCTTAACGGAGATGCAATTTTTCTGCCGTTAAGGAAGAAAAACTGCAGGTACATCATTTTCGAATAGTGGTGACCACAACATCAGCTTTCAGCTCACTTTCAAAAAATATTTATTTTCAATGATTTTAGCTAATTAAAAAGCTATTCCGGGCTGCTACTGATCATTCGTTTCAAACATCAGTAATTTAAAAAACATACTCATTTAAATATACAGGACTTTAGATTAATAAAACAACAAATTATCGTATTAAACCTAGCGTACCATTAAGATCATTCGTATTATACTAAAACTTAAAACACAGGAAAAACCCCTGCCTTAAAAACTGGTGGGGTTTCTATTAGGTTAATGGATTCTAGTTGGAATAAAAAGAGGGATTTATAGGGAAGGGAAACAAATGGTACAGTAATAATGCTGGCCAAATTGTCAGTAGCGGTAATGATGTAAGTAATAAGCTGGAAAGAAAAGGTGGATTAGGATTAATAGGCTCCCTTAAAGAGTTTAATCCTAATCCACCGTTAAGTTGAATTTAAGCATCACAATCCGTTATATTTTCTTTCGATTTTCCTGAACTCATCTGATAGTTCAAATAACGTGTGTAATACGGCTGTTTGAATATATAGATTCATATAATTATCATTGCTCTTCTTTTGAAATGATAAATCATGTTTTTCATTGATTTTCCGAGTTATACATTCATTAATTTCGCTCCACATTTCTTTCGTTCCTTCTTTAAGTTTAGTCTCCATAATCTCCCACTCCTTTTTTATTAGTTTATCCAATCTATTACATTCTTATACTTATTTTTTGGCCAAGCTGGTAACTTTTTTATCTAAAATTAATGTCTTCAGTTTTTTTTGGTATCCTTCTGTTTGAGTGCAAACTCCCTCGAAGAATAGGAGAAGTCATTCCCATTAGTGGTTATTAATTGCTGAAAAAATATTGTCGACTAACGCTATTCTCTTCGCTCAGTTTGTAGACAAAAGGGCTCTATCTAAAAGTTAAAACAAAGTTGTTCGGAACGGAAGGGGCGAGTGCCTGGAGGCAACCTTCAAATTGTACAATCTCTAAAAGGGGGGGCAGGGTGTCACTATCGCATTCCTTCACTAAAGTTTCTTTAATTGGGTCATATTCTGGAGTGATGTATTGTACAAATGACAGGAGTTTGGAATAATTAGCATAATGATATTAAAGAACATGTAAACCTGAATAGGAGATAGTTATGTTTAAAATTATGATAGTTGAAGATGATGAAAAAATTAGAAAAATTGTGGCTGATACGCTAACAAAATGGAAATATGACGTTGTGGGGATTATGGAATTTGACCACATTTTAGATGATTTTGAGAAATCCCAGCCTGATTTGGTACTGTTGGATATAAACTTGCCAACCTTTGATGGCTTTTATTGGTGTCAGCAGATCCGTGCAATCTCAAGTGTGCCCATACTGTTCCTTTCCTCTAGAAATCAAAACATGGACATCATCATGGCCATTAATATGGGAGGGGATGATTTTATCCAGAAGCCATTTGATTTAGATGTTCTTGTAGCAAAAATCAGTGCATTGCTACGCAGGAATTATACATATCAAAATGGACATAACCTAAAATTAACGCATCGGGACTTGTCTTTGCATGTAACAAACTCAACTATCCAATTTGAGGAACAGTCCATTGAACTTTCACGTAATGAGTTCATCATTTTGCAGTTGATGATGCGCAGAATAGGGAAAATTGTATCCAGAGAGGACTTGATGCAAGCTCTTTGGAACGATGAACAGTTTGTCGACGATAATACACTGACTGTCAATGTAAATCGATTAAGGCGTAAGATCTCGGGAATTGGATTAGAAGACTTTATTGTGACACGTAAAGGAATGGGGTATCTGATCGAATGAGGTTCATAAAATTTTTAAAATACGAGAAGCCTTATATAGTTTTATTCGTTTTTATCTTTTGCATGGTTTCTGCCGTGTTTTACACGGACCCCAATATGACATGGAGCTGGAACACTTTTCTATATGCAGGGGTATTAACCCTTTTCGTATTGATTATTTTCTTTTTGTATCGGTATCAGCAAAGTTTACGCGCAATCCGGGCAAGGGGTGACGAAGATCACGATAACCTTTCTTTGGAGGCAGCCTCTTTACAGTATTTGTTTGAAGAGAAGGAAAGGGAACATATTAGGTCTCTCAATGAGATTCATGAGAAGCAAAACGAGTATTATGATTTTATTGTATCGTGGTTTCATGAAATTAAAACACCCATCTCAGTGCTGCGATTGATGCAGCAGACAGAAATCGACGTCAAGAGTTTTCATGATGAGGTATCAAGGATAGAGCATTATGTAGATCAGGCACTTTATTATGCAAAGTTGGATAACTTCAATCAAGATTATGACATCAAGAATTGTGATTTGGAACAATTGGTGAAAGAGGTTATAAAAACGCATTCCAAAACATTTATTTCCAAGAAAATCCGCCTTCGGTTACAGATTGAACCAACCACCATCCAAAGTGACCCCAAGTGGCTGCAATTTATCCTGAATCAATTAATTTCAAATTGCTTGAAATATACGCAAGAAGAAGGGGAAATTAAGATTGAGACAGGTTCTGATTTAAAAGAAAAGCAGCTGATTATTAGAGATAATGGAATTGGTATAGAAAAGACTGATTTACCACGGATATTCAATAGGGGTTTTACAGGATCCAACGGGCGTACCTACACAAAATCCACAGGGATGGGGTTATATTTAGCGCAGCAGTTATCGAATAAGCTTGGTCACTATATCACTTGTACCTCTGAAACGGGTTTGTATACCGAGTTTGTCATGCACTTTCCCAAAAATGTCGATCCCTATTTCAATATGCAAAAAAACGCAATGAGACCTTGATGAAGGCCATTGCGTTTTTTAATTAATATTTCTGATTTACGATTTTGTAGTAGAGATTCGCAGAAGACAGATAAAACAATACATAGATCACAAAGTAAATAGCAAAGATGAACCAGAGCATAGAGGTGAGCTGCGGAAAATCTTGTACAGAATCCAAGATATAGTATTTTAAAATGAGCCAGCTGTGTAAAATGCCTAAAACTAGCGGAGGGAAGAAAACAAAGAGTAGTTGTTTACGAATCACGCTTTTCAATTCACGGTCTGCGGTACCTATCTTTCGAAGAATGGAATATTGTCTTTGTTCTTCCGTCGCTTCCCGCAATTGTTTAAAGTAAATGACGCTGGCCAATGCAAACAGGGCAATGACAGCCAGGAAAGCAGCTGCAAATAACATTAAAGATGAACCTTCTATTTGCTTTGAATACACATCAGCAAATGAAGAATAGTAAGTGTCGGGCTTCTTCGTAACAATGGCATGTATATCAGTTGATAAGGATTCAGCCTGCTTCTCATTTTCGATTTCATAAATTTCAAAAGGGACCCTTTTGGCTTTGCTTTTTAAGTTTTGATAAGTCTCATCTGAAATAATCAGGACTGCGGGCTTCAATATCATAGATCGAACAGGGTCGCTGGCCCAGCCTAATAATGCGTAATCTTTCTTCTCTATTAGTTTTAGAGTGATACCTTCATTTACATTCACTTTAAAACGTGGCAGCTGATCGGAGGGGAAGGATTTTGGGGAATCTGTTCCTTGTGACAGAGTTACAGCTTCCATATCTTCTAAATGGATTTCCTCCTGATTTCCACGCAATGAGATGATTTCGTTATATGCTTTTTCTGGAAAAAGAAAAACGTCCTTTGAAAAATACTCAGGGTTTTCAAAAGCAAGGTCCATGTTTGTATTTGGCTTTCCTACCAAGGCTTCCAAAGTTTTGTGATACTCGATTGAGTGGTCGGAATTTTTTATCTTAGCATCAATTTTCTCGTTAGTTTCCTTATCCAATGACTGGAATGCAATATCATTCGGTAAATTCCTGCCGACAGCTTCAAACTGGACAGCGTAATTGATCGAAACGAATCCAATCAAGAAAATGATGGTCGCACTGAACAAAGAGATGAAGGTAAGGTTTAACGTATTAGACCTTATTTGGAAGCGTAATGAAGAGATCCACAATACCCGATTGCCTTCATGGAAATTATGCTTCTGGCGGATCTTTTGCAGCAGCCAGCCGGAGAACTGACGGAAGAACAAATACGTTCCACCAATCATGCCGACTGTGACAGCAATCATGGCAAAAGTTAAGTGTTCTTGCCATATGCTTGATTCTTTGCCCCGGCTTATCAGAAAGAATTCCGTTGCTAATAATACTAACGATAAAGCTGCCATAATGAACGAAGAAGGTATCGGTTTTTCCATTTTTTCTTTGGCATGAAACAACTCAACGAGTTGTACGCGACTGATCATGAAGAAACTTTGGATACTTGCAATGATCGCTAACAAAAGAAACAGGATGATTGTCGATCCGATCGCTTGATAAGGAAAATTCAGCGTGATGACATTGTCGTATTGCATTAAGTTCATTAATGCCATACCGAAAAACTTGGACAGCAGACCGCCAAGGAGTATTCCAATTACAAGCGAGAATGATCCAATGAGCAAATTTTCAACGAAAACCATTCGTGTAATCTGGCTTTCTTTCATACCTAGCAGCAAATAGAGTCCAAATTCCTTTTTTCTTTGCTTCATAAAGAAAGAGTTTGCATAAAGAATAAAGAAAATGATAAAGAGGAAGATGACCACCGAGGCAATCGACACCCCCGTTTGAAAACTCTCTTTATTATTGAGTACATCCAATATATCCTGGTTATACATCAGTGATGAGAAGGTGAAATGGACCATCACACCTGTAATCATGGCAAACAGATAAATCGTATAAACACGGAAATTGCGCTGAACGTTCCGGAACGTCATATTCAGTAAGTTCACCTTTGATTCCCTCCCATTGCACTCTGGATGTGAAGGATCCGATCAAAGAAGTCACTTTGACTTTGGTCACCTTTATAAAGCTCGTTTACGATTCCCCCATCACGCAAGAAGATAACTCGTTTACAGAAGCTTGCTGCATAGGAATCGTGTGTAATCATAAGAATCGTCGTTTGAAACGTTTCATTTAAGCTTGCTAACTGTTCCAATAATTGTGTTGCTGATCTCGAATCAAGGGCGCCTGTAGGTTCATCTGCAAAGACAATCGCAGGATTTGTAATAATGGCGCGCGCAGATGAGGCCCGTTGTTTCTGACCACCTGAAACTTCTGTAGGGTATTTATCCTGAATTTCTTCAATATTCAATGCCTGAATGACTGGTCTCAGCCGTCTTTCCATCTCATCCGAAGAAAATTTCCTTAGTGAAAGGGGGAGAAGAATGTTCTCTTTAATCGTTAAAGTATCAAGCAAGTTGTAATCTTGAAAGATGAACCCCATACGTTCTTGGCGAAATGTGCGCAATGCTTTTTTGTTTAAATCCAACAGGGCCTGTTCTTCAAGCCAGACTTCCCCGCCAGAAAATTTATCAATTGTCGATAACACATTCATCAGTGTTGTTTTTCCTGAACCGGAAGGCCCCATAATAGCTGTGAATTCACCCGAATTTATAGTCAGGTCAATATTTTTTAAAACCTGTGCCGTTCCATAGGATTTAGATAAGTTTTTAGTTTGTAATACTTTTTTCAACGTAAATCTCCTCCTCATGTTACATACTATAAAATTCATCCCTTTCCCCACCATAGATGTAACAGGAAGTAAGATTACAATTTTGTCACATTACAATTTAAAAATGAAAATAACACCGTGAAAGTGAATGTAATAAATGAAATTACCTATATCAATTATGCATTTTCAGCATCTTAGTGGCAACAAGTTGAAATAATGGGGGGATAAAAGGAACTAACCGGTCCTTTACTTCACTTTCGGAGTTGCTTTGGCAGCACACTTATGGAGTTTAAGGGACAGGATAGTTGCAAAGGGCTAGAGCAGTGGAGATATTATTGAAAGATAAGGAATAAAATCAAATTTTCTACAGAGAATACTTCTATTAATTACAAATTAGGAGTGTGGATATGGAACAAACACTTTTTGAAAAAGTCGGCGGAGAAGAAGCAATAGCAAAAGTTGTGGACTACTTTTACTCCGAAATGGTTCTTAAAGATGAGACAGTTAATCATTTTTTTGAAAAAACGGATATGGAAAAGCAACGAAGTCATCAGACAAAATTCATTAGTTTTGCATTAGGCGGTCCAAAACAATATTCTGGACAATCCATGGCAAAAGCTCACCAAGGATTGAATCTGCAACCTGCCCATTTTAATGCCATTGTAAAACATCTTAATGATGCACTTGCTCACTTTGGAGTGAATGAAGCTGACATAGATACAGCTTTAACTAAAGTTGCTTCACTAAAAGATGATATTTTATATAAATAAATATATTGAGTTAACAGATGCATTACCAACGGCTTTTATGGAAAGTGGCATCCAAGAATCGAGTGTGCGTGAATGATGTTGTGGTCGCCCTCTCCGTATTTTACATAAAGGGCATATGCCTGGAGTATAAGAGTTCATCTGGTAATCATCCCCCATTATCTGGGGGCTTTTTTATTTGAATTTTTTATCCTTTTGTTACATGTTTTTGACTTCCATAAGGATGATTAATAAACGACTTTACGTTTTAGAAAATTACAAAGGTTTCGGTTGGTTTACAAAATTCAGAAAAATATAAAAAATATTATTGACTTATGTTTTGGATGTTATGTATTATGTATACATAACACACATGAAATTTTAACCAATCATATAGATTCAAATTATTCAATTGAAAAGACTCATCAAAAAGGACGGATTAACATGGCAGGAATCCATTTAAAACCAATCGAAAAGGAAAGAACGACGCAAGATAAAGTTTATAAGCAAATTAAACAAGCAATTTTATTTGGTGGTATTACCGGTGATGAAATATTTACAGAAGTTCAATTAGCGGAAAGGTTAAATACTTCAAGAACGCCGGTAAGGGCAGCCATTCAAGATTTGGTGAAAGAAGGATTACTTGTTTCCATTCCAAGGAAGGGATTAACGGTAAGAAAGATTACACCAGAGGAACAGGATGAAATCTTCTTACTAAGAAGTGCTATTGAAGTTGAATCGGTGAAAAAGCTAACAGAAGAAATTACATCACCTGAACAACTGAGGTTACTTAAATTAATTCTGAAGCAACAAGAAGAAGCATTGCAAAATGATGATGCTATTAGTTTTATAAGGCTAGACCATGAGTTTCATCTCTCGCTGACAAGACTGGCAAACTTCACCATAATAGAGCAAGTTTTGAACAATCTTCATAACCTTACTCAGCTAATGGGTTTAAAAGCAGTCAGTAAACATGGGAGAATGAAGAAAGTTTTGCTGGAGCATAATCAGATTATCCAGGCTTTAGAAGAAAAAAATCCCGAACTAGCTTCACAGGCGATTTTAAACCATTTAGAAAAAACAAAAGAAACATTAATTATCGTAGATAATTCCTGATTTTCTATCAAATGCTTGAAGGGGGGATTGCTCCTATTAAAAGGTGGTTTACTACATCTCTGGGACAAAAAATAAAGGGTTAAAATCAACTTCACCCTAAGAAATAGAAGATATCCGCAAGGTCAAACCAAGTCTTTTGTAACGTTTATAGCAAAAGCCTTGGGAAAATTCTTTCGAATGCCTTTTCCTGAGTTTTTGCTATAAATTGTAATTCCTATTGTTGAAACTTATGAGAGATCAGTGTATAGTTCATTGGAAATGAAAGCGTTTACCCATCAGCCCGTTGTTAATGTTCATAGGTGAAAGCGTAGGTTTAAGGAATAAAAATGAAATTCGATATGTAATGTCATTATCTACTTTAATTACAGATAGGAAATGGCGAAACCTCTAATGTATACACAATACATAATACATAACACAAAGTACAATTAAGGTTCGCCGTTAAGAGCTTTTAAATTGTTTCTTGTTTTTAAAACATGTACTTATTCAAACATATAGGAGGAATCAGGTATGGTCAGGACAGGTAAAGAATATTTACAAACATTGAAAGATGATAGGGCAATCTACATAAATGGGGAACGAGTACAGGATGTGACGACCCACCCAGCTTTTACAGGAATTACACATACCATTGCAGGCTTATACGATTTAGCATCGGATGAATCTCAGAATATGACATACAAAACTGAGGACGGTACAATAGCAAATAAAATTTATATGATTCCAAGGAGTCGGGAAGAACTTAAAGAGAGAAGATTGGCGATATCTAAATGGTCTGAAGCAACTTGTGGATTTGTCGGAAGAAGCCCTGATCATGTCGCCAGCTTTTTGGCTGCTTTTGCCAGTTCACCTGATGTGTTCGATCGTGGAGGAGAAGGTTATGGAAATAATGTTTTGAATTTTTATAAACATGTGCGAGATGGTGATCTATATGTTACATACGTTATTATTCCGCCACAAATTGATCGAAGTAAAGCAGCTCATGAGCAGGAAGATAAATTTCTCCCGGTTGGAGTGTACGAAGAAAGGGAGGATGGAATTATTGTTCGAGGTTCCCAGATGCTCGGTACTGCATCAGCCGTCTCAGATTACTTATTCGTAAGTTGCCTTACGCCGCTCAGACCAGGTGATGAAGATTATGCTTTGTCTTTTGTACTGCCGATTCATGCAAAAGGATTAAAATTTTATGCAAGGCCTGGTTATGCTGAAAAATCACCAAGCACATTTGATTACCCATTGTCCTCTCGTTTTGATGAAAGTGATTCATTAGTTGTTTTTGACGATGTATTTATTCCTTGGCAAGATATCTTTGTTTACAAGAACATTGACATCGTGAGAGCCCAGTTCCATGAAACACCAGCTCACGTATTAGGCAATAATCAAGCACAAATAAGATTTAGCAATAAATTGAAATTTTTGATTGGTGCTGCCCGAAAAGTTTCTGCTATGAATGGAATCGATAAAATCCCTTCAGTCCAAGAGAAGTTAGGGGAACTCGCTTCGATTGCGGCTTCTGTAGAAGGTAATCTTTTAGCTTCGGAATATAATTGTATCATCGACAAAAATGGTGTGGCACGACCGAATCCACGTTTTCTTTATGGTGTAGTGGGGCAACAGGAAACTATTTATTCTTCCACTATTAAAATTTTAAGGGAGTTATGCGGTGGAGGTGTTTTACAATTACCATCTTCATATAAAGAGCTCATCAATCCTGAAACGAAAGATGATATGTATCAATATATACGTTCTACGGGAGTTGGGGCTGAGGAGAAAATTAAACTATTTAAGTTAGTATGGGATATCATTGGTTCAGAATTCGGTGGCAGACATCAACAGTATGAATTGTTCTATAATGGTGCACCTTTCGTCACGAAAGGCTTTTCATTTAGAAATTACGGATATGATGAGCCGGTTCAAATGGTGGATAAATTTTTAGAAAGCTATTCTCTTCCCACTCAGGTGAAAGAACTCATATAGAAATATAAAGAAAAGGATGTTGCAGAAATGAAAATTGCATCAATACAATTGGAGATTAAAGATAGTGAATCTAAATCTGCTCGCATAGATCGTGTGGAGTCAATGATTGATGGATTAAAAGGACAAGATTTAATAGTTTTGCCAGAAACGTGGGCAACGGGGTACTTTTCTTTTGATCGTTATATTGACGAATCGGAAGAATTGAATGGTGATTTTGTACAACGTTTCTCCTCAAAGGCCAAAGAAGTTCATTCATATATTTTTGCAGGTAGTTTTATAGAAAAAAATAATGGAAAATACTATAACACAAGTGTTCTATTTGCTCCTGATGGGACACTTATAGGAACCTACCGAAAAATGCATTTATTTCGTTATGGTTCAAAAGAAGGTCAAATATTGACGAGAGGAAATGAAACAACTGTAGTAGATACAGAATTCGGGAAAGTTGGCTTATCAACTTGTTATGATTTGCGATTCCCTGAATTGTACCGTGCAGAAGTGGATTTAGGAGCAGAGTTACTTCTTGTTACATCTGCTTGGCCGCATAGAAGGCTTGAACATTGGAAATTATTCAATTCAGTTCGAGCATTGGAAAACCAGTGTTTCTTGATTTCGAGTAATTGTGTTGGAAATACTAATGACGTCCTTTTAGCTGGCCATAGTCAAGTGGTTGATCCATGGGGGATTGTTGTGGCTGCTGGAGGAGATGAAGAAACGATTATTAAAACTGAGATTGATCCATCTCAGGTTACTAAAATTCGCGATGTATTCCCTAATTTGAAGCATCGAGTCTTAGATAGACAGGAGGAATTCAGTTGATAAACATTAATGTTCGTGGAAGAAATATTGTCGCAGACCCAAAACGATTGCTTATTGCCGGCTATACGGGAAAAGACCAGGAATCTGTAAAAAAACATATTGATGAATTGAAGGAGATCGGAGTTCCAGCGCCTCCACAAGTCCCGATGATTTATGATCTTTCAACAAATCTTATTACGACAAATAAGTCAATTTCAGTTATTCAAGAAAGCAGCAGTGGGGAAGCGGAAGTAGTCATCATGAAAATTGAAGGGAAATGGTATTTAGGACTAGGCAGTGACCACACCGACCGCGGGCTTGAAAAAGTGTCTATTCAGAAATCCAAACAAGTATGCAGCAAGCCTATTTCAACACAATTTTGGTCCTTGGATGACGTAAAAGATCGATGGGATGACATTGAAATGAGAAGCTGGATGATTGTTGATGGGGTGAAAAAAGAGTACCAAACAGGCAAACTAGGAGAATTCCTGCATCCAGAAGAATTGCTCAAAATTATTGAGGAACGCGGCTATGATAGTGAGGATATGATTGTGTTTTGCGGAACATTACCGATTAAAAATGGTGAATTTATTTATGGGGAAGCATTTTCAGCAGAATTATATGATCGTTTAACAGATAACAAAATTCAATTGAATTATCAGGTTCATATTTTAACGGATGCGGAGGTAGTTTGACATGGAAAAACCAAAAATTAAAATTGATAGAAAACCAGAAATTGAATTTATTGAGTATAAAACCTTTGAGGCTGTTCCTTCAAAAACTGTTGAAGGTGCATCCCAACGAATTATTGCGCAGATTCCGGATACTAATGTAGCAACTCGCATTCTTGAACTGGAGGCAGGTACTGATACATCCCCAGATGGCGTGCAAGTGCATGATTTTTGGGAAGAATTATATATTATTGAAGGATCCTTAATTGATTTACGTTTAAATGAGGAATTTACAGCAGGAATGGTTGCTTGCCGTCCTCCTGGGATGGAGCATGGACCATGGAAATCACCTAATGGTTGCAGGATTTTTGAAGTTCGCTATTATGCAGATCAGAAAAAAGAAGAACATGAATTTGTCGATCATACCACTTTTGAAGCGCAGCCTTTTAGTAAGGTTAAGAGCCTCTCTGAACGAATAATAGCTTCTGACCCTGCTACTGGAGTCGCTACAAGAATTCTTCATAACGGTCCCGGGACAGATACTTCTCCTAATGGCGTGCAAGTCCATGATTTTTGGGAAGAATTATATATTATTGAAGGATCATTAATCGATTTACGTCTAAATGAGGAATTTACAGCGGGAATGGTTGCTTGCCGTCCTCCCGGGATGGAGCATGGACCGTGGAAATCACCAGATGGCTGTAAGATTTTCGAGGTCCGTTACTACTCCAAGGAACAATAAACAGGCATGTTTGAATAAATAAGATCCTGCTTTCCTATAGGAATATGGTAATCTATCAAATGGCTTCTCGTGACATCAAACAACGAGGAGCCTTTTATCTCTGATATATTCTTCCACAGGGACTAAGTGCTGAATGCTCAAATTGATAATTGGGTTATCTCAGGAAGCCGGTATCTGAATTTCCTGTGTGATGGATTATGTATACAGAATCCATCACACAGAAACCTTTAATCGTTAAAAAATGAGTGTACATTCAAGATTATTGGAAAGTTGTTGATTCCGCATGAATGGGTAATACCCGTCCACCGGGCACGAAACTTGGTCCTTGGTTAGCAAACGGATGCAAGGATTTTGAAGTCCAGTAATCCATTAAATAAATCGACAACACAATTTTTTCCCCTTTGACAAAATTTTATTAACATGATGACGGAGAAGGTGAAGCAAGTTGGAAGTTTACCATTTAACACATCCACTAAAGGGATCCCTATATCCAAGGGAGCCTCACGTAATGGCATTAGGTTTTTTTGACGGTGTTCATTTAGGTCATCAATCTCTGTTAATGCAAACCAAGAAAATAGCTGAAAAGAACAATCTTAAATTCACGGCGATGACCTTCGATCCACATCCAAATGAAGTAATCAAATTGGAGAAAGACTGGAGATATATAACTCCCCTGGCTTTAAAGATTGAAAGAATGGCTGCCATTGGAGTGGATAAACTTTTTGTCATAAAGTTTAATTTATCATTTGCTTCCCTTTTGCCATCTGATTTTATTAAACAATATGTTTTAGGTCTTCAAGCTAAACACTTAGTTGTGGGATTTGACTTTACCTTTGGTAATAAAGCTCAGGGGACTGCTGATTATATGCAAAGAATGAGCAAAAACAACCCTTTTGATGTAACCGTCATTTCAAAACAAGTACATAATGGCGAAAAAATAAGTTCAACCATAATCAGGAAAATAGTAAGGGACGGGGATGTCCACCTTGTTCCTTACTATATGGGACATCATTTTGAAATAAAAGGGATCGTTTATAGTTCAAATAGACATAAACACGAGAAAAAGAAAAATATGGAGTTCCATACCGAAAATAAGTATATCCTGCCAGCACCAGGTGTATATCGTGTAGAAATCAAAACCTGGAACAAAACTTGTCATGGGTTATTTATAAGGTATGGGTCCAGCAGGAGAAATGATGAAATAAGCGGTCAAATTATAGAAATGCTGAAGGGAGGTGTTGTGGAAGAAGTGACGGTTAAATTTTTAAATCAGATACCTTTTGAGTCAAAGTCTCAGTGCAGTACAAATTTTAAGGAGGTTATAAAATGATGGATGATAGAAATTTTAGAAATGCGATGGGGAAATTTGCTACAGGAGTAACAGTGATCACGACACTTTTAGAAGATGAAGCACACGGTATGACGGCGAATGCATTTATGTCAGTTTCCCTTAACCCAAGGTTGGTCTTAATATCCATAGGCGAAAATGCTAAAATGCTGGATAAAATTAATGAATCTGGAAAATTTGCTGTAAATATATTGTCAGATGCCCAAAAGGAGTTATCCATGCATTTTGCGGGGCAGATTAAAGATAATCGCCAGATTGAATTTGGCTGGATAAATGAACTTCCAGTAATAAAAAATGCTTTAGCAAACATCGTATGTAAGGTCCATAGTAAACAAATAGCTGGGGACCATACACTCTTTATTGGAGAAGTAACTGAACTCGTCATTAGCGAAGGGGCACCACTAGCCTTCTATGAAGGGAAATACGGTAAAATACTCAGCTAAACTTATGGCAGGATTATTGTTTAAGTTTGATGGTTAAAATTGTGTGAGCTTTCTAAAAAGCGCTTTTGTTGTGGTTAAGGAGGGGAAACTCATGCAAAGCAAAAATAAGACAGTCGTCAGATCAATGGATATCCTTACTCTTTTCTTAACGCATTCAAAGCTAAGTTTTAATGAAATCGTGCATTTTTCAGGGATACCTAAAACATCTGTTTTTCGAATGGTGATGTCACTTGAAGAGATGGGTCTTCTCGATAAAGATAGAAATGGAAAGTATTCACTTGGGCTGTTATTTCTTCGGTTTGGCCATTTAGTAGCCGAACGCCTCGATATTCGGAAGGTCGCTTTGCCGGTCATGCATAAACTTCATGATGAGGTCGGGGAAGCTGTTAATCTCATCGTACAAGATGGCAATGAGGCAATCTGCATCGAAAAACTGGATACAAAACAGTGTGTAAGGCTTAATGCGGCAATTGGCCGGAGAATGCCGCTATATGCCGGAGCGTGTTCACGTGTTATTCTCGCTTTTCAGGCGAAGTATGAACAGGAACAATATTTAGAACAAACCGAACTGAAGCCGATTGCATCTGGAACGATTACTGTTAAAGAGAGACTTCGTATTCTTCTAGAAGAGTCTCGAAAAACGGGATTTACGGTCAGTCACTCGGAACTTGAAAATTATATATCTGCGGTAGCCGCTCCTATTTTTGATTATAAAGGTTATATCATAGCGGGCATTAGTGTTGCAGGTCTTGAGGTGAACTACGAAAAGGAGTTGTTGCCTCCATTGGTTAAAAAGGTTAAGTGTGCAGCACTCGAGATATCACGGAAATTTGGATATACCGATAAACATCTTTGCTTAGGCTGATATATCAATATGTCCACGCTTGAGAAGAAATGGCGATTGTCTTTAAGCTTTTTCACGAGAACGATTTTTATCTTTATTGACTGTATTTCAATAATATATTGTGTATACACAATGCATTATACATAATACATATTGAATTAAAAGCTCATTAACTGCATGTTCGAGATGATTACGGATGGGAAAGCAATACGAGAGGTAAGAGTCAGACTCTCTTTATCGGGGGAGTAGTTCGTTATTAATGATGTTGCACCTTTTACCATCTATTAAAGAAAATGTGGAAGAATTATCGGAAGGCCATCTTGATAATTCTTCAACATCTAAGAAACCACATCCAGAAATATAACTAATTCGGAGGTGTGTTAAATTGAGTGGGAAAAAGAAACTGGACAAGAAATCAAAAAAGATATTATTTGCGAGTTTACTTGGCAGTACTATTGAATTTTATGATTTCTTTCTTTATGGAACCGTTGCTGCACTTGTATTTAATAAACTGTATTTTCCTAATGATGATCCGTTTGTAAGTTTATTGCTTGCTTATGCATCATTTGGCATTACTTTTTTTATACGACCTCTTGGCGGGCTTGTATTTAGTCATTTGGGAGACAAGTTTGGCAGGAAAAATACGCTCGTGCTTTCACTTTTATTAATGGGAGTTTCTACTGTGTGTATTGGACTCCTTCCAACATATAGCATGATAGGGCTTTGGGCACCAATCCTCCTTGTTTTCTTTCGTCTCGTTCAAGGTATCGGGCTTGGCGGAGAATGGGGAGGAGCAATACTCCTAGCGGTTGAATCTGCACCTAAAGAAAGGCGTGGCTTTTTTGGAAGCTTTCCCGCAATGGGTATCCCTCTTGGGATGTTACTTGGGACATTCTCCATTTCATTAATGAGTTTACTTCCAGAATCCCAATTTCTATCATGGGGATGGAGAGTGCCATTTGTACTAAGTGCGATTTTGGTGGTTATCGGTATTTGGATAAGGAGAGGTATTGAGGAAACATCGGCATTCCAAGAAGAGAAAGAAAAAGGAAACGTCGTAAAAATTCCACTCTTTGAGACACTGCGATATCATTGGAAAGCTGTATTGATTTCTTTAGGTGCAAAATGTGTTGAAGTGGGCCCATTCTACTTATTTTCCACATTTTTCATATCATATGCTACGGAAACACAAGGTTTTTCAAGGACTACAGCTTTAAATGTAGTTACTGCAGCAACAATTGTTACAGCAATTTGCATGCCATTTATGGGAATGTTATCTGATAAAATTGGCCGTAAACGTGTTTTTCTTATGGGGACAATCGGGATAACTCTTTTTGCCTTTCCATACTTTTATTTGTTTTCCTTACAATCCACTCCTTGGTTATACGTTATTTCAATAGTAGGGTTGGGTATTCTATGGCCTCCAATTGCGGCGACTATTGGGACAATGTTTACTGAAATGTTTAGTACGAATGTTGGCTATACAGGAATAACACTCGGTTATCAAACTGGCTCTGCATTATTTGGCGGAACTGCTCCAATGATTGCGACTATATTAGTCGGCGCTTACAATAATTCTTGGATTCCACTAGCATTATTTTTAGTATTTCTTTGCATCGCCTCTCTTATTTCAGTATTATTTGTCCGAAATAGTCAAAGTAACAGTATTCCTCTCTCTGAAAGTAGAACAATCGACTAAAAGGATTCAGAAAATCCAATAGGTGGGTGATGGATTGTTTTCTACTGGGAGATCGTTGGTGAAAACTTTGAGTATGAAATTGAAATCTCGAAGTTAAGCAGAAAAAATTAAATATCATGATTCTATTATCAATTAAGGAGGGAGATTTTGAAAAAGAAACCAACAAGGGTTAGATGGGGACTTGCACTTTTTTTCTTTATCATCGGTGTAATCGCTTACATGGATAGGTCAAATATTTCTATAATAGCAAAGCCTATGATGGATGATTTAGGATTGGATAAAGTTCAGTTTGGTATGCTTGCATCATTATTCTCATTAGGTTACGCGTTAGTTCAAATTCCAGCTGGACTATTGGCGGAAAAATTTGGGCCAAGGAAAATGATTGCATTTTCTCTTATTTGGTGGTCAGTATTTACAGGTCTTACAGGTTTAGTGAAATCTCACGGTCTTTTGTATGTAGTGAGATTCTTATTTGGAATAGGTGAAGGACCAATGTTTCCATCTAACGCCGTATTTAATACAAACTGGTTTAGAAAAGATGAAAAAGCTAGAGCTTCTAGTGCCTTATTGGCAGGTTCATATTTTGGACCAGTTATAGCCCCTATCGTTACGGTTTATATCTATCAATATTTTGGCTGGCAAGCTGTATTTTACATTTTTGGAATTTTAGGAATAATGATTGCAGCTGTATGGTACGTTATAGCCAGGGACTATCCTGAAATTCACAAATTAGTTAATGAACAAGAAAAAGAATATATACTTGAAAACAGAGAAATTGTTGAAACTGCTAAAGTAAGGGCTCCTTGGAGTAATTTTCTGAAAAACTCTCAATTTTGGGCGTTAGGAGTGCAGTATTTTGTTGTTTTATATATTATTACTTTCTTTTTAGTTTGGTTACCTACTTATCTATTGGAAGATAGGGGATTCTCATTAAGTAAAATGGGATTTGCTGCAAGTCTACCATGGTTGGCAATTCTGATAACTGTAATGTCTGGTGGTATTCTTTCTGACTACTTAGTGCATAAAGGATTTTCAAAACAAATATCTAGATCCTCTTTAGCAATATCAGGCTTATTAGTATTTATTATTTCAATGTACCTGGCTGTTATGACAGAATCACCATATATGAATGTTTTGTGGTTATCATTATGCTTGGGCTCACTCGGATTCACAGTAGTGTGTTCTTGGGCCGCAGCTACAGACTTAGGGAGAAACTTTTCTGGATCAGTTTCAGGTTGGATGAACTTATGGGGGAATTTAGGAGCATTTGTATCACCGTTATTATGTGGATGGTTAGCAGAAAACTTTGGTTGGAATATCACTTTAGGAGTAACAGTAATCCCTGTGTTTATTGCAACTATATTGTGGGTGTTTGTGAAACCAGATACCTCTTTACTAAATACAACTGAGCAATTGCCAATGAATTTTTAGTATTTCAAGTGGATTAAATGGTTCAATGTTAAATTTTTTTTTAGTTCCTATAAAAATTTGATTACTAGGGTGAAAAAGAAAGGAAGAGATGATTCGAATAAGCCACTAAATACACAGTCTCAATCTTTTAAGGAACTGCTTCACCGATTTCCATTTAGGGTTATGGTCGTAGGCATCAGGGGATTTAAACAATATTTTAGGGAAAGCTTTAGCAAGATTGTTGGATCGCTATATTAAACGCAGAGCTTCATCGAGTATCTTTTACAGGTATTTCCGTAAACATACATGACAGCAAATGTTAAGAGTGAGGGTGAACATAGGCTTGAAAGAAGCTATCTTAATTATTTTTTCAATATTGGCACAATAATTGTATTATTCTAGGTGAGTTTTTTAATCATCGAATAAAGGGAGGCTTTTATAATGAAAAAGGTCAATATCGCTTTGTCACAACTCAGTTGTGAAGAAGGGAGAGTTGAGAACAATCTCAACCGTTTGGATAATGTCATTGATGAATATGGGCATTCTCATGACCTCATTGTGTTTCCTGAGACATTTATAACGGGATTTCTTTCACCGAAGGTTTGCCGTATTTTAGCCGAGCCATTAAATGGACCAATTGTTAAGCATTTAGAACGTCAAGCGAAGAAATCTAATACCTCAATCGTTGTTGGTTTATACGAAAAGGAGGGAGAAAACCTTTATAACACAACTGTTTTGGTTGGACCGACAGGATTATTGCTTTCTTACCGTAAAACCCATTTATGGGCAGGCGAATCTTCAGCCGTTGAAGCCGGAAATTATTACCGGAGCTGCAGCTGGCAAGGAACAAAAATCGGACTGCTCATTTGCTACGATATAGAATTTCCAGAAACGGCACGTGCAGTTGCCGGTATGGGAACAGAGCTATTGGTGCTGACAGATGGGAATTGGGATGGTCCGGTACACCGTCTTGCCATTAAAGCCAGAGCTCAAGAGAATCAAATGTTTGTCGCTATGGCAAATCGAGTTGGACAGCTAGAGGAAACTGCGTTTTGTGGAGAGAGCGTTATTGTTGATCCATATGGAAGGGTAATTGCTGAAGCGGGACGTGAAGAAGAAGTATTATCAGCATCCATTGACTTGTCGCTTGTTCATGAAAGCAGACAACATTATAACTATTTGAAAGAGCGCAGGGTGCCATTTAATATACCTTCAACGGAGATTGGAAAGGGAATTCGGGAAATTAAAATCTAATAATTCGAATCGTCCTTCTTAGGGCTATAAGGAAAATGTGCAATATGCATTAATCGCATCTAAAATAATCGCGGGATTTGCGTGTCATACCAGATACAATTTATCGATGACGCCATTCCGGCACGTAGCTTTTTTCGAACCTTATTCGTATGAACCAGATACATGGTGAGACATCTTCGTAGCCAACGACTATTATGCAATCATAATTAATTGATGCAATATTGCATAAAACTAGTAATCCATTAAATAGTCCGTATATTTTAATTATTAGGAATATAACGATAATTAAACCGTTAAATAATCAATCTCCGCTTGGTATGGTATTTGCATATAAGTTAATTAATCACGAATAAGGGTGGAGTGATACATGGAGAATGCAAAATTAAGACGTTCGTTAACAGTTTTTCCTTTAGTGCTATTTGGATTGGCTTATATGGCACCTACAACAGTTTTTTCTACTTATGGGGTTGTTGCGGAAATAACGAAAGGGATGGTACCTGCTGCTTATATCATAGCTTTGGTTGGTATGTTGTTTACAGCCTATAGTTATGGTCAAATGGTCAAGGCCTACCCTGTTGCCGGTTCCGCATATACATTTACTCAAAAGGCCCTTAATCCTCACCTTGGATTCTTAGTGGGCTGGGTCATCCTATTGGACTATTTATTCTTGCCAATGATCAATGGATTATTGATAGCCATTTACTTAAACGCATATTTTCCATCCGTTCCTTTTTCCGTCTGGTTAATTGCCTTTGTCATTTTAATCACCGCTGTAAATATAATTGGAGTGAAAATAGCAACAAAAATAAATCTATTATTAGTTGCCTTTCAATTCTTAATAATAGTCATATTTGCATTCCTCTCGATTAAAGGGCTACTAAACGGAATGGGTTCAGGAACATTACTCATGAGTTCTCCATTCGTTAATGGCGATATACCGCTATCTTTAGTATTAGCAGGATCTTCTGTTTTATGTTTATCTTTTTTAGGATTTGATGCAGTTACCACATTCTCGGAAGAGACCATTAATCCGAAAAAAATAATACCAAAGGCCATTTTCCTCGTCGCATTAATAGGAGGAGGTTTGTTTGTCACCATCTCATACATCAGTCACCTTGTTTACCCGAATTTCCAAGCCTTTAAAGATCCAGATTCCGCTTCCTTGGAAATTGCTATGTACATCGGGGGTAATTTATTTCAATCTATTTTTCTAGCAGGATACATTACCGGGGGACTGGCATCTGGTTTATCAGCTCATGCAAGTGTTTCGCGGCTTTTGTATGCGATGGGGAGAGATGGAGTCCTTCCAAAGAAAATATTTGGTCATATTCACCCAAAATTTCAAACTCCAACACACAACATCATCTTGGTGGGTATTTTTGCTTTATCTGCTTTATTTGTTGATTTAGTGACAGCATCATCCTTTATTAACTTTGGGGCGCTTGTTGCATTTACATTTGTCAATCTTTCTGTTATTTCCCATTATTTTATTAGAGAAAAACAGCGAAGCGGAATTGACACATTAAAATACCTAATATTGCCGCTGATTGGTACGAGTTTCACAATTTGGTTATGGACCAGTCTTGATTTAAAGGCACTCTTACTCGGACTGGGATGGTTCGGAATTGGTGTCATCATGCTGCTTTCAAATACGAAAATGTTTAGTAAGCGGCCGCCAGAGCTTTCTATTGATAGTGCGATTGAAAAAGAAATTCAAGCATAAAAGCTATATTCATCAAGGAGGATAAAAATGGTAAGTGCAGACGTCATTCTTTCTGGTCAACATGTTTTTACTGGGTTACAAGATGAGCCAATAAAAGCAGCTATCGCCATTAAAGATAATAAAATTATTAAAATCGGTTCTAAAGAAGATATAATGTCATTCCTTGGGGAACAAACAAAAGTGTATGACATCGAAGAGGGACTGATTATTCCGGGATTTCATGATTTTCATATGCACATTATGATGGGAAGCATTTTACAGAAGGATAGTGCCAAATTATTTGATGCAGATTCAGAAGAAGATGCAGCCAAAATCGTAGCTGAATTTGCAGCAACGAGACCAAATGATGAGTGGATATTTGGTGTTGGTTGGGATCATACCAATTGGAAGAACAAAGTGCTGCCACATAGAACAACACTAGATAAATATATTTGTGATCGTCCTGTTTTATTATTCAATGCAGAAGTGCATTACGCATGGATCAATAGTAAAGCTATGGAAATGATTCAATTAACGAAGGATACCCCAGATCCGGAATATGGAGAAATTGGGAAAGATGAAAATGGGGAACTGACAGGCCTTCTATTTGAACAGGCAATTGGGTATGCATCAGAACATGCATACAAATTACCGAAAGAAAAACGTGTAAACCTATTCCAAGGTTTTCTTAATGAAACAAAAAGGTTGGGAATCACATCCGTTAATGACTTATACGGAGCTAAAATTGCCCCGAATCCATTAGACGATCTTGAAATTTTTAAGGAATTTGAGAGAGAAGGATTACTAACAACCAGAATTCACTTTTCGCCGGAGTTAAAAATGGATTTAGCTGCCGCCAAGGAATTACAAAAAAATTATCAGTCAGACAAGCTCACTTTTTCTGGATTAAAACAATTTATAGATGGTGTTGTGACAAGTCATACTGCTTTTTTATTGGATCATTACAAAGACCGTCCTGAAACAAAAGGCGGAACCACTTATCCATCTGAAACAATTAAACAATTAGTTAAACAAGCAGATAAGGAAAAATTTCAAATTCGTTTCCATGCGATTGGTAACGGTGCTGTCCGCTTAGCATTGGATGCATTTGAAGAAGCGAGAAACGTAAATGGAGTAAGAGATGCCAGACATGTCATTGAACATGTGGAGGTATTGCATCCAGACGATGTTCATCGCTTTAAGGAATTAGATGTAATCGCCTCATTTCAACCTAAACATATCGAATTAATGGAAAGTGAGGCATACACAGCCAGAATCAGTGAAAAACAACAACCTCTCTATTATCCAATCAAAACACTAGTGGATACTGGTGCAAAAATTGCCTTTGGTACAGATTTTCCTGTAGTGCCCTTAAATCCCATGATGGGCATTTACCAGGCAATCACGAGAAAAGATTTAACCGGGAAGGCGTGGCAAGAGTCGGAAGGAGTACCATTGGCACAAGCGTTAAAATATTACACGGCTACACCGGCATTCGGTTCTTTCAGGGAAAAGGAATTAGGCACATTGGAAGCAGGGAAGATAGCGGATATCGCAGTATTAAATAAAAATTTATTCAGCATATCAACAGAGGAAATTCTTGAAACAGAAGTGAAGATGACGATTATGGATGGAAAGATAGTATATGAAAACCAGATCGTCCAAACTGTATAAGATAATAAATGATAAAAGGTAGGTAGTGAAAAAATGTCAAAAGTAAAAGTTGGTCTTATTCAAATTCATTGCGGGGAATTCATTGAGGAAAATATTCAAAAAACGATAGAGAAAATAAAAGAAACAGTAAATAATGGTGCACAAATCGTTTGTTTACAGGAATTATTTTCTTCGCAATATTTTCCGCAAACGGTGAGTGTGAAAAATTATGAATTAGCTGAAGATGTAGATAGCGGTACATTGGCCGAAATGGGTGAATTAGCAAAGGAATTAGCCATTGTCTTGATTGTACCTTTTTACGAAAGAGCAGGTGCCGGGATTTATTTTAATAGTGCAGCTGTATTTGATGCTGATGGGGAATGTTTAGGGATTACAAGAAAAAATCATATTCCGGATGGCCCCCAGTATCATGAAAAATATTATTTCGTTCCAGGTAATACTGGATATCCTGTCTATGAAACGGCTTATGGAAAAATAGGAGTTGGGATTTGTTGGGATGAGTGGTATCCAGAAGTTGCCCGAATTTTGAGCTTACAAGGGGCAGAAATATTATTCTATCCTTCTGCTATTGGTTCAGAGCCAGATCATCCCGAGATATCAACAAGACCATCCTGGGAAAAGGCAATTTCCGCTCATGGCATTTCTAATGGTGTATTTGTTGCTGCGACAAATCGAGTGGGCCAGGAAAAGGACATGAATTTTTATGGAGGTACATTCATTAGCGATACATTCGGGAATATTTTAGCTTCACTTGATGATGAAGAAGGAATTATTGTGCAAGAAATTGATTTAAAAGAAATAGAAGAAACTAGAAAAATCCTGCAATTCTTTAGAGACCGTCGTGTCGATACATACGGCCCTATATTACAAAAAGAAATACTCCCGACTCCATCCCCTTCAAAAAAGGGAACAAACAAAGCGCTATTTAGTTAATCATTAAAAGGAATAGACAAACCTTATCATGATTGGGTTTGCCGAATTCATTATTGCCAGGGCACTAGCTTTCCGCCGACCGTGCCAAGCCTCCTCGCCAAAAAGTGTCTGTGGGGTCCCGGCTAGCCAGTTTTTCGGCAGGAGTGTCGCAAATTTCTTCGATCTATTCAGGGTTTCATCTGAAATGAAAAACCAATTTTCCTATTATGGAAAGTTGGTTTTTTACGCTATTCAAATGGTCATTAATGTAACCAGGCATTTTATTTCTTGCTTCAGAGAAATAACGGGTGAATTAGCTTTTGATCAGCGCTGTCGCTTGGGAAGCTTTTTCTTTATATGACGGTTAGCAAAGAACAATATGGGAAATACTAAGAGAATGAAATTCTTACCGAATTTTCAGAAAAATGCATTGACGGGAAATTACGGTTGTTATATATTATTAATAAGTTAAATTTATTGTTATATAACAGAAGGAGGAATCTAGATGATGAACATTTATGATAAAGCTTATGAAAGTTATTTAAAGATTTGTGAAAGGTATGAAATCGAGTCGATAAACATCGACCATTTCATCAAAAATTTAACTAAAGATCAGTTGGATGAATACAGTAAATTAGCCGTTTAAACGAAAGGACGTGATTGTACAAGATGGACCTCCCGGTTGATGTAGATGTAGAAGCCAGTTAGAAACCCCACCAGTTGCTATGGGAACAGGTGGGGTTTTGTCATGTGTTTTAAGAGGTTATTTTTTATTAATAGGATAACTCGGCTTGTTGCACGGATGTGTTTTGGCGATTTATACTAGCGATAGCCCTCTTTATTTGTTGTTAAGTACTTTAATGGCTCGCCAGAAGGCAAAGGTAACAATCAAAATGTTCAGCGTATTCATGGTCATGTTTGCGAAAGAACCCTTCTTTTGTTCGAGGACGTGTATAGGGTAAAGCCGTTATGATTTCTTTGTAAAATAGGTAGCTTGTAATTGCTGGTGTTTAATAAGTTCTTCTGCTCTTATAAAATCAAATATCACTTACTATTACATGACTAGTAAAAGAGAAAAGCTGTGTAAAAAACTTTAGTGGGTAAAAATACAAAATTCAGAATTTTCTTGAAAGTGATTCATGCACATGTTAAAATTCATTTCAGGAAAGAGTATTATAAATAAGCTGATATTGGAACTTTGGTGAAACTTAGTTTCTTAATAAGCAACAAAAACCGCAATGAAGGACTAAAGAATCCATATAGGAAATAAAGTCTACGGGGATTGGAAACATTAAACGATGCCTTCTTGCCTATTACATTAAAACATCAAAAATCAGTACAATGATTGTTATACATATTGACATAACTAATCATTCTTTTTATACAGATTTTTTGTAATGGAAAGAAACGATGTTGTTTATTAAGAAACTGCGAGTTGTTGATTAAACATCTTCAGTTTTAATATTCTTCAAATCTATCTACAAGGGGGTGAGAAAGATGAATTGAAATCAAACTATAGAAAATTTGACGGGAAATAATATTTAAAAGAATTAGCTTAAAACACCAATAAAAGTTATGTCGATGTAAATCTAATGATTTATTTTTTTGAATGGAAGAAATGTAAGCGCTTGTATAAAAGTTATCCGTTGGTAATGTCCTGTGTTTTAGACTGTAACATCGTAACTAATTTAGAAAAGGCAAAACTTTACATGATAGAGATGAAATCATTCAGGAGGTTTTTGTTTAATGAACAAACAACTGCAGATGAAAAAGAAATCTAAATGGAAAGTTCGTTATACTGTCTTATTCGTATTATGGTTATGTTGGCTGTTTTCTTTCCTGGATCGAATGGTTATCACTATTGCATTGCCTTATATTGGTGAAGATCTTAATTTAACGGCAACAGCTCAAGGATTACTTTTAAGTATTTTCTTTGCGGGGTATGCACTGTTCCAAATTCCGGGCGGGATGTTATCAGATAAATTTGGCTTTCGTCGTGTGATGAGCATTGCGATTGTTTGGTGGTCAATGTTCACATCATTGACTGGTTTTATTTTTTCTTATCCACTTATGTTACTTATTCGATTCGTTTTCGGTTTAGGTGAGGCATGTTTACCAGGTGCTGCTTATAAAGGAATAGCTAATTACTTTCCTAGTAGGCAACGAGGAACAGCTACTGGAATCCAGTCAACAGTTAATACTTTAGGACCGGCTATTGCTGCTATAGCTGCTGCAGCAATTATTGGGGCATTTGGATGGCGTACAGTCTTTATCGTAATGGGTATTCCGGGCATTATACTCGGTCTGTATATCTGGTTTAAATTCAAAGACAATCCGAAAGATCATCCTAAAATGACGAAAGAAGAGCTTGCAGAATTAGATGAAGACATTGAGTGTGAAAAATTGAATGAAGAAAAGAACTCAGGAGTTTCCTTTAAGGAGCTATTTAGAAAACCGATTTTATGGCAAATGGCGTTCATTTGGTTCTTCTTTGATATTACTTTCTGGGGCTTCACTTCTTGGCTTCCATCTTACCTGATAAATGTTAGAGGGCTTTCTTTAATGGATACTGGTATTTTCAGTGCCTTACCGTATTTAGTAGGTACAGTCTCAATTATCCTTGGTGGGTACTTGTCAGATAAAGTAAAAGGAAAGAGGAAATGGGTGTTCATCCCTAATGCTGTAATTAGTGGGTTAGCATTATTATTAATGCTTCAAGCTACTTCTACTGCGGTGGTCATTACGTATCAATGTGTTGCAGCATTCTTCATGTTCTTAGCTCAAGGAGCATTCTGGGGTCTGGTTGTTGACACACTTCCTGCGAAAATAATGGCTGCAGGTTCATCCACTGTTAACTGTTTCGGATCAATTGCAGGATTTATATCCCCGTTATTAATGGGTTATATGATTGAGAGCAGCGGTGGTTCTTACAATTCAACTTTCATATTAATGATTGCAGCAATAATTGTAGCAGCAATCATTGCCCTTACGATTGGCAATAATACCGAAAAAGAAAATTCATTAAATTCAGAAGCAATAGTAGAAGCTTAAGATGAATTGCAAATTTATCAGTAATTAAATGGGTTCATTTATCTTTGTTGAGAATAGTAATATTGTAAAAATGATGCGAATGTTTTTACATGGTAATAAAAGCGGCTGTCAGATAACGAATCCTCGTACATAGAAATGCAGACGCCTTTTTTAGAGTAGTGGGTAAGAAAGACGGGGGAAGTGTTGTAATTTTCAGAAAATAAATTAGAATTATAAGGGAACATCGTTGCTTATTGGGTAACGGAAAGAGTATGAATGAACGAAATAAGTTAAATCATCTTTAAGGGAGTTTGAATGAATGAAAGTAAATTTAAAACCAAACAATGTTAGTTCATTAACAAAGGTACTTGCAGTAGCTACGCAAAATCAATTTGCTGTCGGTTCGTTTACTCCTAGAGCTACAAAGATGGTAGCTCCTATACTTAGAGCGGCCCAAGAAAAGAAATCTGCGGTCATTGTCCAAACTTCTGAGAGGGAGCAGGAACGATATGGCATCAATTTAGCGGAATTTAGCCGAGAGTTTTATCGTGTGATCCGAGAGGAGAATATTACGATCCCTGCTGTGTTACATTTAGATCATACGAAGGATTTCAATGTAATTGCTGAAGCCATCGAAGTTGGTTTTACATCCGTTATGATTGATGCATCAGAGCAACCATTTAAGAAAAATATTGAGATAACAAAAAAGGTTGTTGAGTATGCACATTCAAGAGGCGTAACTGTTGAAGCTGAACTAGGCAAGATAGGGACTACCGACTTTATTGAAACCGACGTTGATGAAGAGCTATTTACAGAGCCTAAAGAAGCAAAACAGTTTGTTGAAGAGACATGTATTGATGCATTAGCGGTTTCTGTCGGAACTTCACATGGGGTCTATCTTGTTAAAAATCCAAAAATTGATATTGAACGTTTAATAGAAATCCGTACATTAACATCGGTCCCCTTAGTGTTACATGGCGGTTCCGGCACTCCTTCAGAGATGATTAAAAATGCAATTCAAATTCCTAATGGTGGAATTAGTAAAGTGAATATTGCAACAGATTTAGAACATATGATGATAAAAACTCTTAATCGAGAAAATTATGTTACAGAAAAAGAGTGGTCGGAACTGCCAACTGAAACATTAACTTTAGTCCAAAACGCAGTTCAGAACGTAGTAAAAGAAAAAATTGAAAATTTTTTAATAAGTAGCGATAGCGCTTCTTATTATGTTTAAGAAGTAATATTATACTAACTTTGAACGGGTACCGCCTTATTTTAGACACATAAGATAAACCCTATAACCACATATTAGATGGCTATACAATTTATCGTCGAAGATAACTATTTTTAGAAGAATTGCTAAGGTAATAGGAGGAAAATAATATGTCTTTAGAAAGATCTAGTATAGTAACCTTTGCTGGTAAGCCAGTTACGTTGATTGGTAGTGAAATTCGTGTTGGTGATAAAGCGCCAAATTTTGAAGTATTAGCAAACGATCTCTCAAAAGTTACACTTGAAGATTCAAAAGGGAAAGTCCGACTTATTTCATGTGTTCCCTCTCTTGATACAGGGGTATGTGACGCACAAACACGGAAATTTAACCAATTAGCTAGCAATCTAGGAAATGACGTGGAAGTGTTAACAATTAGTGTAGATCTTCCATTTGCACAAAAAAGATGGTGTGGAGCAGCAGGAATAGAACAAGCCCAAACCCTTTCAGATCATTATAAGATGTCATTTGGAACAGCTTATGGCACATATATAAAGGAACATCGTTTAGAATGCCGTGCAGTATTCGTTGTGGATGAAAAAGATGTCGTACAGTATGTTGAATACGTTCCGGAAATTACGGAACATCCGAATTATGAAGCAGCTATAAAAGCAATTAAGTCATTTATAAAAGTTAAAAAGTGATATAAATAAGCAATATACACTATGTTTTAAAGAACGCATTACGTATTAAAATCTTGTTTTCTCAGTTTATTATATTCTAATCTCAAAATAAAAAGGCTGCCTCACAAAAGGTCAGCCTCTTCTTCTATATGGTTTTAATAATGGGGTAGTGAGGTGCAAACATTGAGGCAAAAAAGTTTTTATTACCTTAAAGGAATAGGCTGATAATAGTAATATTTGATTTTTCTTAATAAGGTGTCAGAAATATTCTGAATTTTATATTTTTTTGTTGGAAAACTAAATTAGGGGTGATATTATAAAAATGTGAAGAATTTATTGATTATGGAATTAAATGTTATATTTTTCTCATTAATAGAAACAATGTTGCTTATTGAGAAACTTAAAGAAGTGACAAACTTTTTGAATTTTGGCAATGATATTTGAAAACAGATAGATGAAGTATTTTAAACAACTTAATTTAAATGAACCAGATTGTATAAAATTAAGTATCAAATAATTATCCCATTCAAATTTTTTTTACCCTGTATTGTATACAATACTGCATTCAATTTTGAATTTTTCTGAGAGGAGGTATAAAGTTTTGAATAGTTTAGAAATAGATATCTATAAAAAAATCAAGCAAGCTATTATCCAGCAAAGGCTTCGGCCCAATATGCAATTAATAGAAAAGGATCTTGCTGAATCGTTTGGCGTTAGCCGTACCCCTGTCCGTAATGTTCTGCGCAGATTGGAATATGAAAAATTGGTGAAAATTAAAGAGCATAAAGGTACCTTTGTCTCTTGTTCAACAATTGAAGAAGCAAAAGAAGTATTTGAAATGAGGAGAATCTTAGAAGGGGAAGCAGTGCGAAGAGCATGCAGACTCTTTGACGAGGAACAATTACAAGAACTAGAGACTCTAGTTGAGGAAGAACGACATATTTATGGTAGTCGGGATTTTTATGAATCTTTAAAAGTATCTGGGGATTTTCATTTGAAAATAGCTGAATTCGCAGGAAATTCGTATTTTTATCAATATCTCGAAGATTTAATTTCCCTAACTTATGTGATTATAGCAATCTATGGAAGAGGGGGAATGGAAACATGTGGTTATCACGATCATTTTCAAATTTTTAATGCTATTAAGCAAAGGGATGGTGACCTTGCAGAACACTTATCTCTCATTCATCTTAGTGAAATTGAGTCGAATCTTCATTTTAATGAGGAATTACAAATCTCGTCTTCCTTGTCAGATATATTTCTTTAATGTAAATTGATAAATGATTCATTGAAAGCGCTTACTGATGGGGTTTTTAAGGAGGTGATACAGTTCATCGAAATCATTTTCCAAATTAAATGTAGTTTTCATGCTGTTTTTTTTGTGATTTTCAAGGAACGTTGTTGTTTAATGCGCGACAATACCTCGATTCAAACACATTAAGATGGTGGAGGATCGATGGGAAATAGTACTTTTAACAAAACAAATTCGCATTTTATTTCCTTTGAATGAAGAACAGAAAAGAACACTTAGAAGAAAGATTGTATCATATTATAGCCTCGGCAAACATCTAAGACCTAACCTGTTAACCAATGCATTAAAATGCGGCAAACCATAAAAAAGGGGTTGGATGTATCATGTCTACAAATTTAGAAAATTACGTTCCACAAGAAACGCAGATCCAACATGATACGGGTGTGGATGAATCACTTAATCCAAAAACCGAGGAGGGTAGGACGGTAAGTCCGTTAGACTATATTTTCATGTGGGTTGGTGACGGTGTTAATCTAGGTAATATGACGCTTGGAGCCAGTATGATTGTAGCGGGAATCGCTACGTTAAACATCTTTCAGACATTTGCCGCAGCTATCATGGCAATTGGTATCATTTCAACTGTTTTTGCTTTAAATGACAGGCTCGGATACAGAACGGGAATACCATATGTTGTACAGCTTAGAATGTCCTTTGGGCTTAAAGGTTCCGTAATATCATCACTGATGCGCGGTATTCCCGCCATCGTTTGGTACGGTTTTCAAAGTTGGATTGGCGGTACTGCCTTAAATGAAATTGCGAAGATTATTACAGGCGGCGCCTTTGATAATGTTGCCATTTGCTTTGTAGTGCTACAGTTGGTGCAAATTGGGCTTTCGCTGTATGGATTCCATGCCATTAAATGGGTGGAAACGCTTGCGTCTATTGTTATTGTACTAGCGCTTCTCTATGTATTTGGCGTTCTACTAACTTCCTATAGCGATGTTATTGCAGAAACATGGGTTCATGCAGAAGGATCATGGGGCTTGCCTTTCTTTGCATTGATCATGATGTTTATGGGAAATTATGCGGCTATCTTTTTAAGTGCAGCGGACTATTCAAGAGAGCTAAAGTCTGGTATTAGCGACACAAAACGCGGGTTTTTGTACTTTCTTCCTATTTTAATGGCGTACGGCTTGACACTTACAATCGGTGGAATGCTTGCTTCTGCAACCGGCATCAATAATCCTGTGAAAGCGTTTGCGGTCGTGGTGGATAACTCTTACATTACACTCTTTGTATCCGCATTTATTGTTTTGGGTGCGGTTGCAGTAAACATGGTTGCCAATATTATTCCGCCAACCTATGTTATTACATTGCTTACAAAAATGAAATATAAACCTGCAGTTACCATAACCGGACTGCTTGCATTTTGCTCATTCCCTTGGGTTCTTGTGCAGGATTCTTCGGCAAAGGGTCTTGGAATCTTCATTCTTATATATTCCGCATTTCTAGGACCGATTGTTTCTATATTATTAGTGGAATATTATATATTAAGAAAGCAAAAGGTAAATGTTGCAGACTTGTATAAGGAAGACGGTCCATTTGCCGGGTATAATCCAGCAGCGGTGCTTGCATTGCTTATCGGCGCCGGTGCAGCCTGTGTGAAAGTGGAGCTGGCATGGATTATCGGCGTTGTTGTGGCAGGCATTGCATATTTGCTTTTGATGAAATTTGCATTTAAAAATTCAAAATTCAAAAAGGGTACTATTTTTGAAAAGTAAACCTGTATTTCTATGTTTCCTGGGGTTATTCTCTCTGTCTATTTATAATGGATTGATGCAATCTGAGGATGAAATAAACAAGGCAGTTGAGTAATGCCAATATACAGAAAATTTCAAAAAAGGGGGTTGGGAGAATGAAGTTTGATTTAGTTATAAAGAACGGAAATGTAGTATTTGAAAATTCAGTAGAACAACTGGATATCGGTATACTTAATGGTAAAATTGCAGAAATTTCAAAAGAAATAGTCGGGGAATCTGCTGAAATTATAGATGCCTCTCATCAATATGTCATGCCTGGGATGATAGATGCCCATGTCCATATTTGCGAGCCAGGCAGAACGGAGTGGGAAGGGTTTGTAACAGGAACTCAAGCACTAGCTGCAGGAGGGACAACATCATTTGTTGATATGCCATTAAACGCTTTGCCGGCAACGACTACAAAGAGTTCACTGCATTTAAAATTAAAATCTGCTGAAAATAAGGCGTACGTTGATTATGCTTTGTATGGTGGATTAGTTCCTGATAATCTCGAAGATTTAGAAGCCCTTTCTAACGAAGGTGTTGTGGCCTTCAAATGTTTTATGGCAACATGTGGTAGTGAGGAAATTGGAGATTTTAAAAATGTTGATGATTTTACTCTATATCAAGGTATGAAAAAACTATCGGAATTGGGGCATATTTTATCCATACATGCTGAGAATGCAGAGCTTACTGATAAACTGGCAATTGAAAAGAAAAAACAAGGGAAGACAACAGCAAAAGATTATGCTGAGTCCCGCCCCATATTTACTGAGGTTGATGCTGTAAAACGTGCTTTGTTATTAGGTAAAGAGACTGGATGTAAATTACATTTTGTTCATATTAGCAGTGAAGAGGCTGTTGAAGAAATCCTTAAAGCACGTAAACTAGGCCAAGAGGTTACGATAGAATCGTGTCCTCACTATTTCACGTTAGATATTGAAACCTTTGAAAGGGTAGGACCTGTTGCGAAATGCGCCCCACCGCTTCGCACTAAAACAGAACAAGATAAATTATGGGAAGCTCTTAAGGAGGGGAAAATTGATATCCTGGCCTCAGACCATTCCCCATGTCCTCCAGAAATGAAGCAGAGCAACAGCAATAATATGTTTGATGTGTGGGGAGGGATTAGTGGCTGCCAAAATAATGTTGATTTAATGTTTGACGAGGCTGTTAAGAAACGTGGGGTTTCTGTAAGTGAATTTTCAAAGATGATTGCGACAAAACCTGCAGAAATATTTAACTTAAGAAATAAAGGAAGCATTAAAGTTTCCTATGACGCTGATATCATTCTCCTTGATCCAAATAAATCATACACCATTCAGCCAGAAGATTTGTATTACCGTCATCAACAAAGCCCTTATGTTGGAAGAAAAATTAACTGTCGAGTGACGAAAACGTTTGTAAGAGGACAACTGGTATTTGATTTTGAGCAAGGGATAGTAAGTCATCCAATTGGGAAGTTCATTTCGGCAAAAAGTAGTTTCGTACAAGCATAAAGTTATTTAAAGAAGGTTGACCTAAAAGGGCACTTAAGTTGCTCTTAATGGCGTCATACCTTCTTTTTGTTTTATTTTTTGAATGGTATTATGTCTGTGGATTGCTCTTGTGGTAAGATAAAGAAACAGGATCAGTAATTTAGGATTTAATCGGAGGTTAATATAAATGGTTAAGTCAGTAGATAGGGCGTTAACAATTATTTCATTAGTGAGCAAGCGTAAAGAAGGGATTGGGGTTACTGAGCTGGCCTCCAACCTAGATTTAAATAAAAGCTCTATATTCAGATTATTAAGTACTCTTGTAGATCATGGATTCATCGAACAAAATCCTGAAACTAAAAAATATAGATTAGGCTATAAATATTTAGAATTAAGTTCGATGCTACTTGAATCTATTGACTTGAGAACTCAGGCTAAACCTTTTCTGGAAGAGTTAGAATCACATATTAATGAAGTGATCCACTTGACCGTATATGATCAAGGAGAGGTAATCTATATTGAAAAACTTGAGGGAAGTGAAACCCTTAGAACACATTCACAAGTAGGGAGACGGGCCCCAATGCATTGTACGGCAGTTGGGAAGGTAATCTTAGCCCATCTGCCATTAAATGAGATCGTAGATATAATTGACAAGCATGGTTTACCAAAACATACTGAACATACGATTATAGATAAGGAATCTTTTTTTAAAGAATTGGGAAAAATCAGGAACGAAGGTATTGGTAGGGAAGTTGAAGAAAATGAACAAGGAATCACCTGTATTGCAGCGCCAATTTTTGATAATCGGAAGAAAATTACAGCTGCTGTCAGTATATCAGGACCAAGCATCCGAATGACTGAAGAAAGATTAACTGAAATTAAACCAATTATAATGGATATTGGTAAAAAGATTTCCAAAAGGCTTGGTTACACAGACAATTAAATAATGTGAAAAAAAGAATTGGTATAAGACCAATTCTTTTTTTTGTAGACAAAAGGGGTTAGGAATTTTTCTTCCTTATCAAATTTATCAGGTGGAAAAGGCTTCTTTCCATGGTTTGTCCGATCTTGATTTATTTCATCTTGAAGGTGTCCTTGATAAGCTCTTGTTTCCTTACGAACGATTTTCTTTTTTAATTACCGTTTATTCGCACTCGCTTTCACATGTGTAGTAATGGAGACTTTAGGCAAAAAGGGTTTCTAAAAGTTAAAACAAAGTTGCCTTGGAACGGAGGGTGCGAGACTCCTGCGGGAAAAGCGAGTTCAGGGGAGACCCCGTAGGCGCGAAGGCGCCGAGGGCGGACCGCCCTCGGAAAGCGAGTGCCTGGAGGCAACGTTCGAATTGTTTACAGTCTGAAAGAATTGGTATAAGGCCAGTTCTTTTTTTGTAGAAATTCATTGATTCAAGTTTATCTTCGAATAGGCACTCTGACCTTTTGTCCTTCAAAAATATTTATAAAAAATTTAATGGCGAAAATACTTGAAATATTCAAAAAACGGTGATAATATCAAAATAAGAAACAAGGTTAGTTAATAAGCAACGAAATGCTTATTTTTTTAATTATTAAATGAAACTACGTTGCTTATTACGCGACTAAAAGGAGGAGTACTAGTGGATTTTTCTAAAGAGAAAAGCAAATTTTATAATAATCTAACGAAAACGATTCGCCGGCACATAGTTAAAATGACGAACCATGCTGGAAGTGGTCATCCCGGTGGTTCTTTATCAGCAACTGAACTAATGTCCGTCCTATTTTTTGAACACATGAATGTTGATCCTAAAAACCCAGATTGGCAAGACCGAGATTGTTTCTTCCTATCTAAGGGTCATTGTACACCTGTATTTTATTCAGTATTAGCTGAAAAAGGTTTCTTCCCAGTTGAAGAGTTAATGACATTCAGGGATGTTGACGGCAGGTTACATGGACATCCATGTGGAGAGCATATTCCAGGTGTAGACATATCTTCAGGATCACTTGGTCAAGGATTATCAGTAGCTAATGGTGTTGGATTAATTGCAAAACTAGATGGTAGCAATAGAAGATCATATTGCATGATTGGTGATGGAGAATTACAAGAAGGTCAAGTATGGGAAGCAGCAATGACAACTGCACATTACAATCTTGATAACGTTTGTGCGATTATCGACTGGAACAAAATTCAACTTGATGATTTTGTTGAAAATGTAAAAGGTGTAAAAAATCTTGGTGATAAATTTAGAGCTTTCGGTTGGCACGTTGTTGAAATTGATGGTCATGATATTAATGCAGTTAATGAAGCGTATAAAGAAGCTAAACGCACTAAAGGCAGACCTACTGCAATTCTAGCTCATACGGTTAAAGGCAAGGGAGTTTCATTCATGGAAGATACACATGATTGGCATGGAATGGCTCCGAATGATGAGCAATTAGAAATCGCTTTAAAGGAGTTGGCTTAAGATGGCAAATCAAGAAGCACCACGTAAAGGTTTTGCTGATGCACTAATTAGACTTGGAGAAAAACATGATAATTTAGTGGTACTTGACGCGGACTGTGCAAAATCAAATATGACAAATCTATATAAAAATAGATTTCCGGAACGCTTTTTCAACATCGGTATTTCTGAATGTGATTTAGTAGGTACTGCAGCTGGTATGGCGGTAGCAGGTAAAGTACCATTTGCGAATGCTTATGCAAACTTCCTTACTGGGCGTGCATTTGATCAAATGAGAATTTCTGTATGTTATTCAAATAACAATGTGAAAATTGTCGGTCATAACGCTGGTACATCAGCTGCTCAAGAAGGTGCAACACATTTACCGCTTGAAGATATTTCTTTAATGCGCTCACTTCCACGTATGACTGTAATTGTTCCAGCTGATGCGGTTGAAATGGAAAAAGCAGTAGAAGCTGCTTATTACCATGACGGACCAATTTACCTGCGTGTTGGCAAATTACCAGTACCAATCGTTACAAAAAAAGAAGAACCATTCAAAATAGGTAAAGCAATTAAATACCGTGAAGGGTCTGATATTACAATCATCAGTACTGGGATAATGCTTGATGAATCACTAAAAGCAGTAGGTGAATTGGAAAAGCAAGGTGTTAGCGCTGAACTTTTACACATTCATACAATTAAACCTATTGATAAAGAAGCCATTATTGCATCTGCTGCGAAAACAAAACATGTTATCACAGTTGAAGAGCATTCAATTATAGGTGGATTAGGTAGTGCTGTTGCTGAAGTATTATCAGAAAGCCAACCGGCTAAATTAAGAAGAATCGGTACAAATGACCGTTTTGGGGTTTCAGGAAAAATGGATGAATTACTTGATTTGTTTGAATTAAGAGCACACCGTATTGTTTCTACTGCAAATGAATTATTAGGACATAGAGTAACTAGTTAATCACATTTTAGATGATGAAAGGGGGAGGGTTTTTGTCAAACGCAACCCAATATCTAAGTTTAAAGGATACTTTAGACCTCTTCTCTAAATCGGATGATAGCCTTCGTGCTAAAATCCAAGCTCATTTAAAACAAACAAAACATAAGTTTATCGTTTTAGATGATGATCCAACTGGTGTCCAAACGGTACATGATATTTTTGTCATCACGGACTGGGGAAAAGACTGGATTAAAAAAGGATTATCTGATGAGAGAAGTGTACTTTATATTTTAACAAACACAAGAAGTTATAATGCAGAAAAAACGGAAAACATCAATAGAGAGATTGTCCAAAACATTGTTGACGTTACTAAGGAAATGGGCATTAATTATTCAATTATCAGTAGAAGTGACTCAACATTAAGAGGGCATTATCCACTTGAAATTAATGTGCTCCAAGATGAATTATTAAAAACTGCTGATGTACAAATTTCAGGTCATTTAATCATACCGGCTTTTTTTGAAGCACATCGTTACACCATAGATAATATTCATTATTTAGGTATGGATGGTCAACTTGTCCCAGTAAATGAAACAGAATTTGCGAATGATTCCGTTTTCGGTTTCAATACTGCTAATTTGCCGAAATGGATTGAAGAGAAGACAAATGGAAGTGTAGCTTCAGAGTCGGCTTTGATCATTTCACTTGAAGATATTCATAATGGTGGCATTGATAAAGTTTATGAGATTTTACTATCTGCTAACAATAATACTCCTATTATAGTAAATGCTAAATCTTACTATGATTTAGACATCGTATCATTAGCTGTCCTTAAAGCAATTGATTCTGGCAAGCAATTCTTGTTTAGAACTGCAGCATCTATTGTAAAATCGATTGCGGGAATTCAGGATCGTCCATATTTATCAGCTAATGAGATTGTTTCAAATGATGAAAACCAAAACAATGGTGGATTTATTATAGTAGGTTCCCACACGAATAAAACTACGGAACAAATTAAGGAACTAATGAATAAATACCCGATTGAACAAATCGAAATGAATGTTGTGAAAGTTCTAAATAAAGAAACAAGAAATGAAGAGCTAACACGAGTATGTCAATTAGTTGACCATAATATTTCTTCTAATCGCGATACGCTTGTTTATACAAGTAGGGATTTAATTAGTGCGAAAGATAAGGAAGAAAACTTAAAAATTAGTCAAACTGTTTCAAGTTCTTTAGTTAAAGTTATTCGCTCACTAAAAGTAAAGCCGAAATTTATCATTGCAAAAGGTGGTATAACTTCGAGTGATGTGGCAACTGACGGCTTAGATATAAAATATGCAAAAATTTTAGGGCAAGCGATCGCCGGTGTCCCAGTATGGTTAACCGGAAGTGAAGCTAAGTTCAAAGATACACCTTATATCGTATTTCCAGGCAACGTTGGGGATAAAGATTCAATTGCTCAAATCTTTGAAAATATAAAAAAGGATCAAAAGGGAGAGATATAAATGGCTAAACAAAAAATGACAGCTGCTGAGTTAATTGCCTTGTATTTAGAAAAAAGAGGGGTGAAACATGTTTATGGTGTACCGGGTGCTGCAATTTTACCATTCTATGATGCAGTAAAAGAATTAACTAAAATTGAATCATATATTGTTCGTCACGAACAAACGGGTGCTTTCATGGCTGATGGTTATTCAAGAGCAACTGGTGAAGTGGGCGTATGTGCTGCCACATCAGGTCCTGGTGGAACCAATTTCTTAACTGGACTTTACGGTGCATGGATGGATTCCATTCCAATGATAGCCATTACCGGTCAACAAAAAAATAGTTTAATTGGAACCATGCAATTCCAAGAAGCGCCTATCGTTGAAATGGCAAAGCCTGTAACGAAAGCTGCATACCGTTTAACTGACGGTTCGAAAGCTGCTGAATTTATCCATGAAGCATGGGTAACAGCTACTACTGGCAGAAAAGGTCCAGTTCTTCTTGATTTACCAGTTGATCAACAAAAAGTTGAAATAGAAGTCGACTTAGATGTGCTTATCGGTTCTACTCCAGTCGATAACTTACCACAAGCTTCTGACGCTGATATAGAGAAAACATTGGAATTATTAAAAGATGCTAAAAGACCGGTCTTACTTTCTGGTGGAGGGGTCAACATTGCAAACGCTACCATTGAATTGAAAGCGTTAGCTGAAGAACTGCAAATCCCTGTAGTAACTTCTGGCATGGGGATGGATACATTCCCTAATGATCACCCTTTATTCGCGGGACGTATGGGAACGATGCTTGATACTCCATTCGGTAACAAAACAATTGTTGAAGCCGACTTAGTAATCAACCTAGCCGGACGTTTCGCTGATCGTTCAACTGGTAATGTTTCGGTATTCACACAAAACGGTAAGAAAATCATCCATGTAAATCTTGATAATAAGGAAATTGGTAAAGTTGTACCAACGGTTTTAGGTATTGTTTCTGATGTTAAAACATTCATGGTTAAACTTGCAGAAGCCCATAAAGCACTTGGTGCTCATGTAGCTGCAACTGCCGAAGTAGGTACTAAAGTTGACTTAACTGAAGAGCGTAAGAAATGGGCACGTAAAACGGATTACACAACACTTCCAATCAGACAAGAGCGTGCATTGCGAGAACTTCGTGAATTCTTGGATCGCGATGCCTTCGTATCACATGACTGCGGTATCAGCCAAATCTGGTCCTCTCAATTATTTGAAACGTATGTACCAAGAACCTACTTATTAACTGGTGGTGCGGGGACAATGGGTTGGGGCCTTGGTGCAGCAATGGCAGCGAAACTTGCATTTCCTGAAAGACAAAGTGTAAACATCCTTGGTGATGGAAGCTTAGGGATGTCATTGCAAGATATTGCTACAGCTGCAAAGCATGATATTCCGGTCATTATTTTCTGTATGAATAACTCATTAATGGGATTAATTCGTCAACAACAAAACTGGTTCTATAATGGACGTCAAATTTCTACGGACTTAATTTACAAAAATGAATTATGTGATAATGAAGAGCGAGGAATCGACTTTGTTAAAACGGCTGAAGGTATGGGTGTTCGTGGTGAGCTTGTAACACATTATGATGATATCAAACCAGCTCTGCAACGTGCAGTTGACTCAGGTAAACCATATTTAATCGAAGTTATAGTTGATCCAGATCCAAAGAACGCATGCGAATTCTCTAATAACGGTGCACTTAACGGCTTCAAATACTCTGGGAAAATTGATTATTCCAAATAATCACTACTCTTGATCGAAGTGATTTTTTTGAAGCAATGGGATATAACCTATTGCTTCAAAAAACATATTAGTAATAAAAAATATTGACTGAACTTAAATAATGGGTTTATTAAAGGAGGGAAGCCGAATAATCGGCGAAACAATGTCAGCAAATCTTCATAATTCTATGAAAGTCGGAATTGTTCACTTTATGGCTTATCCTGAAACAATGGGTGGAGATGGCCCAGCTGTTGAAACAATTAAGAAAATTGTACAAGATGATTTTTTCTCTGGAATTGAAATTACATCTATTAACAATCCTGAAGAACGTAAAGAGGCTACTCAAATTTTACAATCTGGTGGAATGACTGTAGGTTTTGGTGCACAACCGATTTTATTAAGAAACAAAGGAAACCTTAATTCTTTTGATGAAGCTGAGCGTAGACGGGCTATCGATTTAGTAAAAGGCGGAATTGACCAGGCTTACGAAGTGAATGCTGCTAAACTTGGTTTCTTAAGTGGGGCTAAACCAGATACTCAACAAGATGTTGCCTTACAATTACTCACGAATTCTATCAAAGAATTATGCGATTATGCAAAATCTAAAGGTGATTTAGTACTCTCACTTGAAACATTTGATGATGAGACTGATAAGAAATGTCTAATCGGTTCGAATAAACTTGCTGTTGAAGTTGCAAAAGAAGTTCGTAAAGTAGATCCCACTTTCGGTTTAATGCTTGATTTAAGTCATTTACCAATGCAACGTGAAACATCTTCTGATGCATTAACGGTTGCTCGTGATTATATTAACCATGCCCATATCGGAAATTGCTATATTAAAGATACTTCTGATCCTGCTTACGGAGATCAGCATCCCCGTTTCGGATATCCAGGAAGTGAAGTTGATGTTCCTGAATTAGCGGAGTATTTACGATCTTTATTAGAAATTGGTTACATCGGTGAAGGTATAAAGAATATAGTCGCTTTTGAAGTGAAACCTGTAGGTACAGAATCATCAGATATTGTAATTGCACAGTCAAAACGTACCCTCATTGATGCATGGTCATTATTACATTCAAAAAAAGGGCGTTTAGTTGGTTAACTTGTCTATAACTATAAGGATTAAACGGTGACAAGCACTTTTGCTTGTCACCGTTTAATCTAAGATTTAATTAGCTTATCATGCAGGATTCCTATTGAGCAACGACTAAATAAGGTGTTAATATGACTTTGCATTAAAAAACTGGATTTTGTAATAAATAACAAATTTTCTTAGAGATTAAATTGGCAAGGAAGTGATCGATTGGTTAAACTTCAGAAGGATGTTGATGCTATAAGAATCAACACTAGAATCGAAGAACTTGCTGCTTGTTCATCTACATCTGTTGGTGTCACTAGACTACCTTTCACAGTGGAAAGTTTAAAGGCAGAAAGACTAGTTGAAGAGTGGATGAAAGCAGCTGGGATGACGGTAAGAAAAGATGCACTTAACAATATAATCGGACGTTATGAAGGGAAAGATCCTACAGCTCCAGTTTTAATGATTGGTTCACATTTAGATAGCGTGATTGAAGCAGGTAAATATGACGGTATTTTAGGAGTTATAACTGGAATAGAAGTTGTTCAGACTCTTAAGGATAATGGCATTATATTATATAATCCAATCGAAGTGGTGGGTTTTTGTGATGAGGAAGGAGTACGGTTTCACTCAACTTTCCTCGGTAGTAAAGCGATTGCAGGAACTTTTACTGCTGAAGATTTAGAAAGAGCAGATGAACAAGGAATAACAATTGCCGAAGCGTTAAAAGGAATTGGTATTGCTGACCCATATGCTTTTAGTAACGCTAGTCGAAATCCAGAAGAACTTCTCGCCTATTTGGAACTTCATATCGAACAGGGGCCAGTGCTTGAGAAGGAGAATGAACCTGTCGGAATAGTTCGTGGGATTGCTGGTGCTACAAGATTTTATTTTGAAATTATCGGGAAACCTGGACATGCAGGGACAGTTCCTGTTGCCCTTAGACAAGATGCACTTTTAGGAGCTAGTGATCTTATTTCCTACATTGAGAACATCGCTATCCAAAATGAACCATTAGTAGCGACTATCGGTAAACTTACTGTAAGTCCGGGTGCTAGTAATGTAATACCTGGCCTTGTAACAGGGACTCTGGATATCCGCGATTTAAATGTTGATCGTAAGAAAAAAGCTATTGAAGCCATATTAACTGAAAGTGAAAGGGTAGCAAAAGCTAGAGGACTCCAAATTCATTTTGAACAAGTCATGGAAGCCGATCCTGTATACTGTGATGAACAATTGATTAAAGTAATCGAAGAGTCCATTATCGAAGTGGATGGTAGCGTTATCAGTCTTGTAAGTGGTGCTGGTCACGATGCAATGGCTATGGCGGATGTAACGAATGTTGCAATGATTTTCGTTCGTTGTAAAGATGGTCTTAGTCATCACCCTGATGAATTCGTTACTGTAGAAGATATGGGTGTAGGAGCTAGAGTTCTTTACTCTACAGTAATTAAAATAGCCACAAAACAATATTGAGTGACATAAAAGATTTTATAGAGTATATAAGACTATCGACTAAAAGAGAACTTACAAAAAAACTCGTGATCCGCCTGTATCGGATCACGAGTTTTTTCAAAATGAATACATTTCAATTAGTACCTCTTGAACAAATCAGTCAACTGTTATCAGAAGCATTTTTCTATAAGATTGAATCCTTCGAAAAGCTCATTAGATAAAAAGTATATTAAAGACAGGTATCCTTCATGCGATGAAACAGTCATGCGTATCGACTCAGATCCAATGGTTACAAAGGGAGTTCTGTCGGACTCTTTAACATGTTCATAAAAAAGCCACTGAAATTCCTGGATTCCTCCATAATCGAAGGATTCTGTAGCGTCACTTCCAGAAAATAAAGTCGAGATTTACTCTTCATATTGATCTCTGTCTGTGCGGGCGGTTTACATTCAGTCAATACCTGCTTTAGTAGTAATTACAATTTTTATTAATCACTGATATCTCTGAAAATTGAACCCATGAGTAAAGCTATACGTAAATGAAGTGAGTTTTTTGAATCATGGACGGAATAATTCAATATGTCCTCACATTTGGCAATTCGGTATTTAACGGTATTACGGTGAACAAACAGTTTCCTGGATGTAATCGCAAGTTCACAATTATTATCCAAATATACCAATAAGGTATTGACTAAGTCTTTTTCATCTTTATTTTTCGGATAGGATAGAGAACGTAATGTATTTTCATAAAATTTTTTTAAATCTTTTTCGGGAATTAACCGAATCAGTTCGATTAATTGTTTGGTCTCGTAAAAGTTTATAAATTTATTTTGAAACAGTTCAGACCCATGTTTCCATGCTTCCACTGCTTCTTCGTATGATAGGTTGATATAGGTTAGGTCATTAGAAAAGTTACCAACTCCAAACGACAACGAAATTTTTAGATTTGAATATACCTCATTCTGGAATTCCTTCAGCCTTTCTTCTATTATTCCTTTAATCGAATCATTAATATTCAGAGGAGATTGCATCAAAATAACAAAATAACCATCTTTCATAAAAACGATGTTGTTAGTATCTATTTTTAAAAATGATTTATGTAAAAACTTATATAAATAGTCGTATAATCTATTCATTATTTCTGCACTTTTTTGTAAAGCGTTTTGTTCATCATCATCAATCTTACATACAATGCATGCGTATTTCATATTGTCGATTAAGCCATGCTGTTTTCCCCTATGAATAATTTCTTGTTTGTTAGAAATCTTTCCATCAACAAGGGAAGCAAAAAAGTTATTTTCTAACAAACGACTGTTTTCTCTAATAGCCTCGTTTTTAAGCAGCGTGAATGAAATGACTGTTGATGCTTGCTCAATAGCTAATTGGGAAGAGGGGTATGAAAGCTTCTCAGGATGAAGAATTATTAGTAAATATGGATAGGGACGCATTGTTTTCACCCGAAACAATTTTATAGAAATGTCAGTATTTTGGATGTCGATTGTGAGCTGGTTTTTTTCTAGGTATGTTTCTATATCACTTTTAATGTATTCCTGAACATTTTTCATAACGATTTTCATATTTCCTGTACGAAAATGATGAGAAAAGGATGTCACATCACCAATAGGATCAAGTAGGAGAACAGGACATTTTAATAGGGAGCCAAGATTTTCAATTAAAGAATTCAGACTGTAACCTTTTATCATCATATTGGTAAATTCCTTGTGTATATGCATCGCATAAAATAACTCTTCAATTTGGTTATCCCATATAAAGCTTAATAATTGATGAGCAACCGCACCTAATGTTAATGTCTCTGGAATTTGAATAATTGGAAATTCTAATGAGTCAGCTAATTCGATTACATCCGGCGGTATCTTATCAATGAATCTTTTAAGTTTAATGGCAATCCCTGCACATGGAAGTTCATTAATTTGGGAAATGAGATTACATAATGCATGAGGATCGTCTTTAAAAGCGTATCCTGTTGTCAATAATAGGGAGTTCTCAGCTAAAAAATGGATGGCATCTGGTGTTTCTGAAATCTCAATTGATTCCACTTTCCTTTTAAGTCCGGCATGTCCAGCAATAATTTTGGCTTCTCGAAACACATCAACGATAAATAAATCTTCTACTTTTTTCATCATACACCTTCTAATTCTGCATTTTGTCAGTTTTTATTTCTAGAAAGGGAAGCAAACGAATGTTGTTAAATTTGGACAAAAATTTAAATGGGAATTGTTTACATTGCATAATGATTTTGTGAATTACTCCGCTTATAATCAATTGTATAGAGGATTGAAAGTTAAGGAAACTGTTTTCAAAATTTTTTTTTACATTCCATAAATCTCAAGTTTTTATTATATTTAGCAACTATATTTATATTTAGAAGCGCATAGCATCATACGTTTTTTTGCAATGGTTACTATAGGAAGCCGGGTTTTTAACACCTAAGATCTTAACAGACCTTTTAAACCTTTATATATTTCCAGTTTGTATTTCGGTGGATAGTAAGCGCTATCAATGCTGAGGAGGAAACTTTTTGGAACAAACTAAAGCTCCATTGGAGCAGAAACAGAATTAAGCAGAGACTTATTGGCAACAAAACCCGAAGATGGAAATTGGAAAGTAGGGAACTATTTTCTATAGGGATGGGTTCTGTTCATAATGTTCCATCCTACGTTACAATTGGTGGTTTTTTTGCGCTAGGACTATCGGTTGGACAGGTATTATACACTTCAAGAAAAGTGCAGAAACGAGAGGATGTGGTTAAAGGGAATTAATTGATGGGAAAGTTAAATAGTGTGAATATTTAAAAATCACTTTAGCAGGAATAAACGTTTTGAAGAAAAGTACTCATTATTGACCAAAATTTGATTTCTGAAGAAAGGAATGAACCTATGGCTACATATGATTTACTCATTAGAAATGGAAACCTTGTAATGTTTGATTCGATTGTTCAAGGAGATATTGCAATTAAGGAAGGGAAAATTAAAGAAGTGTCTATCGGAAAAAATATTGAAGCTATAGCAACAAGAGAAATTAATGCTGAGGGACAGCACATCCTCCCAGGATTAATTGATACTCATGTTCATTTCAACGAGCCAGGCAGAACTGAGTGGGAAGGTGTTCAAACTGGTAGCAGAAGTTTAGCGGCAGGTGGGGTAACAACCTATTTTGATATGCCATTGAACAGTACACCGCCAACAATCAATAAAGAATATTTGGCATTAAAGAGAGCTTGCTCCGAAGAAAAGTCGGTAGTCAATTGCCGCTTTTGGGGTGGACTTATACCAGAAAATATTGAGAATATTAAGGAACTTGATGAAAATGGAGTAATTGGATTTAAAGCATTTATGTCACCGAGCGGAATTGTCGATTTCAATCATGTCGATGATATTACGATTTTTAAAGGGATGAGAGAAATTGCCTCTGTAGGTTCACTTTTAGCCGTTCATGCTGAAAGTACAGTCATTTGTGAACAGCTTGCACAAGAAAAACAAAGACAAAATAAGACGACTGCAAAAGACTTCGTCGAATCAAGACCGATAATTTCCGAGATTGAAGCGGTAAGAAGAATAATTTCATATGCTGAAGCTACAGGTTGTAAACTGCATATTGTTCATGCGAGCAGCCGGAAAGTAGTGGATGTCATCAATCAGGCAAAGCAAAGAGGCCTAGATATTACGGTAGAAACATGCCCTCATTATTTATCTTTGACATTAAAAGACTTAGAGGAAAAAGGCGGATTGGCAAAATGCTGCCCTCCACTGCGTGATGATGAAGAAGTAGAACAATTATGGGAAGCTGTAGCAAACGGTGAAATTGACGTAATAGCATCCGACCATTCACCAGCACCTGCATCTATGAAAGAAGTAATAAATGAAGACTTTTTCAGTGCCTGGGGTGGGATTTCCGGTGCCCAATCTACGCTCAATATTATGTTGACAGAGGGGCATTTTAACCGTAATCTTCCTCTGGGGAAAATTGTTGAATTAACATCAACGAATCCAGCTAAGTTATTTGGCCTTTATCCCCATAAAGGGATAATAGCCGTTGATAGCGACGCTGATCTGGCGATTGTTGATCTGAACAGAAGCTTCGAGCTGAAAAAGGAAGATTTGTTCTACCGCCATCAACAGTCGCCTTATGTTGGCAGGATATTCAAAGGGCAAGTAACGACAACGATCGTCAATGGGGCAATCGTTTTTGAAAATGGAAGCATTACCACTGTGGAAAAAATTAAAATCTAGGATTGTTAAGCAATAAAGGACTGAGAAAATCTTAATTGATTTTATTAGCTTATTATGTATGAGTCGCTTTCAGTCATTTATTTTAGGCATACACAATCTTAAAAGCAAAAGAAGCCTGTAAGGACCTTGGACCTGAGTACCTAAAAGAGAAAAACATAGATGAAGAAATAAGAAGATAATATGTTTTATCTATAATAAACAAAAATATAAAACGTTTTTATCGATTAGGCATAAAGACTAATTAAATGAAAGCGGTTAATATTTATATAAGAGACTTAATTGTTTCTAACACAAGCTAATAATATATGAAAAGAAGCTTCAATTATAATTAATCTATAGCGGGAACAGGGCACACCATGATTCACATATTTTCAAATGGCGCCTGCTTATGAACGTTGATTGGTGTCATATGAATTAGCTCACAAAATACGATTAAAAGGAGAGTTTAAAAGATGGGTTATCCTAAAGATTTATTAGCAAGCAGATCAATAATTGAGCACGGTAAATATGCTTTAATTGCACCTGAAGGATTGGTTAATAATGTTGTTCCAGGATTTGAGAATTGTATCATTTCCATTTTGGGTTCTCCAAAGCTTGGAGCAAGCTTTGTCGATTACATTGTGACAATGCAAAAGGAAGGAAAGAACAGCGAGGGGTTTGGTGGACAAGAAGATGTAGAGACATTTGTCTATGTTATTGAAGGAAAAATAAAAGCTGCTGCAGGTGAACAAGAGTTTGTCCTCGATGAAAGCGGTTATTTATACTGTCCGCCAGGAACAAAGATGTATTTAGAAAACCAATTGGATGGAGATTCTAAACTATTCCTATATAAGCAAAAGTATCGTCCACTTGAAGGACGGAGGCCATGGGTTTATTCAAACCATGCGAACAAAATTGAATTTAGGATTTATGATGATATGCATAATGTCCATCTTAAGGATCTATTGCCTGCTGATATAGATTTTGATATGAATTTTCATATTCTTTCCTTTGATCCTGCTGCATCTCATCCATTCATCGAAACACATGTGCAAGAACATGGCGCCTACTTACTCTCGGGAGAAGGGATGTATAATCTGGATAATCAGTGGGTTCCTGTAAAGAAAGGAGATTACATTTTTATGGGTCCATATGTACATCAAGCAGCCTATGCGGTAGGCAGAGAAAATTTAACATATGTTTACTCTAAAGATTGTAATCGTGATGCATCCTTGTAAAAGGTCACATCAATTAGAAGAAATGCGTAAATGCCAACTTCAAGAGATTTAATGCGGGCAGAATTGTATTTTAGGGAGATCTGGTAAGTGTAATTCAAAACCATTAAATATGAAAGAGGTGCTGAGATATGGACCAGAATGTAATTTCGAACAAAAAGTCGATAATAGAGGAAAGAGTTTTTGAAATCGATAAAATAGCAAAATTCGATTCTAATGCACCACAAAAAAATTATTTCTATGAAACGGATAAAACTGTTGGGGCAGTTTGGTGTCTTGAACCTGAGCAGGAAGTATTTTTACATTCTCATTCGAATGTTGATGATATTTGGGTTTGCATTGAGGGGGAAGGAACATACTTTCCTGATCTAGAGAATGAGATTACGATCAGAAAAGGAATGGTAGTATTGGCCAAGCCTAATCAAATTCATGGAATGCGTAATACAGGAAACAGTCGATTCATGTTTGTAGGCTTTGCTGCAGGGGCATTGCCTATGGATATAACAAGATATTAGAAAAAGGCTAAGGTTATTAAACAATTACAAAATAAAAGTTTCTTCTTTCAAAAAACAAAAAAAGTGATTAAGGCGAAGCGATTGTAATGAAAACAGCGCTTCGCTTATATTTTTATTTATAAAAAGAGATGATTTGCAATTTTTACGAAGAAACTATGGATTCCAAAGGAAATCAATACTTTTAAGAATTCTCGCAAACAGATTTTATAAAAAATCCAGAAATCGGAAATGGTGATGATTAAGATGACACAGCAAGGAGTTACTGTAACATTATTGTCCTCTTTACAGTGGCTTTTTTTTATTTTTGCCAATACGGTTGTCGTACCAATTTCTGTAGGGGCAGCATTCCAGCTTCCTGCAGAAACAATTGAAATGACGATAAGGTGCTCCTTTATCTTTACAGGAATAGCCTGTATTCTGCAGGCATGGATTGGGCATCGTTATCCATTATTGGATAGCCATTCGGGGCTAATGTGGGGTCTGATGATAAATATGGGCATCTCTGCATCTGCACTCGGATTGGATTTTGCAACCGTAGGAGGAGGAATTGCAACAGGCATTTTGCTGGCTGGAGCTGTAACCGTACTGCTTGCGGCATTTAACCTGATTTATATCATACAGAAAGTAATTAAGCCGATGGTGATAAGTGTTTATATATTCTTGCTAACCTTTCAGCTCATCTTTATTTTCTTCAAAGGTATGTTTAAAATAACCGAAAGTGGAACAATTGATCTCCCTGTCAGTTTGTTTTCAATCTTGATTGTCATATTCGTTGGCTTTTTAAGGATTAAAGGAGGGAAAATACTAAGCAATTTCTCAATCCTAATCGGAATTATCGTAGGATGGTCATTATATCGAATTATTTTCCCTTCAGATCTTCAGACGGCTAGCTCTTCAGGTATGGCATTCACTTTCTTTCCCCTTGGAACTCCAAACTTGAATATTGGTATTATTTTTGTCTCCTTTTTTGCGGTCCTTTTGAATTTAACGAATTCTTTCGCTTCCATTCAAGCTGTTGCAGATGTTTACAAGGAAAAGGTGGAACATAGTCAATACAGGAGATCTATTTTTGTAACAGGTATTTTTGCGTTTATCACTTCGATTTTTGGCTTGGTCCCTTTTACACCATTTACATCTACAATAGGGTTTTTACAAAGTACCAAATTATTTAAACGAGGGCCATTCATTATAAGCGGATTCTTGTTTACTCTCCTTGGAGTTATTCCGCCATTAGGGAGATTCTTAGGAACGATACCACTAACAATAGGTAACGCTGTTTTATTTGTCGCATACCTACAATTGTTTGGGACAGCATTAAACAGCCTAAAAGGAACGTTATTCAACTCTGAAACGATACTCCGTTTAGCTGGACCAGTCCTAGTTGGAGTTAGCATTATGAATATCCCTCCAGCATTATTCGGCAGTATTCCTGTCCTCTTGCAGCCTTTCATTACAAATGGTCTCATTATGGGTGTCATTATATCGATCTTTTTGGAAAAACTTATTGATTGGAATAAGTTAACAAATAAGTTGGAAGTAGGACAGTGACCGATTTATCTACCTGAAAATGGATAATGAGCAACAACAAAAGGTGATTATTAAAAAATGGACATGTGTTGAAGGCGATGTTTAACTTTCTAACGATAAACTTGAAATTGATTATAAGAAAACAAAACGATAAATTGAAAACTTGATTAATCGATAACAAATTAAGTATTGAACCCATTCAAATGTAGAAGAGATCACCTGGTTTAAGATAATTCTTCTCGGCGTATGCCGGGTGTCAAACTAATTTTTAAAGGAGGAATACACCATGGGGGAATATGTAAAAGTTGGTAATCTTCAAGTGGCTCCGGTCCTTTTTGAATTTATCAATAAAGATGGGCTATCTGGAAGCCAACTGAATCAGGAACAATTTTGGGTTGATTTTGAAAAATTGGTGCATGACATGTCTCCAAAAAATAAAAAATTGTTAGCTCGTCGTGATGAAATTCAAACCAAAATAAATATATGGCATAGAGAAAATAAAGAGATTGACTTTGCTAAATATAAATCATTTTTACAAGAAATTGGCTATCTCGAACCTGAAGTAGAAGACTTTCATATTACGACAGAAGGGGTAGATGATGAAATAGCCTTCCAAGCTGGGCCGCAGCTAGTTGTTCCGGTTGATAATGCTCGTTATGCTATTAACGCTTCAAATGCAAGGTGGGGAAGCCTTTATAATGCCCTTTATGGAACAGATGTTATTAGCGAAAAAGGAGGAGCCTACCGAGAAGGGAGCTACAATGAAGTACGCGGTGGAGAAGTCATTTCATTTGCAAAGGATTTTCTTGATCAAGTAACTCCTTTAAAGGATCATTCACATAAAGATGCTGTGAAATATGCAGTAGTAGATGGGAAATTAGCTGTTACACTCAAAGATGGAGAAATTACGAGTTTAGTAGAGGAATCAAAGCTAGTTGGCATTCAAGGTGAATATGAAAAGCCATCGGCTATATTATTAAAAAATAATGGGTTGCATTTTGAAATTCAGATTGATCGAAGCCACCTGATCGGTAAAGTAGATAAAGCAGGCGTTAAGGACATTCTAATGGAATCTACTCTTACGACCATAATGGATTGTGAGGATTCTGTTGCCGCAGTGGATGCCGATGATAAAGTCCTGGTATATCGAAATTGGTTAGGGCTTATGAGGGGTGATCTGACTGTAACTTTCAAAAAGGATAATAAAACGATGACACGTACAATGAACCCGGATCGTTTATACAGAGCACCAGATGGAGAAGAATTCTCTTTGCCTGGTCGTTCACTTATGTTTGTCCGTAACGTGGGACACTTAATGACCACAAACGCTGTCCTAGATGCAAATGGTGAGGAAATTCCTGAAGGGATTATGGATACAGTCATGACTAGTTTACTTGCCAAACATTCCCTGTTGGGGAATGGTAAATATCAAAATTCATCTAAAGGATCAGTCTATATCGTTAAGCCAAAAATGCATGGATCCGAAGAGGTGGCTTTTGCCAATGAACTCTTTGATCGTGTGGAAGACATGCTTGGTCTACAGAGAAATACACTGAAAATTGGTGTTATGGACGAAGAACGCCGAACTTCATTAAACTTGAAAGCTTGTATCCGCCAAGTTAAAGAAAGAGTGGCATTTATTAATACCGGATTCTTAGATCGAACGGGAGACGAAATTCATACTTCTATGGAAGCCGGACCTATGATTCTCAAAAATAACATGAAAAGATCAAAATGGCTACAAGGTTATGAAAAATCGAATGTCAATGTAGGTCTAGCAACCGGTTTTCAAGGTCGAGCTCAAATTGGTAAAGGAATGTGGGCAATACCTGATATGATGGCGGAAATGCTAACGCAAAAGATTGGCCATCTGAAAGCAGGGGCGAATACAGCATGGGTGCCTTCACCAACTGCAGCGACATTGCATGCTCTTCATTATCATCAAGTGGATGTAAAAAAGGTACAAGAAGAGTTGAAAAAGAATCCAGAAAATTTACTTGATGATATTTTAGAAATCCCAGTGGCTCAAAACCCCGAATGGAGTCCGGAAGAAATTCAGCAAGAGCTAGATAACAATGCACAAGGTATCCTCGGTTATGTTGTACGTTGGGTAGAACAAGGAATTGGTTGTTCTAAAGTACCCGATATCAACAATGTAGGTTTGATGGAAGATCGTGCCACACTAAGAATTTCGAGTCAGCATATCGCTAACTGGCTTCACCACGGAATTTGTACAAAAGGACAGGTTTTGGAGACTTTACACCGAATGGCTAAAGTAGTGGATGAACAAAACACTGGAGATTCAGCATATCAATGTATCGCGGAAAACTACGACAGCTCAGTGGCGTTTCAAGCGGCATGCGACCTAGTGTTTCAAGGCTATAACCAACCAAGTGGGTATACTGAGCCTATCCTGCATCGACGACGCATTGAAGCGAAGAAAAACAAGTTGTAACAATAAGTGATTTCTGGGGCATTCAGACCAACCGGGATGCAATGTTATTACATTCATAAAGCTTTGCGTAGGAAAAAATAATTGTCTCATTCTATTTATTTAGTTAGGGTTTTAGGTTAAAGTGTTGGGGTATCCCGCAATAAAGTTACGATAAAGCCTGAACTAAAATCAAGATGTTGAATCATTAATCATAATAAAATGTTTTTAAAGTCAACATAAGAAATTTGGGTCAAAATAAGTGATTATTCGATAAAATGGGGAACAAGTGATCAAGATTACTTGTTCCCCATTTTGGTCTAATTTTTTATAAAAAGAAAGAAGCTAAGTATACATATGTGAATTAGATGTAACAAGATTAATTCACCTTTTTAGGTTCGCAGACCATCAGAATTTAATTTGGATCGCATAAGTAGAACTAGTATCTTAATTTATCAAAAAATAGCCGTGAAATATATAAGGTGCTAACTTAACAATAAGTGCCACTTCTTTTGATCATAGAAATCTGTATATTATACACATTATTGGTTTGCTTTCAGTTGGTTATTTTGCACAAAAAAACACTGAAATACTAACAGAATTGTCAATGAAGTTAAATGCGAAAGCAAGTAAAATAATAGATGACAAAAATTTTGTGAATATTCTTACCGTGAATGGGTATTGTGGAGGGAAGCGATGTGATGGTCAATCAAAACGAAAAATTCATTGATGAAAAGGATGATGTTGCGTTCGATGATAGAATGCTTTCGGGTCAACAGAGAGTAATGGGGTGACCCGGTTATTATATTTCAAGGAATGGATGAGCGCTCAGCAGGCAATGAAAGCTGAGATGGAAAAAGAAAACCTTATACATATTTTTAAAGTGTAGGCAACTTGTTTGGCAGGCATAAGGGAACGGATCCCTCCGGTGGAATCATTCATATAGACACGGTCAAGGATGGGGGGAATATGACGTCGGATATGGGGTCGTCAGCCATATTGTCGGACAGCGACGTTACAGGGTGAAATTCATTGGTGAGAGTTATCATGCAGGCACCACTCCCGTGTCATACGAGAAGGATGCTGTCGGTTCTGCTTCGGAATTCATTTCTTTTTTAAAGAAAAAAGCGAAAGGCATGGACCGGGTTTAGTTGCGACAGTTGGCCATACCAAGATATGGTCAGCGGGGCCGGCCATGATGCACAGGTATTTTGTTCGTTTTGTCCGACTTACTTGCTGTTCGTTCCAAGTAAGGGGGGATCAGCCATTCACCTAAGGAGTTTACGAGTGTTGCGGATATGAATAAGGGAATCGAAGTTTTAAGTGAAATACCTTATAAATTAGCCTATTGAAGGAGTTGGTTAAAATGGCATATTCAGAATTGAATGCACCGATGAGAACGATCATGACACCAGGGCCTGTCGAAGTTGACCCGCGTGTTTTAAGGGCGATGAGCACACCGATATTAGGGCAATTCGATCCTGCATTCACCACTATCATGAATGAAGTGATGGAAATGCTGCGATTGGTTTTTCAAACGAAAAATAAATGGGCGTTCCCGATTGATGGCACCTCAAGATCCGGTAATGAAGCGATTCTATGCAGCATCATTGAGCCGGGGGATAAGGTCCTGGTTCCTATATTCGGAAGGTTCGGTCATTTATTGGTGGAAATTTGTGAGCGATACGGAGCTGAAGTCCATACGATGGAATGTCCTTGGGGAGAGGTGTTCGAACCGCAAGCAGTCATTGCGGAAATCAAGAAAGTCTCCCCTAAAATAACAGCAATCGTCCATGGGGAAACCTCCACTGGTTGTATGCAGCCTTTGAAGGAAATCGGATGGGCCTGCCGTGAATTGGGTGTCCTGCTTGTGGTGGATGCGGTTGCCTCCATCGGGGGAACCGATGTTAAGGTGGATGAATGGTGCATTGATGGATTGATAGGAGGGACACAAAAATGCTTGTCCGTTCCTTCCGGTATGGCACCGATTACGTATAATGAACGAATAGAAGATATCATCCAGTCCCGCAAAAAGGTGGAACGTGGTATTGCGACGGATGAAGACAATCAAAAGGTTTCGCTCAGCCGTCAGATCACCAGTAATTATTTCGATTTAAGCATGCTGCAGGATTATTGGGGACCGCGCCGTTTGAATCACCATACAGAAGCTACTTCCATGATTTATGCGTTACGTGAAGGATTGCGCCTTGTGCTCGAAGAAGGTTTGGAAACACGCTTTGCCCGTCATGAACTCCATGAAGCTGCTCTCGTTGAAGGGATCAAGGCAATGGGACTTACGTTATTCGGGGATGGGAAAAACAAACTTCCGTGTGTAACTTGCATCGAAATTCCAAAAGGAATCGATGGAGAAGCTGTAAGAGCCATGCTGTTGAATGAATTTGGTATCGAAATCGCTTCCTCGTTTGGTCCGCTTCACGGGAAAATCTGGAGGATTGGGACCATGGGATTCAGTTGCAGGAAAGAAAACATCCTGTTTGTATTGGCCTCCTTGGAAGCTGTCCTTTTGCGCCTGGGGTTCCAAGTTAATCGGGGAGAGGCTTTGCAGGCTGCGCTGGATGTATATGCAGGAAAGAAGGAGAAAATGGTAGCATCAGGAGGATCTCTTTGATTAATTGATGTCCATGTGCATTTCAGCGAACCTAACCGCGCTCATTGGGAAGGCATAGAGGAAAATCGTTTATCAGACTGATGGGATAAGTGAAAGTGAGCGTGGGGAGTGGTTAAAGTGATAGATTCCCGTTTTGCGGTCAATAACTAAGAAGAAGGCCTATCCGGTTTGGAGCAATTGAATTCATTTTAAGGAGGGGGATTCCGGACCGGAAATCCCCCCTTTAACTGCTCTGAGTAGGTATCATGGGCCAAAAAAGAAACCGGACAAGTGGATTGCTTGTCCGGTTTCAAACGTTACTTATTCACCTTGGTCGACAAAATATTGATTTTTCCTGAATACCATCGCTTCCATTGTTGCAATCAGTTCCCTTTCATTTAACACCTCTATTTTATACCATGCCAGTTTATGGTTTTTCTTGATCTCTTCCGCTCTGGCAGTTAAAATCTCACCGCGTTTGCCAGCTGATAAGAAGTTGATGTTGTTTGAAACCCCAACCGCTATTTTGCCATATGAATTGCTGGCTGCTGCGAACACGTAATCAGCAAGTGAAAAGATAATGGCACCGTGAACCGTTCCGTGGCTATTTAGCATGTGGTCACTTGGAATCAATTCTGCTTCCGCTGTGCCGGGACCGAGTTTCGTCAATCTCATCCCGAGAAAAGAGGCATATGGTTCGTCGACCAGTACTTGTTTGATTTGATCATAATGCAATTCGTGAATATCCTGATCTAAATGTGTGGTCATGGAAATCCCCCTTCTTTAATGGTCTTTTGCGGAACTTATCCCGTATCCGGTGTTAGATTTGAACAGTACTTCAGGAAAACTATTTTCCTCATCTTTTGCCTTTGACAAGATTGTACCTAAATAAGCTCCAATAAAGCCGAGCGGTACCGTGAAAATGGTAGGGTTGCTCATCGTGAAGAGGGGATCGCCTGTGAAAATACCCATTCCAGGTTCCGGATTCCATACATTGGGGCTGAGCATCACCAGTATGATGGAGCTAAGTAACCCGAATGACATTCCTGTGATTGCTCCGGTTGCGTTGAAGCGTTTCCAATATATTGTGCAAAGGATGATCGGTAAATTGGCACTGGCAGCAATTCCAAGCGCGAGGACTGAAAGAAAAGCGACATTCATTGATTGTGCAAATAAAGCAAGTAGAATCGAAATGACCGCTACGCCAACAGAAGCCAATCGGGCAACGAGCACTTGCTGTTTTTCCGTAATATTTCCTTCCTTAATGATTTCACCGTATATATCATGTGCAAAAGCGGATGCCGACGTTAAAACAAGACCGGATACAACCGCTAAAATCGTGGCAAATGCCACAGCAGAAATGAAGGCGAATAAAAATTCACCGCCCATGGTTAATGCAAGAAGGGGTGCGGCCATGTTTCCAGCCGGGTTTGCTTCGACGATCCGCTCAAACCCGACGAAAGATGCAGCTCCGAAACCAAGGAAAATCGTCATGATGAAAAATATCCCTATAAACCATGTGGAATAAACGACGGATTTCCTTGCAGTAGCTGCATCCTTTACTGTAAAGAAGCGGACGAGTAAATGCGGGAGGCCTGCTGCCCCGAGGACAAGCGACATATTAAATGAAATCATGTCAAGTCCATCGGTGTATTTATTTCCAGGATTCAAAAAATCCTTTCCGAGCGGTGTTGTAGTTTGGACATGATGGAACATCTCTGAGATGGTGAAATTAAAACGCGAAAACACGATGAACGTCAACACGGCGGAACCTCCTAGTAAGAGAACAGCTTTGGTGATCTGCACCCAGCTTGTCGCTCTCATCCCGCCGAAAATCACATAAATCGTCATCAGTACACCGACAAGAAGAACGGATAGCCAATAATCGATGCCGAGCAGCAGTTTAATTAAACCTCCTGCACCGACAAGTTGGGCAATCATGTAAAAGATTGAAATGACAAGTGTGTTAGCCGCAGCTATCCCTCGGACTTTTTTTGATTTGAAGCGTGCTGAAATCATGTCTGCCAGCGTAAACTTACCTAGATTGCGAAGTGGTTCCGACACAAGATACAATAAGACAAGAAAGGCAACAAGGTTCCCGATGCTCATGTAAAAGCCATCAAAACCAATCAGTGCGATTGCACCCGTAATTCCCAGGAAAGAAGCGGCTGACATAAAGTCACCTGCTACGGCCAATCCATTCTGCCATGCTGTCAATCCACCGCCGGCAGTATAAAAATCACTGGCATTTTTCGTTTTCTTGGAAGAATAATAGGTTATTGTAAGCGTTAACAAAATGATGCCCAAAAAAAGCGTGAGGGATAAAATGCTCATTCGCCAAGCTCCTTCTCATATTTATTCAAGATATTTTTAGCCATCTTATCGTACTTCGCTGCTTTTTTGATATAGACTATTCCCCCTAACCAAACGACGGCGAATTGGAGAAGGGCATATACCCAAGCCCAAGTAATATTGAAAAAAGCTTCACCTTTCAACACTTGGCTATAAGCAGCTAAAATAGGAAGAACAAAATAAAAAGCAAGAAAGAAGAGAGTGACAGGTACGATGAAAGCCTTTTTCTTTTGAAGCAAATGCTTGAATTCTTCCGTTTCAATTAATTTACGATACTTATTTCCGCTGTCATGTCCTGATGATGAATGCCTGCTTTTAGCTGTTGATTCCATAGTAAGCCCCCTTTTTGGTGTGGTACGTTTTTAAAACGAATGTTTGATAAAGTGATATATCATTTTTAAAATTAACATAGTCTGAAAATTTAGTAAATTAATATTTTGTTTGTACGGTCATTTGTGCTTAATTATAAAAACATGATTGACAACGTAAAAATGACGTATTAATCTTAAATTGAATCATAACAATAAACTGATATCCGTTTTATTACCGTTATGTATGTCGGTGGGACAATAGTAAAATTGAGGGGGACTGAAAAAAATGTACAATCCGGAAGTTGAAACGGCTTCGCGTGCTGAAATAGAGAGTTTACAAATGGCACGCCTAAAAAAAACGATAAGCCATGTATATGAAAATGTACCTTATTACAGAGAGAAATTTAGAGAGATGGGCTTGGAACCAGAAGATATTCAAACTCTAAACGATGTGATAAAGCTTCCCTTTACAAAAAAACAGACTCTTCGCGATCAGTATCCATTCGGTTTATTCGCCGTTCCGATGGAGGACGTTACACGCATTCATGGTTCTTCCGGAACAAGCGGAAAGCCTACAATTGTCGGGTACACGAAAAATGATTTGGAAAACTGGGCAACAATTGTCGCACGTGGAATTGTAGCTGCAGGAGGTCGCAAGTCGGACATTTTCCATAACGCATATGGATATGGTCTGTTTACAGGGGGGCTAGGTCTGCATTGCGGTGCAGAAAAGCTGGGAGTTGCGACAGTACCCATTTCAGGGGGGAATACCGAGCGGCAGATTACGATCATTAATGATTTTAAACCGCGCGGCATTTGTGGAACGCCTACCTATATTTTGAATATCGCTGAAAAGATGGAAGAGATGGGAATTGATCCTGCTGATAACGGGCTTGAGTATGGGATTTTCGGAGCTGAGCCATGGTCAGAGGCAATGAGGGCAACACTTGAGAGGAAACTGAAATTGAAAGCCATCGATATTTACGGCTTAAGTGAAATCATGGGGCCGGGAGTTGCAATAGAATGCCATGAAGCACAGGATGGACTGCATATCGCAGAAGACCATTTTCTTGTTGAGGTCATTAACCCGGACACGCTGGAACCAGTTGAGGACGGCGTAAATGGGGAACTTGTCTTTACCAGTCTTACAAAGGAAGCGCTGCCAATCATTCGTTACCGTACAGGTGATATCGCCTCAATTACCCATGAACCGTGTAAATGCGGTCGTACCACAACTAGAATGTCCCGTGTTAAAGGCAGAACGGATGATATGATCATAGTCAGGGGAGTGAATGTATTTCCATCGGAAATAGAGCGTGTGTTATTCCAAATGGAGGGAATTGTCCCTCATTATCAGATTCATCTCGTGAAGAAGGGGAAAATGGACGGTGTTGAACTGCACATTGAAATTGAAAGCGGTTTCTACAAGGAGATTGAAGAAGACTTAACGCATGGGAATGTAGAGATATTAAGGAAAACGATTCAGCATCATTTGAAATCCGCATGTCTTGTCACGATGGATATAGTTGTCAACATCCCAAAAAGCATTCCTCGTTCAGAAGGAAAAGCCATTCGTGTCGTTGATAAGCGGAAGGATGAAGTCATTCGTTTATAAATTCCGTGACCATGAACAAAGCTTTTTTTGCTTATGTCCCGATTGAAATAAGCGGAGTTGAAGAAATCGAACAAGAAAACGCGATACATAAAGAGGATGCGGTCGCTGTTAACTATGGGTTTTTCTCTTAAAGGAAGAGAAGATGGATCCAATCATGCAATAGAGAAGGAGGAGGCATCATGGCTAAATATACAGTTGTGGATCAAGAAACTTGCATTGCTTGCGGTGCATGCGGTGCCGCTGCGCCGGAAATATTTGATTACAATGATGAGGGAGTGGCATTCGTCATCCTGGATGAAAATGAAGGAACGGCAGAGGTCGCGGAAGGTTTATTTGATGATCTGGATGATGCAGTGGAAGGCTGTCCGACAGATTCAATTAAAGTGGAAACTTCGCCCATTAAAGTTTTAGTGGATTAAAAGATTCGTGAAATTCCCTGATAATTTCCTTTTATTTTGAAAAAGACAGAATAGTCTTGCATTAAATATAACAATAAAATATAATAACGTTATATAAACGTTACATTATAAAAAGAGGTGATTTGAATGAACGTTCTTTTAAATGATATGGCAGGAGAAGAAAAGCTAATTCAATTCATTGCCAGAATCGAAGCAGGAGAAAAGATAGAAGCGGATGATTGGATGCCGGAAGAATACCGGGGAACGTTAATCAAGTTAATATCGATGCATGGAATCAGTGAAATCATGGGGGCACTTCCAGAAAAGGAATGGGTACCTAAAGCCCCGACCTTAAACAGAAAACTTGGAATCATGGCAAAGGTGCAGGATGAAATGGGACATGGACAATTATTGCTTCGGGTCGCCGAGGATTTGCTAAAGCCATACAGTAAAAAACGGGATGACCTAATGCAAGATTTATTTAAAGGAGATTTAAAGTTTCATAATGTTTTCCATATGGAAGCCAAATCCTGGGGCGATGCTGGATTGATTGGCTGGTTGGTTGATGGTGCAGCGATCATTTCCCAGACGAATATGCTTGGAGCCTCATACGGACCTTATGCCCGGGCATTACAGAGGATTTGCGCGGAGGAAGTTTTTCACGCCCAGCATGGTGAAGCGATAATCATGGCTTTGGCTGAAGGGACGGAAGAACAAAGGAAATTGGTTCAAGACTCCATCAATTATTGGTGGGAATCTTTATTACTCTTTTTTGGACCTCCCAGCAAGAATGAAGTGGGCACATCCAAACAGGATATAACGATTAAGTACAGAATTAGAACCAGTACGAACGAAGAGCTTCGACAAGCCTTTTTTTCTAAATATGTGAAGCGGATCCTTTCACTCGGATTTAGCATTCCAGATGAAACGCTTAGGTTTGATAAAGCATCTGAAACCTGGATTTATCAACAACCCGATTGGGGGAAATTGAAGGTATTCGCAAGGAATGAAGGTCCCCGTTCGCAGGATCGCTTAAGTCTTCGGAGAATTTCTTATGAAAATAATAAATGGGTACGTGAGGCATTGGCGCCAAAGGTCATCTAAGGGAGGGGGAAGGACGATATGGAAACTAGGCAAGGAAATTACTTTGAAGAATTTGAAGTATTCAGCCGTAAAACGCAATCATCACCCGTTCAATACCACTTCAGCCTGCTGGCCCCAAATGAGGATATTGCCATCATGATGGCACAAGAAAACTTCATGAGACGTGAAGCGGTTGATGATATTTGGGTCGTTAAAAGACAGAATATACGGAAAATGACGGTCGAGGAAAAGAAAACGCTTCAGCGTATTGATAATAAAGATTACAGGACCACAAAAGGGTACGGGTATTTAAAGAAAAAATGGCGGAAGTATGAGCAGGGAATGCTCGATGAAAAAGAGATAATGTCTTGGGCTGGAGGTGTGAAAAATGAAGAATGAATCATTGAAGAACATCGCAATCAAGGAATTGCTGCTACAACTTGCGGACGATGACTTCATCCATTCATACCGTGGTGCAGAATGGCTTGGACTCGCACCGCATATCGAAGAAGATGTTGCATCCGCTTCGATCTCTCAAGACACGATGGGGCATGCAGCCATTTATTATAAGTTACTTGAAGAACTCGGTGAAGGGGATGCTGATAAGCTGGCTCACGACCGTCCCGCCAAGGAACGGCGCAATGCGATCATTCTCGAATTGGTCAATGGCCCTGGTAACTATATGAAAGACCCGGATTATGATTGGGCGTTTGCGGTAGTGCGGAATTATTTTTATACCCAAGCCAAAGCGATTAAGGTTCAATCCCTTCATTCATGTTCATATGAACCGCTTGCTGAAGTGGCCCAAAAGGTACAAATGGAACTTTACTATCATTTGATGCACTGGAAAACATGGTTCGTCCAATTGTTGGGATCTGGCCACTTGGAAGCGGTTTCAAGAATGAAAGCGGCTATTGGGAAAACAATGCCGGATTTTGCTGGAATATTTTCACTGGGGCAATATGGGGAGGAAATGATTGAGCTCGGCTTGATAGAGAGCGAAGCTGACTTACAGAAAAAATGGATCGAGGCTATCACCCCAATTTTTGAAAGTGTAGGCTTGGCAACAACTATTGAAATAGGAATGGCAAGAGGTGATGGCCGTAATGGCCAGCATACGGAAGATTTGGAAAAGGCGCTAAAAACGTTAAGTGAAGTGTACGCAACAGATAAAGTAGCTTCATGGTGAATCAATAGAAAGGGGAGGGGTACCATGGCGACCGTACAGTTAAACACAGAAGAAATATATAAGCTCCTGGAAGACGTTAAAGATCCCGAAATCGATACAGTAAGTATTCTGGATTTAGGGATGGTTGAAGACGTGACGGTTTCGGGCCAGGACGTCTCGGTAAAAATGCTGCCAACTTTTCTAGGGTGCCCGGCATTGTCGATCATTCAAAAAAATGTGGAATCAGCCCTTCGACAGCTTCCTGCCGTAAAAAATGTAAGTGTGGAATTTTTACGTTCCCCTTCCTGGACATCCGATCGAATTACGGAAAAGGGGAAAGCTGGATTGAAGGTTTTTGGAATCTCCCCTCCTCCTCGACAAATGAAAAGTGATGGATCATGGCATGTGGATTGCCCATATTGTGAATCGACATATGTCACGATGGAAAATATCTTCGGTCCTACTGCCTGCCGCAGCATTTTATATTGTAAAGCATGCAAAAATCCGTTCGAAGCGATGAAACCGATGATAAAAATAATCTAATAAAATGGAGGTTATAAAATGGTAAAGTTAATCGCCCTATACAAACAACCTGAAAACAAGGAAGAGTTCGATGAGCACTATTTCAATGTACATGGTCCGATAACGGAAAAAATTCCAGGTCTTCAAAAAATGGAGGTCACTAAAATTGTAGGGACCCCAATGGGTAAAGACTCCGAGTATTACATTCTTTGTGAAATGTATTATGAAGACCACGAAGCATTGCAGCAAGGAATGCGTTCGCCGGAAGGAAAAGCATCAGGGAAGGACCTAATGGGCTTTGCCGGGAAACTTGTAACGATGATGATCGGCGAAGAAATGAAATGAATTCGCTTCAATTCATTGAAACATCAATCGCGGAAGGCATTGGCTATATCTTCTTAAATCGGCCGAAGCAGCTGAATGCGCTTAACAGGAAAATGGTTAGGGAAATAGTTTCAACCATGGAAGAGTTCGACCGGGACCCACAAGTGAAGGTGATCTTGCTATCGGGCAATGGAAAAGCATTTTCCGCTGGAGCTGATATTGACGAGATGGTGAACGATGACCCAATCAGTATGGAGTTAACGAACCAATTTGCCGATTGGGACCGAATAAGCCTAGTCAAGAAGCCTGTGATTGGTGCTGTTAAAAGTTTTGTATTCGGTGGTGGTTTTGAACTTGCTTTATCCTGTGATTTCCTGATTGCCGCCAGTGATACCCAGTTTTCCTTTCCTGAAGTGACACTAGGGGTCATGCCTGGGGCAGGAGGAACCCAAAGGTTGACGAAATTGGTAGGCAAGACGAAGGCACTTGAATGGATATTGACGGCTGAAAGGATAAAGGCAAAGACAGCCCTGCAATATGGTTTCATCAATAAGATCGTGGCACCTGAATTGTTGATGGAAGAATCGATTGATTTTGCTAGAAAGATAGCAATGCAACCCCCGTTGGCAGTGAGGCTGATCAAAGAATCCATCAATAAGGCCGTTGATTATTCCTTAAATGAGGGCATGCAATTTGAACGGAAGAACTTCTATATCCTTTTCGCATCTGAGGACCAAAAAGAAGGAATGAATGCATTTGTTGAAAAAAGGGAGCCGAAATTTACAGGCCGATAAGGGGTGCTCTATGTACGAAACGATCAAATATAGGGTTGAAAATGGAGTGGCTTGGCTTACTTTGAACCGTCCTGATAAACTTAATGCCTTTACGTCTCAAATGAATAAGGAAATACGGAAAGCGATCAAAATATCTGCGGGGTCAGATGAAGTGCGGGCCATAATCATTACAGGGGAAGGCAGGGCCTTTTGTTCGGGGCAGGATTTATCGGATGTTGACGAGGACATGAATTTAGGCCAGATGCTGCTTGATGACTACGGTCCGATGATGGAGCAATTAGCAAACTGTGAAAAACCGATCATTGCAGCAGTCAATGGAGTGGCTGCAGGTGCTGGTTTCAGCCTGGCGCTGGCATGCGATTTTCGGCTTGTTTCTGAAAAAGCCAGTTTTTTAAATGCCTTTGTCAATATCGGATTGATTCCTGATTCGGGGAATCTGTATTACCTTTCGCGAATCGTTGGTCATGCGAAGGCCTTGGAATTATCTATATTGGGGGAAAAGGTTCCGGCTAGTGAGGCGAAAAATATCGGCCTCGCTACAAAAGTGATCGGTGTGGATGAATGGAACGAGCAATTGAAAGCCTTTGCAGAGAATATCGCAAACAAACCAACGAAGGCAATCGGATTAATCAAAAGATACTTAGAGGCGTCCTATCATCTTTCATTGGAAGAATACTTAAAAGAAGAAGCGGAGGGTCAGCGCATTGCTGGCTTAACGAAGGATTATGCAGAAGGTGTGGCAGCATTCACTGAAAAAAGGAAAGCTCAATTCATAGGCAAATAATATAGAAAAGGGAGTGGGATTACATGGTTAGAGTACAGGAGGCGGCATTTGAAAAAGCGGAAATGAAGCGGGATTATTATCATCTGATCATAAATGGAGAAAGAGTGGAAAGCTCTGATGGTTCCACAATTGATGCGTACAATCCTGCGACTGGTGAAATCATTGCCAAGGTAGCAAAGGCGACCAAGGAAGATGCAGAAAAAGCTGTTCAAGCTGCACGTGAAGCATTTGATAATGGGAAATGGAAGAGGACTCCGATTAATAAACGTTCACGTGTTTTGAACAAAATTGCAGCAATCATGCGTTCACGCTTTAATGAATTGGTTGAATTGGAGGTACTGAACAGCGGCAAATCCATTTCTGCAGCGCAAGGCCAAGTCATGCAGGCAATTGAAGATTTCGAGTTTTATGCAGGAGCTTTAGTTGCACACCGCGGATCTGTAAATAATGTGCCTGGTCAATTCCATAACTATACGGAAAAAGAGCCAGTAGGTGTTTGTGCCCAAATCATCCCATGGAATTACCCTATGATGATGGCAGCGTGGAAAATTGCACCTGCAATCGCAGTTGGCTGTTCAGTCATTGTTAAGCCAGCTTCGTTAACGCCGCTGACGGCCATTCTATTAGGGGAAATCTGTTTAGAAGCCGGTGTCCCTTCAGGCGTGGTCAATATCATTCCAGGTCCTGGATCGGACGTGGGGAATTACCTTGTTCAGCATCCGAAAGTGAATAAGGTCGCCTTCACGGGTTCTACGCCAATCGGCAGGGATCTTATGGGCAAGGCTTCACAGACATTAAAAAGGGTCACATTGGAGCTTGGCGGTAAGTCCCCTAATATTGTTTTTGAAGATGCAGACCTTGAAGCGGCCATCGATGGATCATTGTATGGAATTTTCTATAATACTGGGCAGTCTTGCGAAGCTAGATCCCGTTTATACGTTCACGAAGACATATACGATGAGTTCGTTGCCAGATTCGTAGAAAAAACGAAAAAATTGAAATTGGGCAATCCGCTCGACAAAGAAACTCACGTCGGTGCAGTCATAGATCAAGGGCAATTGGATGTCATCGACAATTATGTACAATCTGCCATTACTGATGGAGCAAAGATCCTGACAGGAGGAAAGCCAGCGGTCATTGAAGGTTTCGAAAACGGTTATTGGTATGAGCCGACGGTCATAGCGAATGTCAATCATGAAATGGATGTAGTAAAAGAGGAAATATTCGGGCCGGTCGTTGTCATAATGAAATTCAAAGATGAAAAAGAAGCTGTGAGGCTCGCGAATGATACGGAATTCGGTTTGGGTTCAGCCCTATGGACAAAAGATGGCGGGCGTGCGACTAGAGTGGCCAATCAAATAGAAGCGGGAATCGTCATGGTGAATTGCCCATTCTCCGCATTTCCTGGAACACCTTTCGGAGGGTATAAACAATCAGGATTCGGCAGGGAACTTTGCATTGAAACACTTGATCTTTATACAGAAACGAAAAGCATCATTTCCTATCATGGAAGCCGTCCCTTAAATCCCTTTGGAATTCAATAAAACAAAAAAATAGGCGGCTGGCTGAAAGGTATGTCGGAAAAGTAATTCAGGTATGGTTGAATGCTGATCTGATTCATCCGCAGCCAGCCCTATTTATTTTTGAAGGAGGAATGAACGAATGATTAGTAATCTAGTGATTGTCGGATCTGGTGTCATGGGCAGGGGAATAGCTTATGTAGGGGCAATAGGAGGCTTTAATGTAGTATTGGTGGATGTAAATCAGGATGCTTTGGAAAGTGCAAGAAACGAGATCGATTCCATTTTTGAGAAGGGTGTGCGCTACCAAAAAATCACCGAAGAAGAAGCGGCAGATGCAAAAAGCAGATTTACCTATTCTACCAATTTGAAAGAATCGGCAGCATATGCCGACTTGATCATAGAGGCAGTTCCGGAAAAGGCGGAAATTAAGAGGGCAGTCTTTGAAACGATTGAAGTCCATGCAAAAGAAGATTGTTACTTTGCAACCAATACTTCCACGATGAGTCCGACAGAAATTGCTTCTTATGGAAAGCGCCCCGAAAAAACGATTGCCATGCATTTTTTCAATCCTGTACAAAAGATGCCGCTCGTTGAAATTGTACGTGGTCTTGAAACAAGCGATGAAACGGCAGCCATAATAAAAGAGGTAGCCCAAAAAATGGGGAAAGAAACCGTAGTCATAAATGAATTCCCTGGGTTTGTAACCAGCAGGATCAGCTGTTTGGTAGGTAATGAAGCGTTCTTTATGCTTCAAGAAGGATTAGGAACACCAGAAGAAATCGATAAGGCAATAAAGTTAGGGCTGAATTACCCAATGGGACCGTTTGAGCTAGGCGATTTGGTGGGATTGGATGCCCGTTTGAATAATTTAAAATACCTACATAGTAAACTTGGTGAGAAATACCGCCCTGCTCCCCTTCTTGAACAGTATGTTAAAGCTGGCAGGCTCGGCCGTAAGTCAGGGAAAGGTGTGTACGATTATACAAAAGATGGCGAGCTGGTGAGGAAATGAAGGATGTTGTGATCATTGATGCTGTGAGAACACCAATCGGAAGATATAAAGGCGCATTGAAAAGCGTTCGCCCGGATGACCTCGGTGCAATTGTAATCAAGGCGCTGATAGATCGCAATCCAGAGCTGCCGGCTGATCAAATTGAGGATGTCATTTTCGGGAATGCAAATCAAGCAGGGGAGGATAATCGCGATGTGGCCCGGATGTCCGCTCTTTTGGCTGGTCTTCCGGTAAATGTAGCTGGAACGACAATAAATCGTTTATGTGGATCCGGACTGGATGCCGTTATGTATGCTGCACGCTCCATTGCTGTTGGTGAAGGCGATATTTATATCGCGGGCGGTACTGAAAGCATGACAAGGGCGCCGTACGTCATGGCCAAACCTGAGAGTGAATTTCCACGGGGTTCAATGGAGCTTCAGGATACTACGATCGGATGGCGCTTCACGAATGAGAAACTTAAAGAAATGTATGGCACGGATTCCATGCCTCAAACGGCTGAAAACGTCGCCCGGCGTTTTTCGGTTTCAAGGGAGGACCAAGATCAATTCGCGTATCAAAGCCAGCAAAGGGCGAAAAACGCAGTGGAAAATGAGCGTTTCATTAATGAGATCGTACCTGTTCGATATACGGATCGTAAAGGGAATGAGGTCATTTTCGATAAAGATGAACACCCACGTCCTGACACGACCATCGAAAAGCTGGAAAAACTCAAACCAATCTTTAAAGGCGGCACTGTAACCGCCGGTAATGCTTCAGGTGTAAATGATGGAGCCTCGGCATTACTTTTGATGAGTGCAGAAAAAGCACGGGAGCTTGGATTGAAGCCTCTGGCCAAATATGTTGTAGGGGCGGTAGCCGGCTTGGAACCGTCCATTATGGGCCTTGGTCCGATTCATGCCACTAAAAAAGCATTGGAAAGGGCAAGTCTGACGATTGAAGACATCGGGCTAGTGGAATTGAATGAAGCATTCGCTTCCCAATCCTTGGAGTGCATCCGCCAATTGAAATTGGATCAGGAGAAAGTGAATGTCAACGGCGGTGCAATAGCGTTTGGCCATCCACTCGGTGCAAGCGGGGCGCGTATTTTAACAACACTTGTCCACGAAATGAAAAAGCGGAAAGTACGCTATGGTCTTGCGACAATGTGTGTGGGTGTCGGCCAAGGGATATCCGCCATTATAGAAAATATTGAAAAGGCTTGATTATGGGCATGGCCCTTATTGATTTTATCTGCATAAGGGTCATTTTTTCAAAAAGGGGAGGAGACTCATGTCCAAGGTTATTTATAAAGTGATAAATCAAATCGGCTATATAACAGTGAATCGGCCCGACGTATTGAACTGCTTTGACTATGAGACACTATATGAACTGCAGGAAGTCATCGATTCAGTTTATTATGACGGCGATATCCGTGTCGTCATTTTCACCGGAGCAGGGGAAAAAGCATTCAGCGCGGGAGCTGATTTGAAAGAAAGGAAGTCTTTGAATGATGCCGAAGTAAGAAGGAACGTTAAGGCGATTCGCGATGTTTTTAATAGTATCGCAGGGCTTCCGCAGCCGACAATAGCTGCCGTCAATGGATATGCATTGGGGGGAGGGTTTGAATGGCTGCTTTCATGTGACTTTGCAATTGCTGCGGAAGGTGTTTCTTTGGGGCTCACCGAAACTAGCTGGGCCATTATTCCTGGGGCAGGCGGGACACAGCGGCTGCCGAGATTGATTGGGGAAATGAAAGCGAAGGAATTGATCTTCACCGCTAAAAAATTGACTGCAGAAGAGGCATGTCAATTAGGGATCCTTTTGAAGGTCGTGCCAAGGGATCAACTAATGCCAGCCTGTGAGGAATTGGCAGCCAATATCATGAAAAACGGGCCGATTGCAGTCAAACAAGCCAAATTTGCGATTAACCAAGGAATGAATACGGACTTGCAAACCGGAATGGCCATAGAAGGAAAAGCCTATGAATTGACCATCCCGACTCAAGATAGATCGGAAGCGCTCCTAGCATTTAGTGAACGGAGAAAAGCACGATTTATTGGTGAATAATATTGCGCTTTCATTTTAAAAAGATATAATAATTATTATGTCTTCCGTGTGAAAATAGTAACAATGTTAGGACGAGGTGAGAAAGATAGGTACTAATACACAATCCATGATTTTTACGATATACGGCGATTATATCCGTAACTATGGAAGTAAAATCTGGATAGGCAGTTTAATTCGTTTGTTAAAGGAATTCGGCCATAATGAGCAGGGCGTTCGTGTAGCCGTTTCACGAATGGTCAAGCAAGGGTGGATTCAGTCAGAGAAGCAGGGAAATAAAAGCTATTATTTTTTGACTGATCGCGGTGTGCAGAGAATGGATGAAGCGGCCAATCGCATATATAAGATGAAACCGAATGAATGGGACGGTAAATGGCGTATCTTAATGTACACGATCCCTGAAGATAAGCGGCAATTACGGGATGATCTCCGTAAAGAATTATTATGGAGCGGGTTTGGCAGTTTTTCTAGTGGTTGCTGGATTTCCCCCAATGATTTGGAGAAACAAATCAATCGCTTGATCGAGAAATATGACATAGATGAATATGTTGATTTTTTCATTTCGGAGTACAAAGGTCCAAAAGAAAACCAATCGCTTGTAGAGAAGAGCTGGCATTTAGAAGAGATTGAAAATAAATATGAAGAATTCATCGAGAAATACAGCAAACAATTCATCGTTCATCAAAGCATCATTGGCAGGGGCGAAATGTCCGATGCTGATTGTTTTGTGGAACGCACGAACTTGGTGCATGAATACCGTAAATTTTTATTTATCGATCCGGGCCTGCCAAAGGAACTTCTGCCTTCTAAGTGGAATGGGAATCATGCTGCTCTTTTATTTAGCCAGTATTATCAAGTCTTGGCTGAACCAGCAAGTCGTTTCTTTGAAAGCGTATTTCAGGAAAACAATGATTTATGCCGGAAAGATGAAACCTATGATGCCAAGGACCATCCACTTATCATTAAGTGAAAAAGAGCTTCAGCCAGCCGTTAATGACGACTTGCCGAAGCTCTTTTCAAATTCCTTGCAATAATTAATCAAGTATCCCTTTGAAGTCTTTCCCTTTTTGAACATATGTATCGATGGAAAGTTGGATCAATTCAAGATCTTTATTATTCAATCGGCGAACGACTTTCCCCGGGGAACCAATAACCAGTGAACGTGGAGGTATGATTTTGCCAGAGGAAATCAATGTGTTCGCTCCGACGATGCATTCTTCGCCGATCTCTACATTATCCAATATCGTGGAACCCATACCAATAATGGATCGTTTGCCTATTTTACAACCATGCAGGATGACATTGTGACCAACCGTCACTTCATCTTCAATGACAACCGGGCATCCTTCAAATAAATGAATGGTGGAGTTATCTTGAATACTGCATTTTTCCCCTATTGTAATTGAATCTTCATCACCGCGCAGTACCGCATTAAACCAAATGGTCGAGTCTTTCCCAATCGAAATATCACCGATTAAATGAGCACCAGGTGCGACGAAAACGGTATCATCAATGGATGGTTTTTTATTATTGTACGGAATAATCATAGTCTCGCTCCTTTTTCGAAAAGTCTGAATTGTTTTTCTAATGAATATAGTATAACATTAAATTGACAGGGAGGGATGAAAGTGAAATATATTTGTGAACTTTTTACGATAAAATATCCAATTATTCAAGGCGGCATGGGGAATATAAGCAATGCAAGTCTTGCGGCTGCAGTATCCAATGCAGGAGGCCTGGGAACAATAGGGTGCGGTACCATGACTCCTGAACAGGTAGAAGCCATCATTCTCGAAACCAAAGATAAAACCAATAACAATTTTGCGTTGAACATTCCAATAAACGTTAGTACATATACAGATGAGTTAGTGAATCTTGTCCTGGAGCATGATATACCTGCAGTTTCCTTATCTGCAGGAAATCCTGCCCCTTTCATTCCACTATTGCAAAAAAAGAATATAAAAGTGATTGCCATCGTTGCATCGGTCAAGCACGCACAAAAAGCGCAAGATGCAGGGGCAGATGTGTTGGTCGCAGAAGGGTTTGAAGCTGCCGGCATCAACTCGAACCTGGAAATGACGACGTTTACACTCATTCCGCAAATCAGCAAGCATGTGACGCTTCCCGTTTTGGCCGCTGGCGGAATAGGCAATGGGCAGGGGTTGGCAGCTGCATTGATGCTGGGGGCTTCAGGAGTCCAATTGGGAACCAGGCTGATTGCTACACAAGAAGCACCGTTCCATCCGTCATATAAGCAGAAACTAATCGAAGCGATGGGTAATGATACGGTAATTTTGGGCAGATCATTTGGACAGGTCAGAAGGGTATTGAAGGACCCCTATACGGAGAAAGTGCTGGATTTGGAGAAACAGGGACTTTCTCCAATGAATTATCGTGAAATGACCTCTGAAGTACATCATATAAATGGGGCGATGAACGGGGATGTTACCAATGGATTTATGAACAGCGGCCAGGTTGCCGGATTGATTGACGATATTCCCACGGTAAAGGAATTACTCGATGGCATGATGAAAGATGCGAAAAAACAAATGGAGGATGGATTGAGCAGGCTTTCTGCCCCTTTTATGATTTGAGTGCGGCAGGTACCAATCTTGCCATCCGTTCAAGTAAAGAAGAAGGTATTCCCTTGGTTATCATCAAATTATTTGATCATTCCTCATACAACAATATGGGTTCATGGAATAATGTGCGTGTTTTGAAATTATTTTTTTTTTAATGGATTCAATCTGGAAGCCCCATTTTTAATAAAAGTTTGAAAAGGGAAAGCCTCTTTGGAAAAGTAAAAACTAAAACTAAAAATCAATCCATAACAAAAAAGGCGCCATGATCAGGCGCCTTTTTGATTTATATCATTATTAGCAACATCCGCCGAAGCCGCCGCCGAATCCCCAACTGCATCCAATGATGATCAACAAGATGAATAATACGATCAGCAATGCGAATCCGTTATCGAAACCGCCGCCGCAACATTCGTTACCAATTCCACCCATTTGATTTCCTCCTTATATATATTATGAATTACATACCTAGCAAAACATCTTTACCGGGAATACTTCATACTATGTATTCTAGGCCGAAGTGTTTGCTTATTCATAAAAAATGGGCGTGGGCAAATCAAGGGATTAAGCCCGAATATTTTTTTGATTTCGTTTTAAATGTTATAATATACCATGTGGATTGTGGAGGAAGGGAGCTGAACTAAGTCATGAAAGTTGCCATTATAACGGATGTGCATGGTAATGCTTCAGCGCTAAAAGCCGTCCTTAGGGATATTGATCAAAGGGAAGAAATAGATCGTCTCTATTGTTTGGGAGATATGGTTGGAATTGGCCCGGATACAAATGAAGTCCTTGAACTTTTATTTTCAAGAAATGATTTATCGATGATAACTGGAAATCATGATGAAGCTGTCCTGGCCATCATTAAAGGGGAGCCGCATCCGGACGGTCATATTCATGTTAAGGAACATCATGAATGGATAGCTGAAAGGATGCACCGGAAATTCATAAGTGAATTGGGAAAATTGCCTCGAACCATACATCATATCATTAATGATCACTCCGTTTACTTCACCCATTATCACATGGAATCGAAGAAATTGGATGAGCACATAAGCCAAAATCCATATAGTAAAATCGTTGAACCGAGTTTAAATAACTTGGAAATGCTTTTCAATGATCAGCATCACGATTTAATAGGCTTTGGACATCATCATCCTATCCACTTTTTTAAAAATGACCGAACGATATTCCTGAACCCTGGTTCTCTTGGCTGTAATGGTGAACCAGTTGCTCCTTATGCCATTGTTTCAATCGAAAATGCGGGTATTCAGGTAAAGCTTGAAAAAGTCGCTTATGATAATACATTGTTCCTGTCATCGTATCAAAGCTTACAAGTTCCAGAGCATGAATTTATTATACGTGCCTTCCATGGCGGCCAGCAGGCCTAAGACGTTTATAAAAGATGAAGTATGGGGAAATGTTGAGCATAAAGGTACATGCCTGCGGATACGCTAATAGGCAAACATCATGAAGCTGGAGGTAGGTCATGAAGGAAAATGAACAGGTATTTCAAGAGCAGGAAGAGATGGAACGGCACAGTCTTGTCTGTAATGATGAATTGTTTAATAAGGATCTGTACGCCATTGTCGATGATACGATGCAAGAGGAGAAATAAACGGGAAAAACGCTGCAGGAAATGTCTGTAGCGTTTATTTTTACTTTGAAATGGTTGAAGGCATAATTTTGGTTTTTCGTAAAAGATCACGTGCTTCCCGTTTCATCATACTTTTTACAGTCAGTGAATCCCGGGAGTGAATCATTTGAAACCATTCTGGATTTATCCCATACTATATATAAGTTTCAATATGAGAGGAGGGATGGCATGGGACATCATCATGGTCACTCCCATGATCATGGGCACGGACACCACCATCATTCTAACAATAAAAAAGCATTGTTGGCATCTTTCTTATTAATCTCCACGTTTATGATAGTCGAGGTCATTGGTGGATTCTTGACAAATAGTCTGGCTTTACTGTCGGATGCAGGTCACATGCTTAGCGATGCGGCAGCTTTAGGACTTAGTTATACAGCGATAAGGTTGGGGGAAAGGAAAGCGACATCATCCAAATCGTTTGGATATAAACGGTTTGAGATCATTGCTGCTTGTTTGAATGGATTGACCTTGATCGTCATATCCGTATTCATTTTCGTAGAAGCAATTAAGAGATTCCTGGATCCTCCTGAGGTTCAAAGCATGGGAATGCTAATGATTTCAATCATCGGGTTACTTGTTAATGTCATTGCAGCCTGGATATTAATGAGCGGAGATAAGGAAGACAATCTGAATGTACGAAGTGCTTTTTTACATGTTATCGGTGATATGCTTGGATCTGTGGGTGCCATTGCGGCCGCACTCTTGATTTATTTTTTCGATTGGGGAATTGCAGATCCGATTGCGAGCGTCATAGTCGCGATTTTAATTATCATCAGCGGTATTAGGGTAGTGAGGGATTCTTTCCATATCTTGATGGAGGGCACACCAGACCAAGTCGATATGGATGAAGTAAAAGCATCCATGCTGGAATTGGACGGTGTATCCGATGTCCATGATCTCCATATCTGGACGATCACCTCTGGTTTTTTGACAATGAGCTGCCATGTTGTTATAGATGAGAGTGGTGATCACGATTCCGTTTTAGCAGAAGCGCAAAAACTTCTTCATGATCAGTTTGGAATTGAACATAGCACGATCCAAGTGGAAAGACAGGAAGCGGGCTGTCCCAATCCACACGAGACATGTAATTGAAAAGGGCTGGCTCAGTTTAGAGCCAGCCTCTTAAGAGTGTAATAAGCTGATCATAGTTTTTTCTGCATGATTAATTACGATCATGTAGCGGCATTCCTGTTAAAATGAATCGAGATCACTTACACAAAGTTACTAAGTGAAAACATCGGTTAATTTTACTGCGAACATAATCCTGACACATAAAAAGGGTAAGATTGAGGGAAAATGCTTGGTGTTTTTTAATAGTTAGCATATACAAAATGATTCCACTATAATTCAGGGAGGAGGAGACCATATATGAAGAAAATTCTTGTAGTAGAAGATGAAATCGCCATATCGATGGTATTGAAAGCATATTTGGAGCGGGAAGGTTTTGATGTAGTCCAAGTGTACGATGGGCTAAAGGCCATTCCGGTGTTTGAAGAAACGAAGCCAGACCTTGTCCTGCTTGATGTCATGCTGCCGGGAAAGGAAGGCTGGGATATATTGAAGGAAATCCGGGATGAGGATACATGTCCGGTTATCATGTTGACTGCGTTGACAGATGTCGATTACAGATTATCGGGATTTAAGTCAGGTGCGGATGATTACATCTCGAAACCCTTCGTTGCTGAAGAAGTCGTGGCCCGGGTTCATGCCGTTTTAAGAAGATCATCATCGGTTGTTACGGAAGATGGTCATGTACATGAGTTTGGGAGTTTAACCATCGATGATCTTTCTTATATGGTGCATTTGAATGGCGAAGAGATAAACTTGACGCCGCGTGATTTGTCCCTGCTCGTTTTTTTCGCTAAACACCCTAATCAAATTTTCACGAGGGAACAGCTGCTCGACCAAGTGTGGGGCATGGATTATGACGGCAGTGACCGTGCAGTGGACCTGGCGATCAAGCGAATCAGGAAGGCGATAGATGCATGGCCTGTAACTGAAGGGGAAATAAAAACATTGCGTGGATTGGGGTATCAATTAAGTGTCTATGAAAACTAAAAAAAGAACCACTTTACAACGCTATTGGACAAAGAGATACGTATTGACCTTGATTTCCGGTTTGATATTATTGTCTGTTTTTTCCTTATGGTGGATGGAAAAAACGGCTTTGGAATATAGGCTCAGCCTTCTTAAGTACTTAGCGGACGAAACATCCGATCGGGCGATTAAGGAGAATGGCCAGATTGTCGTTGGCCCGATCCTTTCGGAAATTGTTGAGGAAAGGGAGAAAATCCTCCATCTGAATCAACAGCCAATCATCTATATCGTCGATCCCGATGCCACCATCATATATACGATGCCACAGTTGTATATCGATCCGGATGAAAATAAACTCCCGGACGTCATCATGAAAAATACGGAGTTGGTCCAGAAGGTCAAGATCTCCGACAATAAAGTATATGTCGTCAAATCCCCCATTACGTTCAATGATGAGACGAGAGGCTGGGTGGTCATTGCCCAGGAAGAAGGGGCATTAAAGGAAATCAACCAAGATCATGGCTTGTTGGCGATCATGATTGGAGGACTTCTGATTCTGGGAACGGGAGTCATTTATTTTCTTTCCAGGCAGATTTCGCGCCCCATCCAAGACGTAGCTAACGCCGCGGTCCAGGTTCGTGAAGGCAACTATGATATCCATTTCAAAGAGGAAGAGGAAATCAAGGAAGAAGAAATTTATGAATTGATAGAATCATTTAAGGAAATGACCAATCGATTGAAGGTCATGGAGAAGTTGAGGGCGGAATTGCTTGCAGGCGTAACCCATGATTTGAAAACGCCAGTCACTTCCATTAGCGGACTGATACAAGCGGTGAAGGATGATGTCGTTAAGGGAGAGCAAAGTAAGGAATTCCTCGATATTTCCTTAAAGGAAACTCAGCGTTTACAAGGTATGATAGAGGATTTACTCAATTATAATGCCATATCGGCAGGCGCTTTTAAAATCCGGGTGCAAAAAGAGAATATCAATATATTCATCAAGGAAATCGCCTATCGCTGGCAGGTGACCCAGGATGATGATCAAGCGTTCGCTTTTGAGATAAAAGTTCCTGATGAACCAGTCTTCGGTCAAATTGATTCTTTGCGGATGCAGCAAATCGTCATTAACCTTTTGAATAATGCCAGACATGCACTTGACGGCAAAGGGAAAATAGCGATTCACCTTTATGAAAAGGATGAAGAACGAATTTGCATTGATGTTCTGGACAGCGGGCGGGGGATTCCAAAACATGAACAACAATATGTGTTCGAACCATTTTATCGAGGCGAAAACAAAAAGTTGAAGGTACGTGGTTTAGGTTTGGGACTGCCATTCAGTAAGATGCTCGCAAAAGCGCAAAAGGGAGATCTTGTGCTTAAGGATAGCGATGAACAAGGCACCACCTTCACGATTGTCATAGAGAAAGCGGATCAAATATAAAAAGGGTTGTCTGATGTAATGGACAACCCTCCAGACTGTAGGCAAACTCGGGGAAAAGCCGGTTTGCCTACAGTTTTTTATTTGAAAAAACAATCCAGTTGATTGGTGCGGGTGTTCGAGACTCCTGCTAGGAAAAGCGTACCCAAGGAGACCCCACAGGCGCGAGAACGCCCGCAGAAAGCGAGTCCCCTGGAGTGTCAATCAAGAAAAGTTTCATCCTATTATAAAACAGTGAAAAATTATAGAGTATGACCGAGGGTATTTTAATCATGGTCGACAAACTAAAGGGTTGTCCGTTGTAATGGACAACCCTCTCATTATGCAGAATGCTAACTAATTAAGCTAATTGGCTGATTGCACGCCATAATTGTACATGACGGACCTTCCTTGGAAGGAAGCGTCCCATTTCCTCTTCATTATATCCTGCATGCAAGTTCTTATGGTCGAAAATGATTGGCCGGCGAAGTAAATCCGGGTTATCTTGAATAAGCTTGCAAAGATCATTAAGCGGTGTATTATTTATATCGATATTCAGGCTTTTGAATTTCTTGGAACGGGTTGAGATGATTTCATCTGTCCCGCCTTCCGTTTTACGTAAAATCTCTTTTATTTCTTCTATAGAAAGAGGTTGCGAATATAGGTTACGTTCATTAAAGGAAATTTCGTTCTTCTTAAGCCAAGCTTTTGCTTTACGACAGGCTAAACTGCTTGGAGTAGTATAAATTGTTACCATTAAAATCGACTCCTTCAAAGTTTTCAAGTTTATTGGAATGAAATTATTTTTATATTTGTGATACTCTTACTTTAACGTTTCTTTGTGTCAGCAAGATGTCAAGAAAAATAAACTTAAATGTTATTTTAAAAGAAAGGGAGAAAATGAAATGAAATCTGCCTTTAATGAAAAAGAAACCATTAGGGTAAAGATGCCGAATAAGGACCTGCAAATGCCGATATTTAACAGTGATGTGAGAGTGGTATCATGACAGGGGATTTTTGGTCACCAGTCAGGCTATCGATACAAGTGGCGGGACTATCGGGTCTCCTTGTTTTCATTTTAGGAATTATCCTGGCACGAATGATGGCTAAAAAGCAATTCAGGGGAAAAGTCCTGTTGGAAACAGTGTTTTTATTGCCGCTTGTTTTGCCGCCGTCCGTCGTTGGTTTTTTATTGATTGTGATTTTTGGCAAGAATGGAATGCCGGGACAATTCATTGAAAGGGTTTTTGATCAGCCCCTGATGTTCACGTGGTGGGCGGCAGTCATTGCATCTACCGTGGTGGCTTTTCCGCTTATGTACCAATCCGCTAAAACGGGCTTTGAAGGTATAGATGAGGAAATTGAAAATGCAGCAAGGGTTGACGGGGCGGGCGAATGGAAATTGTTCCTGTTTGTATCCCTTCCATTGGCGGTCAAATCCATCGTCACAGGTGCCATTATGAGTTCTGCGCGTGCATTGGGTGAATTCGGGGCCACACTCATGTTTGCCGGAAACATTCCCGGACAGACACAAACCATACCGACCGCGATATATATCGCCATGGACTCCGGGAATATGACATTAGCCTGGCTATGGGTTGCCGTAATCATTGTCATTTCATTCATTATGCTTTTTATCGTGACATACATAAAATGAATGCTGCTTCTCCCTTTCCGTACATAATAATGGAAGAGGGAGATTATTGTTTCTAATCAGTCTGTGTTATAATCGACAAACAATATGAACTAATGAAATGAGGAAGAAATTTGTTAACATTTGAAGAAAAATTGAGCATCATTGAAACTTTTCCGGAATTACAGCGAAAAGACGTTTCATTGGGACGTGTGAACTTCCATTATCCAGATAGCGTCCAGGAGAAAAAAATCGTCGTTCAGCACTTGCATCCCAATGGAAATGGATTCGTTTATGCAGGGCATATGAGAAAAAAAGACACTGACCGTAAAGGGTTTATCAATATACGTGACTATAATGAAGCGGAATTAAAAGAATTGATTCAAAGAAGCGTGGACTACCTATCTGAACCTCCGGCTGAATTCGAAGAAGAGGTAAACGAGTTCGCTAGGTTGGAAGGGGCATGGATTGGCCCTGAAAAGCAAGAGCTTACACTTGAAAGGGAAGACCTGCTTTGGAATGTTTATTCAGGGTCGAATCTTGAGGAATGTTTCGAAAGTCCGGTAGAGGCGGAGCGCTACTTATTGGACGAAGGCTTCCGACAAAGCAAGAAGAGGAATATGTAGAATTTTAGGATAATTTGTCGGTTGATTTACTGCGATAATCTTGTTTTTTTAGGATTTTCCATGATATAATATGAGTAATTATTTTTGTTCGGAAAAGTTTGAAAGAAGGATTTACTGTAATAGGATTCCTCTTGAAACATTATCCAGAACCAAAAATAGTAATAAAATGGATTTTTCCAAACACAGGAGGAACTATCATGGTACAAGGTAAAGTAAAATGGTTTAACGCAGAAAAAGGTTTCGGTTTCATCGAAGTTGAAGGCCAAGACGATGTATTCGTACATTTCTCAGCTATCCAAGGTGAAGGCTTCAAAACGCTTGAAGAAGGCCAAGAAGTTTCTTTCGAAATCGAGCAAGGCGCTCGTGGACCACAAGCTGCTAACGTTCAAAAATAATTGAACGCATATAAAAAAAGACTCCTATTTTGGAGTCTTTTTATTTTTCTTTTTTTTCGGCGATTTCCTTTAATGCTTTGTCCAATTTTTCTTCGATCCTTTTAGAACGATTAAAATGCCCTGACAGGAAAAACACGATGAATATAACGAATGCGACAAGCACTAGCATAAAAAGGATAGGCAGGAACTGGGTTATATTCTCAGTCATTGGATATCATCTCCTTTTTTCTTCCATTATACTTCATGCTTACCGCTGCCATGATAGAGGGAGCCAATTTTTATTAAAAGTACTGAAAGGGGATATGCGAAAACGCATATCCCCTTTCAGTCAGTTCTGGAATAGCGAGGCGAACTTTTGAAGTCTGGGCAGGTCTGATTCTTGATACATCTGTTCTATCTTCAATGTAACCAATAACTGGCTCTTGGCAAATAACATGTCCCGGAAATGATCGACCGCCCCACAAAAATGATTATAGTTGGTTTCACCAGTGCCGAAGACTCCCGTTTTCAGGTGAGCAATAGGCAACTGTTCCAGTTCTTTATAAAGGGCTGCTGATTTAGCGGGAAGCTCCCCGTTGCCCCATGTATAGGTGCCGACGATCAATGCATCGTAATCCGGCAATGTACATAAATCGAATTCATTCGTTCGATATAGTCCTGCTGCAGGTAAAAGTGAAGCCAGGGCTTCAGCAAGCGCTTTTGTATTGCCGCCGGCAGAATGATAGACAATGGCAACTTTACAGCTCATCGAACCCATTGCTGGCATTTACTTGACTGTATGTCCTTGACTTCTGTTCGAAGAAATCGGTTTTGGTAAGACCGATGGATTCATCATCGAATGTTTTGATCCATGGCATCGGGTTTTCGCCATACTCTTTATACAAATTATCAAGGCCCAGCATACGTAACCGTTTATTGGCGATATATTCAATGTACTCATTGAATTCTTCCAAATCGAGATCGGCTTTCGTTTGGATATCTTCGAGCATATATTCAGACCATTCTTTTTCGAGATCGACTGCTTTTTCAATCGTTGTATAGATGAACTTCGTGTTATCTTCATTATTTAACTCAGGATATTCATACATCAAGATTTGAATGAGCATACCAATGAAATCGAAATGGACCATTTCATCGCGATGAATATAGGATATCATCGTAGCGGAACCGGTCATTAGATTTTGGCGTCCTAAATTATAATAAAAGGCGAAAGCCAGATAGAAATAAATCCCTTCAAGGTTCGTTGAATGGATCAGTGCCTCGAATAAATGCTGAGGGCTGGGATCGTCCACGAACGTTTGATAAGCATCAACGATCGGTTGGTTACGCTTAATCACTTCAGGATGTTCTTTGATGCGGTCGAAAAGCTGTTTTTGCTTACCTACCGGAATCAAGGAAGCAAGGATATAGGAATAAGACTCATTATGGATCGATTCCTGCTGGGCCATGTTGGCCAGGATAGCTTTTGCCGCCGGATCTTTGATGTACCGAAGAATTTCTACTAAAGTGGGCGTTTGAAGACTGTCCATTCCAGCAATCATCGTAAGGATATCGAGAAAAGCATCCTGGATATCTTCATCCAATTCGCCCCACTGCTTTTTATCCTGAATCATGTTCACGCTCGAAGGCTTCCAAAAGTTATTGATGAGCTGTGTATAGGTATCATAGAATTTTTCATACTGAATATCGTTCCAAAGGAGGAAGCCTGAAGCTTCTCCTTTGAAAACACCGGTTGCCTTGGTTGGATGCGTCGGTTCGAGCATCCGAATTTTTTTGATATGATTGGTCATTCGTGAAAACTCCTTTAAGAATAGATTACTGGGTCATGCTTGTCGTTAACTTGAACAGCTTTCGCAGGCATTGTCATATTCGGAAGAAGTCGAACGAACATAATACGTCGATTTCAACCCGCTTTCCCATGCCGTTAAATGGATATCCAAGAGAACCTTCGCTTTGATTGTATTGTGTACATACAGATTAAAGCTGATTGCTTGGTCAATATGGCGTTGGCGGGCCGCATTTTGCCTGATGCTTTCCAGTTGGTCCAAATTGAATCGCGTCTTTTTATAATATTCATACGTATTTGGCGTCAAGCCTGGTGCGGTCACCTTGAATTTGAAGTTTTTCTTTTCTTCGTAAAATTCAATTTCATACAAAGGATCGATTCCATCCGTTGAATTACCGATTTTGGCTGTCGATGAATTGGGGGCAATCGCCATTAAATATCCATTACGGGTCCCGTGCTCCTGCACGTCTGCTTTTAAATCCAGCCATTTTTGATCTGTATAGTCACGCAGTTCGAAATAGTCCCCTGTATGCCAATCTGAACCTTCAAAATATGGGTAAGATCCTTTTTCCTTGGCCAATTCGTTGGATGCCTTGATTGTTAAGTAAGCGATCTTTTCGTATAAAGCATCTGCATAGTGAACAGCCTCATCGGATTCCCAATAAATATTCTCTGTGGCAAGTAAATGATGCCATCCAAACGTTCCTAAACCAATTGCCCGGTAACGCTTGTTCGAGATGGATGCTTGTTTGACAGGAAGATTATTCACATCAATGACATTGTCCAGCATACGGATCTGAATGGGAATCAATCTTTCCAAAACATCGCTGCCCACCGCTCGGGGCAAGTTAATGGATGAAAGATTGCAGACAACGAAATCGCCGCTTTTACGAACGACAACAACATCTCCATCTTCTGTTTCATATTCATCCGTGATCGTCGAAGGGCTTAGGTTTTGGGCAATCTCCGTGCAAAGGTTAGAACAATAAATCATACCTTTATGTTTATTCGGATTCTTCCTATTCACCTCATCGCGGTAGAACATATACGGTACGCCTTCTTCTAATTGAGAAATCATGATGCTTTTCATGATGTCCATCGCATTGATTTTTTCAAAGCTATAGTTTGGAAGTGTGCCATTTTCTGCGGCCTCGACTGCAAGTGCATAATGATTCCTGAAGCTTCCTTCGCCTTTCTTCTCGTCATAAAGATCTTCAAGTGAAAATCCAAGGGTTTGCTTAACGGTATGCGGATCGAAAAGATACCATTCTTTTCTGTCGCGTACAGCCTCCATGAATAAATCGGGAATGCAAACACCTGTAAAAATGTCATGGGCTTTTAATCTGTCGTCCCCGTTTTGTGTCTTCAAATCGAGGAAGCTCATGATATCTTTATGCCAGGCATCCAAGTAAATCGCGATGGCACCTTTACGTTGACCCAATTGATCGACACTTACAGCTGTCTGGTTGAATAGTCGAATCCAGGGCGTCGTACCGGAACTGTTTCCAGAGAAACCCCGGATATCAGAACCAAGTGAGCGGACCTTACCAACGTAAAGGCCGACACCGCCGCCGAATTTAGATACTTTTGCCGCATCGTAGTTTGATAGGTAAATTCCGTCAATGGAATCTTCAATTGCGTCGATAAAGCAAGAGCTTAACTGCCCATGTGTTTTACCTGCATTGGAGAGTGTAGGAGTCGCAACGGTCATATAAAGGTTGGACATGGCCCAGTATGCTTCTTTTATAAGTTGCAGGCGATGCTCCGTTTTTTCCATTCGCATGATTTCCATTGCGATGATCATGAAACGTTCTTGTGGAAGTTCGTAGACCTTGTCCTTTTTTGGGCGGGCTAGATAGCGGTCGTTCAATAAGTAGATGCCTATGTAAGAGAATAATTTATCTTTTTCCGGGTCGATCACCGAACCCAATTCCTCAATTTCCGCTTTCGTATATGAAGATAGCAGTTCTGGTTTATAAATGGGATAACGCTGACCTTCCGAAAGCTGGGAAAGTTCCGTGATCAGCTCATAGAATGGGCCATAACTCTTGCCTTCATAACCTCGATTGGCTTGTGCATCCCTATACATTGTATTCAACAGTTCTGCTGCAGCAACGAACGTCCAATCCGGAGCATCGATATCCACACCTTCAAGAGCGAGCTGAATCAGTTTTTTTGATGCCTGTTCTTCGGTTGAGTCACTTTTGCGATCAAGCCATTTTGTAAAACGCTTTTTGAACTTTTCCATATCGAGACGGCCTTCGAATTCCTTCGATAACGTCTCAAGCTGGATGGATTTCGTTTCTGTGTCATTTTCACTTATGGTAGAGTTATATGTTTGAGTCATTAATAATCCTCCTTGGTAACTTCCGCTAAAATAAAAAAAAACCGCCCAAAGAATTGAGGCGGATCAAACGATAGAATAAAAGAGCCATGAAAAAATGGCCGTTATACTATCGTTTCATCATCTCAATCCCCGAAGAATAAGAAACGTGAAAAATTCAAGGCAGGTCTCCTGACTCATGATCATCCTACTTTGAGTCCTTCCCGTATAAAGAGCTATACAGTGGTTTTCTCATTTCGTCACATTTACAGTTGCGGGGACAGTTCCGGGTTTGCACCGGATTCCCTTTTCAGCCATCACTGGCACCTTGGATTATAATAAATTCTATATATAGTTATTGGTATTGTTTATGTAATCAATATCTAGTATTTCTGCTTATATTATCGTAAGCCATATACGATGATAATTCAACTAATATATTTGAAAAAAACCAACCCTTATCTATTGACAAAGTGATGGCAGAGAGTCAAGGAATGAAAGATTTTATTGGGGAAAGGATAATTCAAGCGCTGATTTTACGGGATTTTGTGTTAAAATAAAGTGTCTAGTAAAGGTGGCTCTCCCTTATTGCGGTGAGGGGATTCGCGGAAAAATATTTATGAAAAAGGGGATAAAATCTTGGAAAAATTATTAGTTTTTGGACATAAAAACCCGGATACAGACACAATCTGTTCGGCAATCGCTTATGCGGATCTGAAAAAGCAGTTAGGTATCAACGCTGAACCAGTTCGTCTGGGTGAAGTGAATGGTGAAACTCAATATGCATTGGACCAATTCAAATTCGACGCTCCCCGTCTTGTGGAAAAAGTTGCAGGGGAAGCTGACGGCGTAATCCTGGTCGATCATAACGAACGCCAGCAAAGTGCTGAAGATATTGACCAAGTCCGTGTGCTGGAAGTTATCGACCATCACCGTATCGCTAACTTTGAAACAAGCGATCCTTTATATTACCGTGCGGAACCAGTTGGCTGTACGGCAACCATTTTAAATAAAATTTATAAAGAAAACGGCATTGAAGTTCCTAAAGCAATCGCAGGTCTTATGCTGTCTGCCATCATTTCCGATTCTTTATTGTTCAAATCACCGACTTGCACGGAGCAAGACGTTGCAGCAGCAATGGAATTGGCTGCCATTGCGGGAGTTGACGCCGAAACATATGGCTTGGAAATGTTGAAAGCGGGAGCTGACTTGAGCGATAAAACGATTGCCCAGCTTATCACTCTTGATGCAAAGGAATTCTCCATGGGAATGGCTAAAGTGGAGATAGCACAGGTCAATGCTGTTGATCCGAACGAAGTCCTTGCTAAGCAAGAGGAATTGGAATCCGCGATTGAAGCGGTCATCGCTGTGAAGGAATTGGACTTGTTCCTATTCGTCGTAACGGATATCTTGACTAATGATTCCGTTGCCTTGGCTCTTGGTAAAGCGGCTTATGCAGTGGAAAAAGCATACGACGTTTCATTGAACAACAACATCGCCGTCTTGGAAGGCGTTGTATCGCGTAAAAAACAAATCGTGCCGGTCTTAACGGACGTATTCAGCAAATAATACAGGAAAAGGGGTGCTCATTAAATACATGGGCACCCTTTTTCTGTACATGCAAAAAGAGACTCAACCATCCATTAAGGGTGTTTGAGTCTTTTTTGTTTAATTCAAAGATTCCTTTTCTTTTTCATAGGCGATGACAATCAATTCTTTATTGGCTTCCTCGCCAAGTCTGCTTTCAAAGCTTTTCAGTTCATTCAATAAATCCGGTGACAGATTTGCTGCCGTATAATCCTGCTCGGGTGTCATGCTTTTCGCTCCTTTCAAAAGGAAATGATTCATGTTATCTATTTTGTCGGTTTGAAAAGATTATATTCAGCAGAATTTTACTTCTTCAAGATATTTTACTTTCTGAGGTGGCGAGTTTTTCAAGCAATAACGAACTTTCTTCATCGAGTCCTTCCACTTGGACTGGTATTCCCAAAAGCTGATATTTAAGGACAACCGTATCGACAGCACCGACTGCTGAAGCATCCCAGATTTTGGAGCGGGAGAAGTCGATGACGATTGCATCCGCTTTTTCCTTGAAGTCGAACTTCGAAACAAAGTCCTGGACAGAAGCGAAAAATATTTGCCCGCTGATACGATAAGTGGTTTTCTTAGCCTGGATGTCTTCCGTTTTCTCCACAGCCACTTTAGAAATTTTAGCCGAGAAGAAAATCATGCTCAAGAGCACTCCGGCAAATACCCCTTTTGATAAGTCATGTGTATAAAGGACAATGAGGACCGTCACGATCATCACGGCTGCATCCGACTTTGGAGCTTTAGTGAGCCTCTTTAGGGAAGACCAGTCAAAGGTCCCGATTGAAACCATGATCATGACTGCGACAAGTGCAGCCATCGGTATTTTAATAAGGACATCATTCAATACCACGATTAATACCATAAGGAATGCGCCTGCTACAAAAGTGGAGAGCCGGCCCCTTCCACCCGATTTGATGTTGATGCCGGATTGGCCGATCATCGCGCATCCTGCCATGCCGCCGAAACATCCGGCGATGATATTCGAAATTCCCTGGCCTTTGGCTTCCTTATTTTTATTACTGTCCGTGTCAGTCATCTCATCGACTATTTGAGCGGTCAATAACGATTCAAGCAGCCCTACAAACGCCAGGGCTATGGAATAAGGGAAAATGATCGCCAAAGTTTCGAAAGTCAAAGGGATGTCTGGAAGCATGAACATCGGGAGCGCTTCGGTCAATTGCCCCATATCCCCAACCGTACGTACCGTAGCCCCCGTGGTAACTGCAACGATCGTCATGAATATGATGGCGACAAGTGGTGAAGGTATGAGTTTCGTGATTCGCGGAAAAAGATAAATGATAGCTAATGAAACGGCTGTCATGACATACATGATCCATGTTTCGCCAACGAAGTGGGTGAGCTGTGCCGTGAAAATCAAGATGGCTAAAGAATTCACAAAACCAGTCATGACCGGCTTCGGAATGAACTTCATTAATTTCCCGATTTTTAAGACCCCTAGCAAAATTTGCAGGAAACCAGTCAATATTGTCGCAGCCAGTAAATAGTTCAAGCCATGATCTTTTACAAGATCGACCATGACGAGTGCCATTGCACCAGTGGCAGCCGATATCATTCCCGGCCTTCCGCCGACGAAAGAGATGACGATGGCAATGCAGAATGAGGCATATAGACCAACCATTGGGTCAACGCCGGCAATGATCGAAAAGGCAATCGCCTCAGGAATCAATGCCAAGGCAACGACAATTCCGGATAGAACATCTCCTCTAACGTTGCCGAACCATTCCTGTTTGTATGCAGATGTATTCAATGAAACACTCCTTCTTTCTTTTATATATGTGTGTTCATTTCTTTTTTAACGCACTAAATTATAGCATGAGTCCTTCTTTCTATCTATATGGATAATATAAACGACAAATCGAGGGCTATTCATTTCTTATCATAGGCGAATGAAGGTAAAAGGCCTAAAGGGGGAATTTTCAAGAAATGACGATGGGCATCAAGAAAGGGTTAAAAAATTTCCAAAGGTTTTCTGAATTGCTTTTGCTTAAGAGTCATTTAAGGCTACTGCAAGAAATTTATTGAAATTCGTTATAATCCAAGAAACATTGGATGTTGAATCATTTCAATTGGAATTTTCATGGGGATTTGTGGCAAACGTTTTGAGAGGGGATGATCATTAGCATTTTCCTGATTCTTTTCCCATTCACCATGGTGAAATTCCGGAAAAGATGTAAAGGACAGTTAGATAAAAGTTTGAAGAGAAATGGAAGATAAAGCTAAAATGGTCGAATATGCGACATTGATTGATCTACAGGCCATACCGGATTGCAGTTTTGAAACTGGAAGAGGAGTCACTTGGCATGAGGAAGATGGCTATGGTTACCGGGACAATAACTTCCCTTTTCAACATACATGGAAGTGGTGAGGGTGAAAAGGCCAGCTCTATCAAAGTTCTTGGAGTAGGAACCCTCATCACGGTGTCAAGAGGCTATTCCTTATCAATGATACTGGATTTACATTTAGGGCATGTCACTTCTTTATAATGCTTAAACCTGATCTTTCGAAGGTCGCTTCTGGTCAACATTGCGAATACATTATACCTTGTGCCGCATGCACAAGTATTTTTATCTTTAACTATGTGTCTCTCATCCGTAGTAGCTGTATAAATGGTAGGAAAAAACATATATAACCCTCCTATTTTTAATTTTAGGCAAATTAAAAAGGGGCAAGAAATTAATAATAAAGTGATCCATTCAAGAAAAATCTTGGCAACCCGGCTGCCATGACAACTAAGATGTTGTGTTAGGCCCGTGGCTTTGCGTCTTTTACTTTCATAAAATTTGCCTAAAATAATCTTAACATAAAATTTGATGTTATGAAGTGTTTATGGCTGCGGCCAACCTTCCCCTTTTGACGCTATAACTTGGGAAACCATGTGCAGCAGCTGGTTTCTTGTTCATTTTTGGCCTCACTGCCTGTATCGGAATACGACCGAAACGAAATCCAGTTCCAGAAGTATCCAGTACTACAGCTGTATGAGAAATAAACATGAGAAAGCCTGCTTCTAGATGTAAGCAGGCTTTCTTGCCAAAAATGTAATTAATGTGATCTGGCCAACTCCGGATTACGGTGCATCGCGAAATAGAGGACAAGTCCAGCTATTAGGAGTAACGTGCTGGTCGTGATGAAAACGGCGGAGAATCCGTAGAAACCAGCAACCATTCCGCCCATTGCGGGTCCGATGATATTGCCTAAAAAGCGCAGGCTCGTATTGTACCCAAGTACTTCCCCCTGCATTGCGACAGGCGCTTCTTGGCGAATGTAGGCAATCCTTACAGGGATGATGCCGCCTATTGCCATGCCCAGTATGAAACGTACAAAGACAAGCTGCCAAAAATGATTGATGAAGGCACCAGGCAAGTAGACAAGAGCTGTCAAAAAAAGAAGCAGCACAAGAATCTTCACATGTCCATGCCGATCACCTATCTTGCCCCAGTGACGCGCCATCAATAAATTCCCCAGGCCAGCTGCAGAAAAGGCGATTCCTGAATAAAAACCAAGGTTGGAAGTTCCATGCAGCTCACCAACGTATAAAGAAAGAATGGGCTGGATGCTGAAGTGGGCAACTTGAACGAGCGTCGAGATGAGCATGACATTCACCAGGATGGGATTTCTAAAGATATGCGAGAGAACCTCCCTGCTTGTATAGCTCGACTTCGTTCCCTTTTGCCGCTCCATTCGGTACTCCTTGGTTGCAAAAACAAGAAGTCCAGAGATGAAAATGGTGATGGAGGTGAATTTAAAGGCGGTTGAATAGCCGAGTGTGTCTGCGAGCAGGCCGCCAAGCAATGGTCCGAAAAGGGATCCGGTTATATTTCCCGTTTGCAAGGTTCCCAGTACACGTCCGGCAATTTCTTTGGGAGTCTGCGTTGAAATGAAGGCCTGGGACATGGAAATGAAGCCAGTGAATATTCCCGTGAACATCCTTAGGACGAATAGCTGCCAAACATTTTCAACGAATCCCATCAGGAAAATGGACAGACCCATCCCAAAGGCACAAGCAATCAAGATTTTCTTTCTGCCATACCTGTCACCAATTCGTCCCCAAATGGGAGAAAATAAAAAGGCAGTCACAAAAGTGATTCCAAATGTCCATCCGGACCAATGCTGGATATATTGAGTCGAATAATCTCCGAATGTACCAATGTATAAGGATATGAATGGGAGAACCATCGTCATGCTCCCGCCTATGAAGAAATTGGCGAACCACATGATTAAAAGATTCCGTTTTGCTATTTTGTGAGCATTCATTTTACATACAACACTTCTTTCCTCCGAAAAAAACTTCGGGTTCCTAAATAATAGTATACAGAATTTAACTAATTTATTAAACGAATTTGTTTAACTGGTTTTTTAATGAATGGGCAAATGGTATAATGTGAAAATATTGATTTTTCAGAAAAATAAGATAAAGAAAAATGTTTTCATTTTTACAATTAAAGGAGTTTTTAACATGTTGACGATTTTAGGATTTTGCATGATTTTAACGTTTCTGGTCTTGGTCATCACGAAGCGTTTATCAGTGGTTGTCGCTTTTATCTTCACGGCGATAGCTTTTGGTTTGATTGGTGGGTTTGCCTCGGAAATGGGAGATATGATGGTTGCGGGTATTTTAAAGGTGACACCGACCGCAGTCATGATCGTTTTTGCTATTCTGTATTTTGGTTTAATGATTGACGTCGGGTTATTCGAGCCCATGATCGCTAAAATACTGAGTTTTGTAAAAGGAGATCCGCTAAAGGTTGTCATGGCAACCGCCATTATAACCATGTTGGTAGGTTTGGACGGAGACGGTTCTTCCACATTCATGATCACTGTTTCGGCCATGTTGCCGCTTTATATCAAATTAGGGATGAACAGGCTCATATTGGCCTGTGTCGTTGGTTTGGCCGCTGGCGTCATGAATATGATTCCATGGGGAGGTCCTTTGGTAAGGGCGGCCGCGAGCCTTCAGGTTGAAGTATCGGAGTTATTCATTCCTCTCATTCCGGTCATGATTTGCGGTCTTTTATGGACGCTTTTTTCGGCATATGTACTTGGCAAGAAGGAAAGGGAGAGATTAGGAGTCAGTTCCATGGAGACGAACATGCCACCTGGTATGGGCGAACAGGCTGCAGCTGTTGAAACCGCACCTAAAGGAACATCCAGGCTTTTTTGGTTTAATTGGTCCTTGACGATTTTACTGATGGTTTTGCTGGTGATGGAAGTGCTGCCGATCCAAATCTTATTTGCCTCCGCTTTTGCGATTGCACTATTCGTTAACTTCCCTAACCCAAAAGAACAGCAGGAAAGGATTTTAAGTCATGCCAATAGTTTCGTGATGATCTGTACACTCATTTTCGCCGCCGGGATTTTTACGGGTGTATTCACAGAAACAAAGATGATGGACTCGATGGCTGCTTCAATCGTAACCGTCATTCCGGAGTGGCTCGGGGCACATTTGCCACTGGTGGTAGCGTTGACGAGCATACCGATGGGGTTCATTTTTTCACCTGATGCCTATTATTTTGGCATTCTACCAATAATAAGTGAAACGGCAGCGAACTTCGGCATTGCCCCTGTAAAAATCGGAAGGGCGGCTTTATTAGGTCATTCGACCGCAGGGTTCCCATTATCGCCATTGGTGCCTGCAACATTCATATTGATTGGCCTTGTAGGCGTGGATTTTGGGGATCATCAAAAATTCCTGTTTAAATGGGCGTTTGGGACAACCATCATCATGACGATCGCAGCCATTGCTTTCGGGGTCATCACTTTGTAAAAATGTGAGCCCTTTAAGCTATATTGTAAATCCTTATCTGTGAATTTAGTAAGGTGCTCACTCTCACTAGTGTAATCTATTTTCCTATTTATCCCGTTTTCTGTTTATTCTTCCATAATAGTGGAAAGTAATAAGAGGAAGATACATAAAAGAGAGTGAGGGAATTTTATCATGAACTATAAACAAAAGCTTGTGCTCCCAATGTGTGCTGCCTTTTTGCTGTATGGATGCAATTCAGCGGATGATTCAAATCAGGCGGACAAAAATGCCGAGGACTTGAATGCAGTGGGACAAGGAACAGATACAGAGGTCGATCCGCAGGTGAAAGCGGAAGTTAAAGATGTAGAAGGAAAAACACTTGGAACGGTGAACTTTACCTCTGAAGAGAATTCTGTAGTGATCGAGACCGCTTTGGAAGGCCTTGAGCCAGGCTATCATGGATTCCATGTTCACGAAAACGCAGTATGTGAGGCGGATGCCAAGGATGGCCCTTTCACTACAGCGGGAGGACACTTCAATCCAACTGATGAAACGCACTCCAAACATGCAGGGGATATGCCTCCTTTATATGTAAAAGAAGATGGGACAGCCAAATATTCGGCAACATTGGATAACATGACAATAGACCAACTGAAGAAAGAGGAGCTGGCTGTAATCGTCCATGCGAATCCAGACAACTTTGCCAATATCCCTGACCGTTATGAAGCCAATGGAGAAAAAGGACCGGATGCAGATACTTTGAAAACTGGTGATGCAGGCGATAGACAAGCTTGCGGGATTGTTGTAAGTGCAGAGGCAAAATAACATGAATTAAGAGCGATTCCTTTAAAGAGGAATCGCTCTTTTCATTGAAGGTAAACCTGCTGACCGCTAATGGTTTAATGGAGGATATTTTATTTCTTTTTACGATTTAAGAAGGTTTTTTCTATTGTGATATAGAAGTAAGAATGTAAGTAATATTGCAGTAGAAGCAGATGGCATTAAAAGATCATAGTTAATTCTTGCAGTGGGATGAAGTCCAAGGCATAGATTTAATATAGGGAAATAAGATTTGGTTTGAATCGATAAAAAACCCGAATAGGGATCTTGTCCACTGATTCGGGTTTGCTAAAATCATTTTGCCGTAATGGTTTCTTCGATTAGTTGTAATCTCTTAGCCACTTCTTCTTCAGAAAGGTTATGCTCGACTACATAGCGGTTACGCGGATGTACTCGGCATTCATGAGTACAGCTGCGCATATGTTTGTGTTCGTTCTCTTCGCTGCAAAGGATTTTCTTATTGCATTCAGGGTTAGCGCAATTGACATAGCGTTCACAAGGTTCACCGGAATAAATATCGCGTCCGACAATGACATGTTCCTTTTGGTTGATAGGTACAGCAATCCTTTCATCGAAAACATACATTTGGCCATCCCATAGCTCACCTTGGACTTCGGGGTCCTTCCCGTATGTTGCGATGCCGCCATGCAGCTGGCTTACATCTTCAAAGCCTTCTTCGACAAGCCAGCCGGAGAATTTCTCACAGCGGATACCGCCGGTGCAATACGTTAGGATTTTTTTGCCTTCGAACATTTGTTTATTTTCCCGGACCCATTCAGGAAGTTCACGGAAATTCGTGATTTCCGGCTTGATTGCGCCCCTGAAATGTCCTAAATCAAATTCATAGTCATTTCTGGCATCAAGGACGACGGTATTTTCATCTTGCATTTGCTCGAAGAACTCCTTCGGGCTCAAGTATTTGCCTGTCGTACGGTTCGGGTTGATGTCTTCTTCCAAGCGAAGCGTTACAAGTTCATTGCGTGGACGAACATGCATTTTTTTGAAAGCATGGCCGTCAGCTTCATCTATTTTAAACACGATATCGGCAAAGCGGGGATCGCTTTTCATCATGTCCATATATTTGTCGGTTTGTTCGATCGTACCTGAAACTGTTCCGTTGATACCTTCTGAAGCCACCAAGATACGGCCTTTCAATTCAAGGGCTTTACATGCCGCAAGATGTTCGGCTGCGAATTCTTCATGATTCTCGATTGGTACATACAAATAATAAAGTAATACTCTATATGGTTTTGTTTCCATTTTTTATTTACCACCTATGTTTTATATTTGCAAGATATAAAGGGTGATCATTTAGACACTTTTCTCTTACAGATAATCATTATACCAAGAAAACGTAAAAATGATAAGGGCATGAAGGAAAATCAAAAGGAGTTGTATGGAAAGTTGAAAGAGTTAATGAGATATCCAATCATCCAAGCACCTATGGCAGGAGGAGCTTCCACTCCAAAACTTGCGGCTTCAGTATCCATTGCAGGAGGGTTAGGCTTTCTTGCAGCTGGCTATAAGACTGCAGAAGAGCTGAAGGACGAGATAGAGCAGACCCGCCATTTGACTGAGCGCCCTTTTGGCGTGAATGTATTTGTGCCAGGCAACGGGGTCGTGGATGAAAATATATTATCTGCCTATCGTGAAAAGATTGAAAAAGAGGCCGAGAGCGTTGGGGCTGAGATTGGAAAGGCTGATAGTGATGACGATGATTGGGGGAATAAACTACATGTATTGAAGGAGGCTGCGGTCGCAATCGTCAGTTTTACGTTTGGATGTCCAACGGAAGATGTAATAAGGGAGCTCCAAGATGTCGGTTCCCTTATAGCCGTGACAGTAACCAACCTTCAGGAAGCAAAAAAGGCGGCGGGAGCAGGCGCCGACGTTCTATGTGTACAGGGGATTGAAGCAGGGGGTCACCGGGCCAGCTTTGATAACCGCACAGAAGATGATTACGGTCTTTTAGTATTGATTCGGATGATAAAAGCTGAGCTGAACTTACCGATCATTGCGGCGGGCGGACTGATGCATGGAAAGGATATCGCGGCTGTGCTCGAAGCGGGAGCAACATCGGCGCAATTGGGAACGGCTTTCCTTCGCTGTCCCGAAAGCGGGGCAAGTCCGGTCCATAAGGCGGCGCTGGGAAATCCCCGATTTACTAAGACTTCTGTTACCCGAGCCTTCAGCGGCCGGAGGGCACGCGGGTTGGTGAATCACTTTTTAACGGAATATGATAGTGTTGCACCGGTCGCCTATCCTTATGTCCATCACATGACAAAACAAATGCGAAAAGCGGCCGGACAAAAGAACAATCCTGAATTGATGGCTTTGTGGGCAGGACAGGGATATAAGTTGAGCAGGGAACTTCCTGCATCGGAATTGGTTGAACTGCTTGTAGAAGAACTAAACGGAGAAGGATTTGGATGCTGATGGAAATTAGAAAATTATTCTTGGACGAGCCACCCCCGATGCATTTATTGCTTTTGGCAGATCCTTCAACGGAATTGGTCGAGGAATACTTGGGGAACGGAACGTCCTTTGTTGCCGTGAGTGATAAGCGAATGATCGGCGTTTGTGTTTTACTGCAAAAAGGCCCGGAACTGATAGAGATAATGAACATCGCGGTCGATGAACAGTACCATGGAAGAGGTATCGGCAGGCAATTGATTGAACACGCGATAGGCCATGCAAGGGAACAGGGATATAAAACGATTGAAATCGGAACGGGAAATTCGGGGATAGGGCAACTTGCCCTTTATCAAAAGTGCGGATTTAGAATAACTGGGGTCGATCGGGATTTTTTTAATAGAAACTATTCCGAGGCCATTTATGAAAATGGGATTAAGTGCCAGGATATGATTCGCTTGTCACAAAGTTTAGACTAAGCAATGATCATCCAAGTTTGACGGAAAAGCTTAACAGACAAAAGTGCGCGTCGCATTGCTTAGGGGGAATGAACTTGTTCTTTGGTGATATGATTTATCTTCTTTTTGCTTTACTAATGCCGTTTTTATTTGCGATTGGCGTTTTCGTATTCATTCGATCAACGAAAAGACAAAAGGATTCTTTATCGAAAATTCATGAAGACTCAAATGAAAAATAGCAGCAAGAGAAAAAGAGTGCATAACAACGGCACTCTTTTTCTCATCTTCACCTTTTCAAAAAGGCTTCCAATTTCCTTTTCACACTGGGCCATTCATGCTCGAGAATACTGTAGACCACCGTGTTCCTGATCCTTCCATCTTGCAGTTTTTTCTCCATTCTCAAAATGCCTTCTTCAAGGGCACCGAGCCTGGTTATTGCTGCACGCGATCTTTGGTTGCATTCGTCCGTCCTGAATTCAACCCGTTTCATTTGCCACTTTTCAAAAGCATGCTGCAGTAGCAAGTACTTACATTCTGTATTAATGGCTGTCCGCCATTTGTCTGGATGATACCAAGTCGCGCCGATTTCCAGGGATTGATTATGAAATTGAATATTTCTTAAGCTCGTGCTGCCAACTATCGAATCATCAGTTTGATCGATAACGACAAATGGATGATGAAGTTCCTGTTCCCTTGCTCGAATGCCTTCCTTTACATAGGAAATCGCTTCTTCATATGACAAAATTTTGGTTGCGCTCCATTCCCATATTTCAGATGGCAGGGAAGCGGCATAAAGCGGTTCGATATGATGTTCCATAATCGGGGTGAGTATCACGTGTTTCCCGAACAATTCGATATGTTCCATAGTATCCTCCTCTTGATTGATATCTTCATTATAAAAATATTCTGGTTCTTCAATAAGGACCAATGCTGATATAATGTATGGAACCAGATTGAAGGAGGACCAAATGTTTGAAATCACTCTAACCTTAGATAAAACGAATAAAGAAGCTTTATATGTCCAATTGTATAAATACTTTATAAAGGAAATCCAAAATGGGCAAATAAAGGCCGGAATGAAACTGCCTTCTAAACGTAAGCTGGCCTTGCATTTAGGGATAGGCCTGAATACAGTGGATACGGCTTATCAGCAGTTGATGGCAGAAGGGTATGTGGAAAGTCAATTGAGGAAAGGTTATTATGTAGCCGATTTAGAGCCGATCTCAGCATTGAATGAGCCGTTGCCTGTAACAGAAGGGATGATGGGCCCTCCAAATGAAAGAAATGAGATAGATTACAATCATGGCCGGGTGGACGTGGATTCTTTCCCGCATGCCGTGTGGAAAAAATGCTTGAACAATACGTTGTATCTACAGGAAAGGGAAATGTTCATGAGCGGTGACCCTCAAGGGGAATGGGGGCTCAGGGCTGAGATTTCATCCTATCTATTTCAATCGAGAGGAGTCCGCTGTGGGGCTGATCAAATCATCATTGGAGCAGGTACCCAGTATTTCATCCATCTGCTGCGGTTACTTCTTGGAAATGAGCAGTTGTTTGGGTTGGAAGACCCTGGCTTTCATCGGGTAAGGGAGGTACTGAGGCTGGAGGGAGCGGATACGGCATTCATACCCTTGGATGAAAGTGGAATGAGTGTGGACTCCTTGAAAGAGAGTGCAGCGAATGTTGCCTATGTCACTCCTTCCCATCAATTTCCTTCCGGTATGATCATGCCGATAACTAGACGGGTGGAATTACTGAATTGGGCAGTGGAAAAAAATGGTTATATTATTGAAGATGATTATGACGGGGAATTCCGACATGCAGGCAAACCGATTCCGTCCTTGCAGGGGTTGGACACAAATGGAAGGGTCATCTACCTAGGCACGTTTTCAAAGTCGCTCATCCCATCGATCAGGGTGGGATTTATGGTATTACCCATGGAGTTGGCTTGCGGCTTTCAGCATAAGTTAATTGGATATAAACAGACCGTTTCCAGACTGATTCAGGAAACGCTCTGTCTTTTTATGAAAAATGGACATTGGGAACGCCATCTGAATAAAATGCGAACGATTTATCGTAAAAAGAATAAGGTGCTGCTGAATGCAATTGAAGAAAGCTTCCATGATCGTGTAGCCATAATCGGTGAAAAGTCAGGATTGCACGTTCTTTTAAAAGTAAAAAACGGCAGCAGTGAGGCAGAGCTCATCCAGAAGGCTGCCAGTGTAGGGGTTAAAGTCCACCCAACATCGGTTTATCATTCAAAGAATGTGAAAGATCCGACTATTTTGATTGGGTACGGTGGGTTAACCGAAAGGGAAATCGAAGCTGGAATCCGGCTTTTAAAAAAGGCATGGCTATAGCTTGGTGCGAAAGTAAGGAAAAGGCCTTGCTTCACACTTATTCAACAATGATATAAGCTACCCATTTTAATTTCTTATATTATTAAGGATTTTAAGGACAGTCTGGAAAAATACTTCCTGTTCTTCTTCAGTAATGCCTTCCAGGGCTTTTCCTTCGATTTTTTCTGCAATTTTAAGACATTTTGTATGTACCTCTTTGCCCCGGGGGGTCAGTTCGATTCGTTTTTCCTGTTCATCTTTACCAGGAACTTGTTTAATCATATTATTCTGTTCCATACTGTTGACCGAACGTGTGATGATAACACTATCTACATCCAGGTAACTGCAAATATCCGGGATTGTGGAATAGCCACAGTTCTTTAAGTAATTCAGGATTGTCCACTGATTATGGTAAATTTCAAGGGTTGTAATTTGTTCATTCATTTTGCTGACTAAAGATCTCGATACTTGTAAATATTGATGAAATAATTGAGTAGGGTTCGTCATATGATTCTCCTTTATAATGGTCGACCAATCCATTATATTCTTAAATTCTTAAAAGTCTATTGTAAAGAATCATTTATTTCAGTCAATGTTTATTTTTGGAAGCAAAGCGGAGAAGGGAAAAATATTAATGGATTGAGGGAAAGCCCGGCCTTCCCAAATCATCAAAAAACAAAGGGGGGGCATATGCACAATTGGTTTGTCCATTTGGACGTGGATTTCCGCTCCAGGCACTCGCTTTCTGCGGGCGGTCCGGGGAGCCTCCTCGGCTTGTGCCTGCGGGGTCTCCCTTGGTCGCGCTTTTCCCGCAGGAGTCTCGTACCTTCCTCTCCAATCCACTTTGTTATAACATTTAGTTAGAAACCATACATGAGGAGTTGCCGGTACATCAATTAAAGAAAGATACGCTTTCGGGACCCTTCTTATGGCTTGTATAATTTGGACGTGGATTTCCGCTCCAGGCACTCGCTTTCCGCGGGCGGTCCGGGGAGCCTCCTCGGCTTGTGCCTGCGGGGTCTCCCCTTGACTCGCTTTCCCCGCAGGAGTCTCGTACCTTCCTCTCCAATCCACTTTGTTATAACATTTGGTTAGAAACCATACATGAGAAGTTGAAGGTGTTGCCGGTACATCAATTAAAGAAAGATACGTTTTCCGGCCCCTTCTTATGGCTAGTATAATTTGGACGTGGATTTCCGCTCCAGGCACTCGCTTTCCGCGGGCGGTCCGGGGAGCCTCCTCGGCTTGTGCCTACGGGGTCTCCCTTGGACGCGCTTTCCCCGCAGGAGTCTCGTACCTTCCTCTCCAATCCACTTTGTTATAACATTTAGTTAGAATGTTCCATTAGCAAGTATCAAATTGCCGCCGAGAATTGGTGAAAGTCAAAAACGCCACCTTACCTTGGAGCAGAATGCAATTATATCCTGCAAACAAAAACCAGCCTCAAAAGTGGCTGGTTTTTGTTTAAAACTTTTCGCTGGTGGAGCGGTGCTTTGTTTCTTTTTTATTTCGTTCTTCTTGATGTTCATATTTAATTTCATCAATTGGTAAATCATCAATGGGCATGACCACTTGATCACGTTCCAGCTGTTTTTCCTGGTTTTTCTTGAAGGCCTTGGATTTATCATTACGCTCTTCAAGATACTTTTCTTTATCTTTATTATCCAATGTCAATCCCTCCATCTCTTTATATCCCTTTTTCCCCTTATTGTGAAAATAAAACGTATAAGCGAAATATATGTGACCCCGTTTCATAAATATAAGGAGAACAGGAAAGTGCAAGGAGGGTTTGTTCAGTGAATGTCGCCGTCTTTTTTCGCTGGTTTTGGAGGGGGATTCTCCTTTTAGTCATATTAATCGTCATTCCCTATTCATGGGCGTTGATTTTAGCGTTGCTCACCGCCATTCTTTTGGATGGATTGGTCCGAATGATTGGTGAAACGGCAAAGCTGCATCGTTTTTGGGCAGTATTGATTTCGTTTGTTTTATATGTAGGCGGGCTTATAAGCATCACTTATTTTTCCTTTTCGGTATTAATCAAGAAGGTCATTGTCTATTCGGAGGAATTTCCCGGTTTCATACGTGAAGTGTATTTGACGGCTATATTGCCAGTCATTAGGCAATGGGAACGGTATTCCCAAACTTTGCCGCCAAATCTCATTCAATCGATAGAACAGACGATGGAAAAGGGAGTCATGGCTCTGGAGGGGTTCACAGAGGGCTTTGTTCAGGATATGGTTCAGTTCGTTACACTCATTCCGGGATTTTTCATTGACTTTTTAATTTACTTAATCGCTTTATTCTTATTCAGTCTTGATTTGCCTAAATTAAGAAAAAAGGCGATCCTTTATTTAAAGACATCCACCTATCAAAAGATTTCGCTAGTTTATCAAGATTTAAGTATGGCAGCCGTAGGCTTCATAAAGGCGCAAATTCTGTTGAGTTTAATAACGTTCATCATGGCTTATGGAGGACTATGGTTGTTAAATGTGAAGTATATGATTCCATTGGCACTGTTAATAGTGGTTGTGGACATTCTTCCTATCTTGGGGACGGGATCTGTACTGGTTCCTTGGGCAGCGATCGTTTGGGCTCAAGGAAATCATCATCTTGGTATTGGCCTCATCATCCTATTCCTGGTGATTACCATCATAAGAAGGACCATCGAACCAAAAATCTATTCAGCAAATATGGGATTAAGCCCCTTGGCATCGTTGGTCAGTCTTTATTTAGGCTTTAAGATGCTTGGTTTCCTTGGGCTTTTCCTTGGACCTTCGATACTGATTGTTTATGATACGCTAAAGAGGGCAGGTGTCATCAAAACCAACTTCAAAATATGAAAGAGTATTAGATGTTTTTGGCCTGATTTCTTAAATTTGACATATCTTTTACCGCTTTACCTTGACCGTTGCAATGATTGCAGTCTCGGGAGAAGAATTGCAGGTAACGGGTTTTACCTTTTCCTTTGCAGTGCTGGCAAATGGTTATGAGTTTCATGATTCCTCACTCCTTCAAAAAGTATCGCTTTTTTAACAGTATGAAACAATAAAGGTAGAACTATACTTCATGTAATCATCCAATGTTAAATGAAGCAGGTTTTATATAATATGTATTTATTTAATTTCATGTACCAGTTGAAAAAAATAACCCCCGCTCCTATTGTTTTTAGGAACGGGGGTTATTATCATGAAACGATTTCGGTTTGTGATATGATCGGGAATTCTTTCACTTCGCTTACGACTTTTGCTTGTTTATATATTTCAATATAACGAATATGGTGTTCTTCCATTTCCTTTATCCTAAAGTTATAGGGACCATAAGTCAGGATATCACCTTGTTTGGCCTCATAATTCTCGGTAAGGATCCATCCACCCATCGTATCAATATCTTCATCATTGATATCCAATCCAAGTAAATCATTCACTTCACTGACTAATACCTTGGCATCGATGATGTAGTGATCTTCTTTTAATTTGCGGACATCCGGAACTTCATCCAGGTCGAATTCATCGCGGATATCGCCAACGATTTCTTCAAGGATATCTTCCACGGTCACCAAACCTGATGTACCGCCGTATTCATCCATGAGGATAGCCATGTGAATCCGTTCCTTTTGCATTTTTAAAAGTAAATCGTGAATCGGGATACTGTCAATGACACGGATGATCGGACGAACATATCGCTCGATCGTTGACGCTGACTGATTGTTCTTGTCTATCATTTCAGTGAATAGCTCTTTGATATTGACCATTCCGATAACATGATCTTTATCACCGTCAATGACAGGATATCGTGTAAAATTCTCTTCCGCCATTACGGTGAAAAACTGCTGGATCGTATCATCTTTGGATACCGTTGCAATTTCTGTACGTGGAACCATGATTTCTTTTGCGATCCGATCATCGAATTCAAAAATCTTATTCACATATTTAAACTCTGATTGGTTAATTTCGCCACTTTTGTAGCTTTCGGAAACAATGATTCGAAGCTCTTCTTCTGTATGAGCCAAATCATGTTCGGAAACCGCTTTTAATCCTAGCATTCTTGTAAGCGTCCTTGCAGAGCCATTCAGTACCCAGATGAATGGATACATGATTTTGTTAAAACCAATTAAAGGTTTGGAAACCAATAAAGTGACTTGCTCCGCTTTTTGAATCGCCAATGTTTTTGGTGCCAATTCCCCAACAACCACGTGCATGAAGGTAATGAGAGAAAAGGCAATTGCAACCGAGAGTGCATGTGAAGCTGAATTTGGGAGATTCAATTGATTCAAGAGTGGATGCAAAATCTTTTCAACTGTCGGTTCCCCAAGCACCCCAAGCCCTAGAGCGGTAACGGTAATTCCGAGCTGGCATGTTGAGAGGTATTCATCCAGGTTGGATATGACTTTCTTTGCTGAAAGAGCATTCGGCGTTCCTTCTTCAATTAATTGATCGACCCTCGTGCTTCTCACTTTAACAATCGCAAACTCCGTAGCTACAAAAAATGCTGTTAAAGCAATCAAAATGGCAATAAGAACCAAGTTTATTATGTCCAAATAGTCTCCCTTAACTCGCCTTCGAGACGAATAAGGAGTACACCTCCTACATTTTTAAAATATACAAGTATATTTTTTTTGCCGTGCTGAATATTTTTGGGATTACTTCAAAAAAGCCTGTGGTAATAGATGTGCAGCCGCTTGAACTCCCATATCTTTAAGTGATGAAGAGAATAATAGTATATGCCGATTAGCGATGCGTAGACGGGAAATAGAAGAATTTCTGTCTGAAGGAGTGCAGCCATTTTCCAAAAGGATGCCCATATCCGTTACGCAAAGCAGCGTCCGTCCGTCAAAACGAACATTCTTTAATGCCCCATCAAATCACCTCAATCTAATTAATTAAATACTTTCATTATAGAAAGAGTTAATCATTCAGTCAAACAGCTTACTGCACCTTAAATCCGGTAAATTGCTTGTAAAGGATCAATTTGAGCTAATAATTAGCTGTTTTTGACTGTTTTCTCTACTTTATTGTAACATATTATAGAATATTCAGAAAACTAGAGGCCGTTTCATAAAAAATTGGTCAGTTCATTATTTTTTGGATGGTACAAACATATTCTATAGAAACCAAGACAAGTTTTAAAAGCAAGAATCAAAGGGGGTGGCAGCCATGAAAATCATGGAAAGGATGGCAGCGATCATTGCCGGCAGCATGCTAGTGGGTGTGGGAATCAATTTTTTTCTGATACCTTATCATTTATTGGATGGCGGCATGATAGGGATTGGGCTGATTTTTCATTACTATATAGGACTTCCGACTGGACTGGGTGTGATTTTGAGCAGCATTCCATTATATATATATGCTTGGTATTTTGAAAAAAAATTATTTCTGAACAGCTTGCATGGCTTGCTTTTTTCCTCTTTATGCATCGATATTTTTTCCGACGCCGTCACAGGATGGAACCTTCCCATTTATGTAAGTGCGATTATCGGGGGAGGGTTGATTGGACTTGGAATCGGCTTGATGCTTCGGTATGGGACCTCTACAGGCGGAACGGATATGTTGGCACAGATCATTTCCAGGAAGAGTGGACTCAATGTAGGTCTGCTTATTTTTTTCATTGATGGATGTGTACTGCTTTGCGGATTGAGCGTTGTGGGGACTTCAATCTTTTTATATTCATTTTTAACGATCATCGCGGTAGCCATGCTGACTTCAGTCACCGTGATGCGAACTATTTGATCTTAAATTATGTATAAAAATCAGAAAAAAGGAAAGGATGGGCAATATGAAGAGGACAGATTTTTAGTCTAATAAATAGTAAAGGGAAGTTCATATGAAAAAACTTTATATGTGCACTGCTTTGTTAGTCATGTTGGCAGGGTGTCAAGAATCTGAAATGCCAGAGGATAAGGAAGTGAACAGTGCTGTTCCAGAATCGATGGATGCATCGATTGTCATTAAAGGGAAATTGGAGCCAGGAAAAGAAGTCATTCTTGAAACGACAGTGAAACAGGGAAGCCAATTGGTGAATGAAGCTGATGTGGTACTGTTTGAAGTGAGAAAGTCCGGACAGGATAAACGGGAAATGCTTGAAGCAAAGAATACTGGAAGTGGCATGTATCAAGTGATGCATACTTTTGAAGAACAAGGCAAATATATTGTAGTCTCCCATGTAACGGCTGAAGGCCTTCATGTAATGCCTGAAAAAGAAGTTGTCGTTCCAGAACATGAAAGTGAAGGTGCATCGGTTCATCCTAGTACGGATGTATCTATCGAGTTTCAAAGTAACCCTGTAAAGGCAGGAAACAGTTCGAACTTTGAAGCGACAGTTGAATTGAATGGGAAGCCACTGACAAATGCAGATGTGAATTTCGAGGTGTGGAAGGAAGGCAGTGAAGAAAGTCATTTCACCAAAGCTGAAGAAGATGGAAATGGAACATATCTAAATAAGGTATCTTTCGAAGAAGCGGGAACCTATAAGGTGCAGGTACATGTTGAAAAAGACGAAGTGCATGAACATCAACTGCAGACCATTCAAGTCAATTGATTGTTTTTTAGATCGAATTGTTTAAACAGGTTTTATCACTTCGTTAAATGGGAAGTTAAAGGATAACGGTACAGCAGAAAGGGAGGGTGAGCATGAATAATCAAATAATCAACAAGTATAAAGATCTCGGGATTCATATTGAAAAAACGAAATCACGGCAGGAGATTTTCACTAATGTTTCACAAAATGATTCATCCTTACTCACCACCGCTGTTTTTCTCAATTTTCCCCAAAAGGGGAACTAAAAGAATATTGATGTAAAGAGACCGGAGTACATAGCAGCTGGTCTTTTTTTATGCATTCCTAAATGTGATGCTTGTGAAACTGGATATGAAAAATCGAATAGAACGTCATGAGCTGAATAGGATAGAAGGACAAACAATTTGAATTTAGCGGTAAGGGGAGTCCGATAGCATGATATCACAGCTTATTATGACGATATTGAATTGGTTTGCGGAAATGGGATATATCGGGATTTTATTGGGGCTGATGGTTGAAATCATCCCGAGTGAGCTTGTTCTCGGATACGGTGGTTATGTGGTCGGCCTGGGGAAAATGAATTTTTGGGGAGCTGTTCTTGCAGGTGTGGCCGGCGGGACGATGGCACAATTATTTCTCTATTGGGCTGGTTATTATGGAGGCAGGCCCTTTCTCTTGAAATATGGAAAATATATTCTAATTAAAGAAAATCATATTGTAAATGCTGAAGAGTGGTTTAAGCGTTATGGCGTAGGCGTGGTTTTTACGGCTCGATTCATTCCGGTGGTTCGCCATGCTATTTCCATCCCTGCTGGAATTGCGAGGATGTCCGTATGGAAGTTTATATTTTATACGGTTGCGGCTGTCATACCTTGGACCATATTGTTCCTGACCTTAGGAAGGATCCTCGGCGAGAATTGGCAGCAAATCCGGGAAATAACTGAACCTTATCTTATTCCGGCTGCTGGTTTTTCCTTTATCTTTATCGTGCTGTATATCTTATGGAAAAAAAAGAGCACACCTCCAATCGTAACGGTCAAAAAAGTGGGACGGTTTCCCGATAAATGAACAAATCGAAAAAACAGCCACGTAAAATAACCTATTACGTGGCTGTTTTTAATCATTATCCTTGGGTAAGGTCTTCTCCCAAAGGAAGCTGTACGACCTTTTTTGTGACCTCAATAGAACGAATGGCGTGATCTTCCATTTCAATCACTTTAAAGCAGAATCCGTCTCTTTCCATGATGTCCCCTACCTTCACATCATAGTTTTCAGTAAGGACCCATCCGCCTATAGTATCGACATCATCTTCTTCCAAGTGAATGCCAAGTAGATCATTCACTTCCTTTACAAGAAGTTTAGAGTCTAAAATATAATGTCCATCATTAATTTTCCTGATTGAGGCAACTTCATCGATATCGAATTCATCGCGAATTTCCCCAACGATTTCCTCGAGGATATCCTCGACTGTGACAAGTCCGGAAGTTCCGCCGTATTCATCCATCAAAATAGCCATATGAATGCGTTCTTTTTGCATTTTTAACAGCAAATCGTGAATTGGTATATTTTCCATTACCCGGATGATCGGACGAGCGTAATTTTCAATCGCTTTGATATGGATTTCCCGGTTCTTAATAAGATCCGAGAAAACTTCCTTTAAGTTCACTAAGCCGATGACATGGTCTTTATCACCTTCGACAACAGGATATCGAGTGTACTTTTCCAATTTGGCTACATCGACGAATTCCTGTACCGTTTCATCCTTGGATATGGTCATGATTTCTGTCCTTGGAACCATGATTTCTTTGGCAACACGATCATCGAATTCAAAGATGTTATTTACATATTTAAATTCCGACTGGTTAATCTCCCCGCTTTTATAGCTATCTGATAGGATGAAACGCAATTCTTCTTCCGTATGGGCTATTTCGCTTTCGGATGCTGGCTTAAAGCCAAATAATCCGACAACGAATCGGGAAGAATGATTCAAGGCCCAGATGAAGGGAAAGGCTATCTTATGGAAAAAAATCAGCGGGCCGGCAATTGCCAAGGTCACTTGCTCAGCCTTTTGGATGGCAACCGTCTTTGGAGCCAATTCACCAACAACCACATTCAGGAACGTTATCAGGGAAAATGAAATGACAAATGTCAGAATGTTTGTGACTTCTTGAGGGATATTCAAGGCATTGAATAAGGGGCCAACCAATTTAAGGACGGTCGGTTGTCCCAGCCACCCCAATCCAAGGGCAGTAACGGTAATTCCAAGCTGTGTCGCGGATAGGTATTCATCAAGATCGGATGTAACCTTCTTTGCCGCTATGGCTTTTTTGTTTCCCTCTTCAATCAATTGATCGATCCTAGAGCTACGAACCCTTATGATCGAAAATTCCGAAGCTACAAAAAAGGCTGTTAAAGCAATTAAAATAATGACAAATAAAAAACTTAATATGTCCAATTAGTGTGGGACTTGAATCGCCAGATGTGCCGAACGATTTAATTATCCCAGTCACCTCCCAAAACCAATAATGAATGAAATGATATTAAAATGTTAGATGGAAAAATAAGTATCGTCTATCTTGTATGAAATTATTATGGTTTTTATTTTCAATCTATAGGATCATTCACCTCGATTAGTAGTGGAACCTTCCTATTAGTATAAGTAACTGGACGTCAATCAGTCAAAAATTTCACACTAAAAGCCTAAGGAAAAAAGGATAATTATCCATTATTTAGTTTTTAATTGTATGGAAAAGGTCGTAAGGAAATCGGTAGAGTGACAGGATATGGTTCCTTGATGCTTTAAAACGATTTCTTTACAGACGAATAACCCCAATCCCGTTCCCCTTTTTTTTGTGGTGATGAATGGTTCAAAAATATTCGGCAGGACGTCGTCAGGTATCTTCGGCCCATTATTCGATATATTTAAAGTAAGAATGCCGGGTGGTGATTCAGAGCCTGAAATGTAAATGGATGGGGAAGGCATCCCTGCAACCACATCAAGAGCATTTAATATAATATTAAGTAAAACTTGACGGAATTCTTCTTTGGAACCGGAAATTACGGCATCCTCGGCAATATTACATGTAATGGAAGCATTAACTTCCAAAATGCTGGGATATAAAAATTCGATCACCTCATTCACAAGCTGAGCAATGGAAAATAGATCAGGTTGTGATGTTGAAGTTTCCTTTTTGGAAATATTAAGAAATTGTGTGATCCGGTAATTGAGCTGATCCAATTCCTTTGAAATGATATCAAGGTATTTTATCTCAGGTTGTTCTGCCTGTAACAATTGTATGAATCCCATGATGGAAGTCAGTGGATTTCTGAATTCATGGACAAAGCTTGAGGTCATTTGGCCAAGGAGTGTCAAACGGTCTTTATGGTTTGGGCTTATGAATTGATAGCGTTCTTCAAGTTCCATCGTTTTCAATTCGGTATAATGGGATAATGCATAATGAATGAGTTTATCGAAGTAAACATTTACTTGTTTAATTAGATCCGATATTTCTTCCTTGGGTGCTTCGGAATTCAAAATGTGCTCTATGATGATGGATCTCCCGATGGTTACAGTGGAAAAGAAATTTTCCATATCCAATTGCTTACTAACTCGATCAGCCGTAATTTTTTCCCCTACGACCTTCAGTACATCGTCTTGTTCAGCGTCCGATTTTCCAAGCTGATCCATTAGCAGGTTAAAAATATTTTCCACCTCTCCTTTAAAATACCCCAGATATCCGTCCGGTAAATGCAGCAACTCATCTTTCCATTTGGAAATGATACTGTTTTTTTGAGAAGATAAAAAGTGAATGGTCATTTCTCGATTAGATACCATTTTGCCCTCCATACTGTAGGAAAATGAATTTACTTTTGACCCAGAAAGTACTTTATTTGAATAAATTTACAAAATATCAAAATAATTACATATAGTTTTCATGATAACAGATTACTCTTCTTTTAACATGTGTCAATTGGATAAATATTCGGCAATTAAGCAATAAATACCTTTTTTTGACACAGTTTTATTACAGTAATTACAGGAATTAATAACAAAAAAAGGTATCCGCAGTTAATGACGGTTACCTTTTTTATGAAATGCATATGGTTCGATGTGAACGATTACATGCTGGATATTATATTCCTTCAAAAGATTTTCTTCGATTTTAATTGTAATATCATGACCTTGAATGACGGTCAAAAGAGGGTTGACATGAACGGTAGTTTCGAGAAGGATTTCACTTCCGTGCATCCGGGCTTTAATTTCACTCATGTCTTTAACACCCTCTGTCAGTATAATGGTTTGTCCGATCTTTTGCAGGAGCTGCTCGTCGAAACCATCGGTTAAAGAGATGGAGGCATCACGAAAGATATCCCAGGCCGTTTTGCATATGATGACCCCCACGACTGCTGCAGCTATTGCATCCAGCCAAGGGATTCCCATCTTAGTACCGATGATTCCAATGAAAGCTCCAACACTGACAAGGGCGTCGGACCGATTATCCTGTGCAACGGCATAGATGGAAGAGCTGTTGATTTTTTTACTTAAAGAAAGGTTATAACGGTAGATTCCATACATGAAGATTGCAGAGAATAGAGCGACATAACCGGTCAGCATACTGGGAACGGTTGTTGAATCTTGGTGAAAGAAGGATTCAATGGCACTGAATACAACCTGAAGGCCCACTGTTATCATGATGAAGGCAGCTACCAACGACGCTACTGTTTCCGCCCGTAAATGACCATATGAATGATTATCATCAGGAGGTCTCTTTGAAATTTTCAAACCAATCAAAACGGCTATGGAAGCGATGATGTCGGTGGTATTATTTAAACCATCAGCCCAAAGCCCTTTAGAGTCACCGAAATAACCAAATGACAATTTAAGAGCAGACAAGAATATGTAAGCGGCAATGCTTATGTAGGCGCCTTTTTCAGCTGATATCGAATGTTTATCCATGTCCATTCCCTCCCCAATGTAAATTAGGCTTAATAAAGATACCAAATCAAACCTTAGTGAGTCTATAGAAAAATTGTCGTATTTAGCCACCTAACTTGGTTAACGGCAGGTGTATTGAAGGTCTGTAAAGAAGTTGGATAAACAAAATAATATTTACATTAAATGGTAAAAATAGTGAGTTTTGATGACATGTACAGTTTCTTTAATCATTTAGAGAAACTAATAGTATATTCTAACCGATGATCGAAAATTAAATACTTCCACAAGGAGCCAAAATGCTGGGAGTGAACGGTTCAGGTTCAGGCATTTTGAACCTGATAGTTAGCACTGATACAGGATGAGGTTTTGGGCAGCAATTAGCACCCCGGTATTTTCCGGCTGCTCCAAATGTAATACTGAAAAAATCCTATTAACAACAAGGCCGGATTCTATAAGAATCCGGCCTTAGACTGTAGACAAATGAAAAAAGTTCCACTTGATTTCAGAAATCCGCTCCCTTTCCGCTGACTGTCTGCCAAGCCTCCTCACCGCAAGCGCCTGCAGGGTCTCGGCTAGCCAGTTATTCTTGCAGGTGTGTCTCAAATTTCTTTAATGCAATGAGGTTTCATCCGTATAAACAAGTAAAAAACATGAAGGATAATCAAGTTTTCCTTTAAAATCATGGTTCGGGGTGAGACCATTCCGAACCCCTTTTTTCGGAGCCAGTCAGGGTGAACCCGCTCAATCTTCATTTTGCAATGAATACCGAACATGGTGCGTTTTTCGCAATGGAACTACTTGTACTGCCAAGGAAGAATTTTTCCAAACCGCTTTTATCGCTATTGCCGACAACGATAAGATCAGCTGAAGTTCTTGCTGCAAAGTCACATACGCTATCTGGCGCATATCCTTCCAATAGTTCGAATCTTCCCTTAACTTGATACTCACTTAACAATCTCAACGTATTACTTTCTGCGTTCTGAATACTATTCTCGACGGCGGAAGGGGTGTCATTTACCTTTTGATCTCTTGGCTGATCAACTTCAAGAACAGGATGTGTCTGGACTGGATCCACATAAAATCCGGCAGAGGGTACGAACCCCGGCGCCGAGGCGTTACCCATGATACGCTGTTCAACCTTATCATTTAGGACATGAACTACGGTCAACTCGGCTTTTGGAAAGGCCTTTTTCAATGTTGCTCCATATTCGACGGCACGTTTACTCTCTTCATTTCCATCAAAAGCGACGACAATATGTTTTAAGTCTTTCATTACTATCATCTCTCCCCGTTATAAGCCATTAAAAGTGTTATACCCACTTTTAAGTGGATTCACGCCTTCAATCGGTATATAGATTGCCTTTTACGGGTAAAGGATAGATACGAGCATAGTTAAGATGGTAGGATGAAATCTGGGTCCTTCAGTTAATTGGCATGCTCAGAAGATGTAGGGATATCATCGGCAAGGATGCCGATTCGCGAGTATAGTGCTGCAGGAAAAGGGCGCCTTTTATTCAATCGAAGAGTTTTCTTTAACAAAAAGGGTAAAATATTTTTAATGAAACATGTCGCAGATGGGAAAATGGGGGTACAAATGAGAGGGTTAGTGAAATTAGGTCTAATTATAATATTGGCGATTGTGGTTTTAGGCGCCGGTTCACTATTGTATTTCAGGCAGGGTGCTGATATAAGTCATCTTGAAAATAGTCTTCAGCAACCTACAGGAATCTATGATCTGGATGGGAATCTAGCCAGTACGATCACGGCAAATAAATCCGAAGGTGTTCCGATAGATGAAATACCGGAACATATGAAACAAGCGGTGGTTTCCATTGAGGATCACCGTTTTTATGAACATCACGGCATAGATTATCAAGGGATCATGCGGGCTTTGGTTAAAAATGCGAAGGCTGGAAGTGTTGTTGAAGGCGGGAGCACGCTCACCCAGCAGCTTGTGAAAATCACGATGCTGGAATCAGATCGAACACTGAAGAGGAAGATAGAAGAGTTTTTTCTGGCCCAGGAGGTTGAAAATCAATATACAAAAGATGAAATTCTGGAAATGTATTTGAATCAAGTTTATTTTGGCCATGGGGCATGGGGAATCAAAAAGGCTGCAAATATTTATTTTTCCAAAGAGGTCTCTGAATTGACCGTTGCCGAGGGAGCTTTGCTGGCGGGAGTCATTAACTTGCCATCCAAACTTGATCCATACAAGAATTTGGACGGAGCAATGAAGCGGCGTGATTTGGTTCTTTCGCGAATGGAGGAACATGGTTATTTGACGAAAGATGAAGAAGCGGCTGCAAAAAAAGATTCGGTAACACTTCTTATGGGGGAGAAGGAAACCGATCCATTAAGAGGTAAGTATCCTTATTATGTCGATCATGTTTTATCGGAAGCATCGAGTAAATATGGAATTAAGCTTGAGGATCTGCTTTCAAAGGGGTATAAAATTTACACGGCTCTGGACCAATCCATGCAGCAGGCTACAGAAGCCGTATATGAGAATGCAGCCAATTTTCCGGTTGGAACGAGTACAGAGGAACTGGTTCAAAGCGGGTCTGTCCTTCTTGATCCTGAAACGGGCGGCATAAAAGCACTTGTCGGCGGGAGAGGTGAACATCAATTCATGGGATATAACCGGGCAACCCAACTGACAAGGTCTCCTGGTTCATCCATTAAACCGCTTGTCGTTTACACGCCAGCAGTTGAAGAGGGATATGATATCACTGACCCTTTAAAGGATGAAAAAATGAGCTTCGGTGAATATGAGCCAACAAACCTGAGTGGTGAATATAAAGGAGAAGTCCCCATGTATGAAGCGGTGATGAATTCCTTGAATGTACCGACGGTTTGGCTATTGAATGAGATTGGCATCGATAAGGGGCTTGATTCACTTAAGCGGTTTGGGATTCCATATGACAAGGATGATCGAAACCTGTCGATCGCTTTAGGAGGGATGAAGAAAGGTGTATCCCCGCTGCAGATGGCAGGAGCCTTTTCAGCTTTCGCCAACGAAGGCGAACGGATGGAAACCCATGCCATTGTAAGAATAGAAAATGCCGATGGAAAAGAGGTTGCCGCCTGGAAAGAGAATAGCACCAAAGTGACCTCTGTAGGCGCCGTCGACAAAATGAATGCCATGCTGCTAGGAACAGTGGAATATGGCACAGCGAAAAACGCGGCTGTTTCCGGTTATGAAATAGCAGGTAAAACAGGTTCCACACAAGTTCCAATCGAAGGAATATCAGGGGTTAAAGATCAATGGTTCATCGGATATTCACCTTCGCTGGTCGGTGCTGTTTGGGCAGGATATGATAAGACAGACGAAAAACATTATCTAACGACACACAGCAGTCAGGGAAGTGCACTCATCTTTCAAAAAATAATGTCGCAAGCTTTACAGAATCAGGCTGCTCAATCTTTTAAAGCTCAAGATATCGGTCCGCTTATAGCAGAACAACAGGCAATTATTGCTGAGCAACAGGAAAAGGCAGAAGAGGAGAAAAGGAGACAATATTGGATTGATAAAGGAAATGAAATACGGGAAGGCTTGAATAAATGGAGGGACTGGGAGGTTCCGTGGTAATTCTCAAGTCTGGAGCATGAACAAGCCCTTCTTAATTAAATCAACAAAAAAAAGACTGTCAATCATTGACAGTCTTTCATCATTCTTAAAAAATGAGATTTGCTATTATGCCGATTACGACGATTGCGCCTATCACCATTAAAATGGTTCTCATATAAATACACCCTCTTCAAAATGTAGTTGGAATCAATTCAAATATTTACGGTTTGGTTCGATTGGAAATGAAATGCACTTTCATTTTCTTTACAAATAGCCTGTACTTTTTCAAGCATGGCATGTACATTCTCGCCTTCAAGTATGACTTTCATGGTTGCACACTCTTGAAGAATGAGCACAAAGGATACGAAAGTCGAAAGTTTCTTGGCATCGACCAATTTATGGTTGCAGATGAAATATATATTCCCTTTAAATTCTTTTGTAACTTGATATAGGTTCATGATTTGTCGCATGGATAATCTTTTATTTGTTTTAATGTCAGAAGAAATCACTTTATTCATGTCGTTAACTCCTTTTGTTTTTATACTTTTGGAAAAGCATAATCAAGATGTCAATTCAGCTACAACTTTTAAAAATGAACAAGTATGTTTGGACTTTTTTATGTAATTGTTAGCGGGTCATGTTGTATATTTACCCGAGTGAAAGATTTTGAAACCTATTTGAAAATTTCAATTTTGGGAGGGGGAATGAACAATGCTCACACTTATTAAAAATGGGGAGCTTTATGGTCCGGAATATATGGGCCAAAAAGATATCCTCTTGGTGGGAAAGCAAATTGGCTTCATTGAGGACAAGATTGATGTACCTGCCAATTTCGTTGAAATGAAAGTGATTGATGCGAGTGGTCAAATTGTGGCTCCGGGTTTTATAGATGCTCACGTACATATTATCGGAGGAGGCGGGGAAGGGGGCTTTAAAACGAGGACACCTGAAATCCAATTAACGGATGCCACTTTAGCTGGTATAACGACATTGGTGGGGGTCATCGGCACAGATGGAACGACAAGGACGATGCCTGCACTGCTCGCTAAAGCGAGAGCGCTTGAAGAAGAAGGAATTAGCTGCTTCGTTCAGACTGGTTCGTATCAAGTTCCAGTCAAGACGTTAACCGGTAAGATCGAGGATGATTTGATTCTTGTGGATAAAATTATCGGTGTTGGCGAAATAGCCATTGCAGATCATCGTTCCTCGCAGCCGACTGCAGCTGAACTCGCTAAACTGGCCTCGCAGGCGCGTAATGGGGGTCTGTTGTCCGGGAAAAGCGGTATCGTCAACATTCATGTCGGCGACAGTCTAGATCATTTGCATGTAATTGAAGAAGTGGTCGAGACAACGGAAATACCGATCACTCAGTTCTACCCTACACATATAAACCGAAATCCGCATTTATTCAATGCAGGGGTGGAATATGCAAAGAAAGGGGGGTATATAGATTTTACGACAAGTACAATCCAAAAATTCCTCGAAGAAGGGGAGGTCAAAGCAAGTACAGCAATAAAAATGGCACTAGAAAAAGGTGTTGAAATCGGGCAGATCACCATAACTTCAGATGGGCAAGCCAGCCTGCCAGACTTCGATGGAAGCGGCAACCTTTGCGGTTTGAACATTGGTACATGCATGTCCTTATATGATTGTGTTGTCGATGCGGTCCTCGAGGATGGAGTGACAATTGCCGATGCCATACGAGTTGTGACGGAAAACCCGGCAAAAATTTTAAAGCTTTCTGCAAAGGGACAACTTTCAGTAGGTAAGGACGCCGATATCGTCATGATGAATCAACAAACTTTAGAAATAAATAGTGTTATCGCGATGGGGCAGATCATGGTCAAAGATGGTGAAGCAGTCGTGAAAGGAACATTTGAAAAATAGATCTTTTCTAATTTTGGGTGCTATTTCCGGTGCGAGTTCTAACCATTTATACTGAAATGCAAAAAGGGAGCGGATTTCTGAGATCAACTCGAAACTCGAACGTTTTTTTGAGGTTCAGTAATTCTGACCTTTGATTTCCATTCCAGGCACTCGCTTTCCGCGGGCGGTCCGGGAGCCTCCTCGGCGCTCGCCTGCGGGGTCTCCCTTGTCCACGCTTTCCCCGCAGGAGTCTCGTACCTTACATTCCATTCAACTGAAACGTTTGTTTAGAAAAAACTAGATTCCCTTCATGTTTTTTACCGTAATCCTCAATGGATTGAAGAAATATGCGACACTCCTGCCGAAAAACTGGCTAGCCGAGACCCCACAGGCACTTACGCCGAGGAGGCTTGGCAGACAGTCGGCGGAAAGGGAGCGGATTTCTGAAATCAACTCGAACGTTTTTTTGAGGGTCAGTAATTTTTTGACCTTTGATTTCCATTCCAGGCACTCGCTTTCTGCGGGCGGTCCGGGAGCCTCCTCGGCGCTCGCCTGCGGGGTCTCCCTTGGCCACGCTTTTCCCGCAGGAGTCTCGTACCTTACATTCCAATCAACTGAAACGTTTGTTTAGAAAAAACAAGATTACCCTTCATGTTTTTTACCGTAATCCTCAATGGATTGAATAAATATGCGACACTCCTGCCGAAAAACTGGCTAGCCGAGACCCCACAGGCGCTTGCGTCGAGGAGGCTTGGCAGACAGTCGGCGGAAAGGGAGCGGATTTCTGAGATCAACTGGAACGTTTTTTTGAGGGTCAGTAATTTTTTACCTTTGATTTCCATTCCGGGCACTCGCTTTCCGCGGGCGGTCCGGGAGCCTCCTCGGCGCTCGTCTGCGGGGTCTCCCTTGGCCACGCTTTTCCCGCAGGAGTCTCGTACCTTACATTCCAATCAACTGAAACGTTTGTTTAGAAAAAACTAGATTACCCTTCATGTTAATCCTCAATGGATTGAAGAAATATGCGACACTCCTGCCGAAAAACTGGCTAGCCGAGACCCCACAGGCGCTTGCGTCGAGGAGGCTTGGCAGACAGTCGGCGGAAAGGGAGCGGATTTCTGAGATCAACTGGAATATTCTATTAGAAAAACCGTATGCAACTGGATTTCTTGGAGTTTGTATCCAGCACAAAAAAGCCCCATATATTATATAATGGGTCTTTTTTGTGCTGGATACTTTTTGGGTGAAGATTCTGAATCGATCGGGCATATCACAAATTGTTGGTAATCAATTTGAAATTTCCCCATTAAAGGTTCTCATTTTCAAAATGAAGGTGAGGTATCTGAAAACATATTCTAAATAAAGGTAATATGTAAAAAATTCATTCTATTTAACATATTATTAAAAACCTGGATGTATTATCCTTTTATATAAGGAAATGTAGTTTATGAAACAGCATTTAATCACAGATATAAAGACCAATAAAAACATTTTGGGCTGTTATTTCATGACTGTTCAAAACCTAGGTAAGTTTGCAAAACAAATCTATCTTAAGGGGAGAAATGAAATGGAAAAGACGGGAAACCCAATAATGAAAGCGTATTCAAGTGGAGTTGAGCCGGAAATTTTTCGTGTATTGACTCCAGATGGGGAAATCATTGAAACGATTGATGGAAAAATCGATAAATCACTTATGTTAAAGATGTATGAGAGCATGCTCCTGCTCAGAACATTTGACCGAAAATCAATTAATCTCCAGCGCCAAGGCAGGATCGGGACTTATGCACCTTTCGAAGGGCAGGAAGCTTCCCAAGCAGGAAGCGCTTTGGCATTGGCGGCAGGGGACTGGATGTTTCCCACATACCGTGATCATGGAGCGGCAATCATTCATGGACAGGAATTATACCGTGTTTTCCTATACTGGATGGCACATTTTGATGGTTCGATTTGTCCAGAAGGAAAAAGGTTATTGCCTCCAAGTGTTCCAATTGCCACTCAAATGCTTCATGCAGTTGGAACGGCTTGGGCAAGTAAGATTAAAGGCGAAAAGAATGTTAGCATAGCCTATTTTGGTGATGGAGCGACTTCTGAAGGGGACTTTCATGAAGCACTGAATTTTGCCGGCGTATATAAAACTCCGACAATCTTTTTCTGCCAAAATAATGGCTACGCAATCAGTGTGCCTTTTGAGAAGCAATCGGCATCCAAAACAATATCCCAGCGGGCTGCTGCTTATGACATCCATGGGGTTCGAGTGGATGGAAATGATATTTTTGCAGTATGGATGACTGTAAAGGAGGCTGTTGAAAGAGCGCTTAAAGGGGAAGGGCCTACATTAATCGAAGCCATTACTTTTCGCTATGGCGCCCATACTACTGCAGACAATCCGAACATATATCGCGATCAGGATGAAATTTCAACGTTCTGGAGGGAAAACAGGGATCCGATTACACGTCTTAGAAAGTATTTGAATAAAGAGGGGCATTGGAATGAAGAACAGGAAGAATTGGTGTTAAAGCAATTCAACGAACTGATTGATGCTCACCTTAAAAAGGCCGAAGGGTATCCGAAATCCGACCCGCTCGAAATGTTTAACCATGTATATGCCGAGGAGTCATGGCATCTAAAGGAACAGAAGCAGGAATTGAACCAATTCTTAAAGAAAGGCGGGAAGAAATGATGGGCAAAAATTTAACGATGCTTCAGGCTATTACGGAAGCGCTGGACCAAATGCTGGGTCATGATGATCGCGTGATGATCTTGGGTGAGGACATTGGGGTGAATGGCGGTGTTTTTCGATCGACGGAAGGACTTTATGAGAAGTATGGAAATGATCGAGTTGTGGATACGCCATTAGCTGAATCCGGAATCATCGGCTCTGCCATTGGTTTAGCTCTTAATGGAATGCTGCCCATAGTGGAGATCCAGTTTCTCGCCTTTATTTATCCGGGATTCGAGCAGCTCGTTTCCCATGCTGCCCGTATGAGATATCGTACTCGTGGGCAGTTTGGGGTGCCCCTCGTAATCCGTACGCCATATGGTGCCGGAATCAGGGGCCCGGAACTTCATTCCGAAAGTGTCGAAACCTTCTTTGCCCATACTCCTGGTTTAAAGGTGGTTGCACCCAGTAATCCATATGACGCAAAAGGGCTGCTCATTTCAGCGCTTGAAGATCCAGATCCGGTGATTTTTTTGGAACCGACTAAATTGTATCGGGCTTTTAAGGAAGAAGTTCCCGACGAAATGTACCGAATACCAATCGGTCAAGCAAAAGTGGTCCAGGAGGGAAGCGATCTGACCATTTTTGCATGGGGGGCCATGTTAAGGGAGGCATTGAATGCCACGAAAAAGATTGAAGCAGAAAAAGGATGGAAATGTGAAGTGGTCGATCTTAGAACTTTATACCCTTTAGATAGGGATACGATCGTGAAATCCATTAAAAAGACAGGTCGTGCATTAATCGTCCATGAAGCCCACAAGACTGCCGGATTAGGTGCGGAGATTATCTCCATCATTAATGATGAAGCTCTTATTTACCTGAAAGCGCCGATTAAGCGTGTAACAGGATTTGATGTACCGGTTCCGCCGTTTACAATAGAAGATCATTATTTACCGACTGTTGACCGTGTAAAACAAGGAATAGTCGAAACGATATCATTTTAATTCATTAAGGGAGAAGGAGAAGGAGGATGGCGCATGATGGAATTTAAACTTCCTGATGTAGGGGAAGGGATGCATGAAGGGGAAATTATCCAATGGCTCATCAAAGAAGGGGATGCTGTAAAACAAGACCAACCCATTGTTGAGGTGCAAACGGATAAAGTCAATGCGGAATTGACAGCTCCGGCAGCGGGAGTAGTTAAGAAAATATTTTTTTCCGAAGGGGATATTGTGGAAGTGGGAACCACTATATTCACGATTCAGGAAGAGAACGATGTGTCAGTTCCGGATACAGGCATTAGGGAAGAAGAAAACCAAGTCGGGCAATCCGGTGATGTAAAAGTAAATCCGGAGCATATTACGACTAAACAGCATCATCAGGCAGTGCGTGCGTTGGCAACCCCATTCGTGCGTCAAATTGCCAGGGAAATGAAGATTGATATCGAGAAGGTTAAAGGCTCCGGTCCAGCTGGGCGAATTACCGAAAGTGACTTGAAGCAGTTTCAAGAAAATAATTCGTTTACACGGGAAAATGCCAAACAGCATGATGACAAAACTGTTCAAGAGATGGCCCCGATGAAGGATGCCGTACTTGCAAAAGGTTTGGAAAATGAGCGGGAAGAGCGGATACCGCTTAAAGGCATTCGTAAAAAAATCGCTGAACATATGGTAAAGTCCGTTTCGACCATTCCTCATGTAACCCATGTAGATGAATTGGAAATGGACCGATTAAAGGAATTTAAAAATCAATTGAAGGAGTACTCCGATGATAAGGATATAAAATTGACCTTTTTGCCATTTTTCATTAAAGCCATTGTCATCGCCTTAAAGGAGTTCAAAACATTAAACGCTTCACTTGATGAAAGAACCAATGAAATCATCCTGAAGAATTATTATCATATTGGGATTGCGACGAATACAACAGAAGGTCTCATTGTTCCGGTCATAAAACATGCAGATCAAAAAACCATTTTCCAACTTGCTGATGAAATCAGGCAATTGGCAGCCAAAGCCCGTGAAGGGAAGTTGAGCATAGATCAAATCACAGGCAGTACATTTACCATCAGCAATGTAGGGCCGATCGGAGGGATGCACGCGACCCCGATCATTAACTATCCGGAAGCGGCCATATTAGCTTTGCATAAAATGGAACATCGTATGGTCGTTCGCGATTTGGAAGGTGTTATCCGTTTAATGATGAATATGTCGCTTTCTTTCGATCATCGTTTGATTGATGGGGTAACAGCGGTGCACTTTACCAATAAAATCAAGGAATTGCTGGAAAATCCAATTCGTTTAGTTGTGGAGATGAGATAAATGGTAGTAGGGGAAGTTGCTGTTGAGACGGAGGTTATCATTATTGGAGGAGGTCCGGGAGGATATGCTGCGGCTATTCGTCTCGGCCAGTTAGGAAAATCGGTCGTGCTGGTTGAGAAGGATAAGCTGGGCGGGGTTTGCCTTAATCGGGGCTGTATACCTTCAAAAGCATTGATTCACGCAGCTGATCAATACCATGGGCTTAACGATTTAGGGAAAATGGGAATCCGGCTGCCTCAGGAAAGAACCACTATGGACTTGGGAGTTTGGCAGGCTTGGAAAGCGGGCATCACATCCCAGTTGGGGCAAGGTATTGCCCATTTGTGTAAGGAAAACGGAGTGACGGTGGTTAAAGGCCAAGCAACCTTTTTATCTGATGACCGCATTGGAGTTGAAACCGATGGCGATTTTGAAACTTACAAGTTTGAACAGGCAATTATTGCGACGGGGTCCAGACCTTTCATTCCATCCTTCATTAAAGTCGATGGAGAATATATATTGGATTCAACAACATCTTTGCAGCTGAAAGAAGTTCCTTCAAGCTTGTCGATCATCGGCGGAGGATATATCGGAATCGAGCTGGGTATGGCATTTGCAAAGCTAGGTACTAAAGTGACCATCATTGAGATGGACAATCGCATTCTTCCCCAAGTTGCTGAAAACCTGGTAAAGGAGGTCACCCGGAATATCAAGAAGCTTGGGATCAATATCAAAACATCCTCGCGGGTAGAAAAAGCGAGTGTAGTGGATGGTCAAGTGCATCTTCTTGTGTCCTCGGAAGAACAAGGGACGGAAGCGGTCGTGAGCGAAAAGACCCTGGTTACAATTGGCAGGATCCCTAACACTGAAGAAATTGGCCTGAATCGGGCTGGAGTTACGGTTGGCGAGAAAGGCCATATAGCAGTGGATATGGAATGCCGTACAAATGTGCCGCACATTTTTGCCATCGGTGACACTACGCCAGGTCCGGCTCTTGCCCATCGAGCGTCCAAACAGGGAATCGTGGCAGCTGAAGTGATAGCGGGGCTGCCAAGTGCTGTTGACTCGCCTTATGTTCCCTATGTAATCTTCTCGGAACCACAAATAGCTGGTGTTGGTTTAAGCCGTGAAGAAGCTGAACAACGGGGATACAGCGTCAAGGTTGGCAAATTTCCGTTCAGTGCCAACGGAAGGGCGCTTGCAACGAATGAAACGGAGGGATTTGCAGAAGTTATCGTGGATGCCAATAGCCATATATTGCTCGGAATGCATATGGTAGGTGCTGATGCTTCCAACCTTATAGGTGAAGGGGTCCTTGCCCTTGAGCTGGCGGCTCGGGTCGAGGATATAGCCCTCAGCATGCATCCTCATCCCACTTTGACCGAGGGGTGGTTGGAAGCGGCTGAGGCAGTTTTGGGACATGCAATTCACATCGTAAATAAATAGGAAAAGGTAAAGTCATGGGGATTACCAATGTAGTCCCCGATTAGAATGTTATATCTTAATGGAGTCAAAAACCTGGAATTGGTACCCGAAAGGCAAGGCTATCAGTAAATTCACTCCATTTCGAAAATCTGTCCCGGCGTTTGACCAAACAGGGGCGTATTGGCCAGCAATGATTCCCTCTTGTAAAACCATCGACATATTGATATCATTTTTACTTTGGGGAAGTATAGAGTTTTCAATAAAGCTTTGGATCCTTCAACTCCTAAACCATAACGGTTGATGAGATAACAAATCTATTCGCCATTCAACGATTGAAATGGGTTTAATTTATACGAGGAAATTATGGAATGAAGGAGGCAAATGAAATGGAGTCAAATGGTGGATCATTGCAAAAGAAATTATTGCCGCGGCATATTAGTATGATGGCAATGGGAGGGGCAATAGGTACTGGGATTTTTAAAGGAAGTGCCGAAACCATATCGTTAGCAGGGCCAGGAGTCATATTCACTTATATTTTTGCAGGATTATTACTGCTTGTAGTCATGGGTGCTATAGCGGAGATGGCAATCGTCTATCCAAATACGAATATGAAAGGCTTCGTTCAGAAAGCGTTCGGTAAGCGCTTCTCCTTCATCGTAGGCTGGATGTATTGTTTCATGTGGCTGTCCGTTTGTGTCATTGAGGTAGTGGTGGCAGGAAGCTTCTTGCAGTATTGGCTCCCGGCAATCCCGCTATGGATATTAAGTTTAGGGTGTGCAGCTTTCATCATTGGAATTAACATGATGAATGTCAAAAATTATGGTGAATTCGAATTTTGGTTTGCTGGCATTAAAATTACAATGATCATCTTATTCATCATATTGGGAGCCTGTATTTTATTTGGTGTCATCCCAAGCGGCGGATCTAATTATCTGCAAAACTTCACAGGGCATGGAGGATTTTTCCCAAATGGGTGGATGTCCATCTTTTCGGCCTTACTGATCGTCATGTTCTCCTATGGCGGTTCCGAGTTAATAGGGGTGACGGTAACGGAAGCAAAGGATGCAGAACGCATTTTACCTAAGGTCATTAAAAACTATATTTGGAGAGTCGTATTATTCTTCACCTTACCGATCCTTGTAATCTGCGGTTTGATTCCGTGGAACGAAATTAGCGACCAGGCAAGTCCGTTTGTACAAGTTTTGTCAATGTCAGGTTTTCAGGGATCTGCACATATCATGAATTTCATTTTGATTACGGCCGTCTTATCAGCCGCTAACTCTGGAATATATGGGTGTACCCGAATGCTGCATTCTTTAGCTGCAGAAGGGGAAGCTCCCAAGTCGTTCTCTTATGTATCAAAAAATGGCGTTCCCATGTACAGTTTGATATTAAGTGCAGTTGTATTGGTCGTCGGCTCCATGATTACTTTCATTGCACAGGACAAGGCATTTGCTCTATTAATGGCGTTTCCGGGTTTTGTAGTATCACTTGTATGGATCAGCATCTGTTTAGCGCAGCTAAAACTTCGTAATTCATATCCCAAAGCCCCGAGTTTTAAATTGTGGGGATTTCCATATGTAACCTTGTTTACCGTAATCACCTTAAGTATCATTTGTGTCACGTTCGTGTTCAGTGAACAGAATCGGATCAGTATCATTGCTTGCCTGATTGTGTTGGCTGCCTTAATCTCGATTTCGATTTTTAAATTTAAAAGTGTGGACAAACAGGAAACACCTATAATAGAAAAGAATATCGCTAAATAAATCCACGTAAAAGATACGACATGGGCAAAGGTGTCCATGTCGTATCTTTCATTAATAATCACTGATATTGTGCAACTTCATTTCGGTTGGTCATGCATCAGACGTTTTATTGATTATATGTTGCAAGGATGCTATGAATCTCTCGTTTTCAAGCGGAGTGCCGATGGTCACGCGGATAGTATTTTCATAGCCTAGCAAATGACCTGAACGGATGATGACACCTTGAATTAATAACTTCTCAAAAATGTCCCTGCCAGGCTGGTTCAATTTGACCATCAAGAAGTTGGCATGTGAAGGGAAGAATGTTAAACCCATCTTGCTTAGTTCGTTTTCTAAATATCTTCTTCCTTCCCCATTCTTACGAACACACTTCTCAACAAATGGATGGTCGTCGAGGGAAGCGAATGCCGCAGCCTGTGCTAAACGATTGGTATTGAAGGGTTCCTTCACTTTAACTAGCTCTTGTATGATGGAGGCATCCATTAAACCGTATCCAATCCTTAAAGCAGCCAGTCCATAAATCTTTGAAAAAGTGCGTAAGATAACCAGATTTGAGTGCATATTGAGAAGTGGTAAGGTTTCTAAATACTCTGCATCATCGACATATTCATAGTATGCTTCATCAACGATCAGTAAAATATGTTTCGGCACCTTCTCGATAAAAGAGCGTAACTTTTCTTTTTGAACGATCGTTCCTGTCGGATTATTGGGATTACAGACAAATATCATTCTTGTTTTTTCTGTTATGGCTTCATACATACCCTGAAGGTCATGTACACCATTGATGAGAGGAACCTTTACAGGTGTGCCGCCGTCAATCATTACATTCGTTTCATACCGTGGAAATGTCACATCAGCCATGATGACTTCATCATTTTGTTGGATATAGGTTCGTGTCAACAAACGTATCACTTCATCAGATCCATTGCCTAAAATGATATGATCTTTATTGATATTCAATTTCCTTGCCAGCTTTTCAGCTAATGCAGGCGCCATACCTTCAGGATAAAAGGAGGTTTGCTCCATCTCGGTAAGCATGGCTTCTTTTGCTAGAGGTGAGTAACCGAATGGGTTCTCATTGGATGCCAATTTAACGATCGTTTCAAGACCAAGTTCGCGTTGCACTTCTTCAATCGGCTTGCCGGAAACATATGGGCTAATGCTTTCGATGTTTTGTCGAACCGGGATTTTCGTAAAGGTCAATGCAGGTTCCTCCCTTTAGTAAATTTCTGAATTTTCTTTTTCTATTTGATTATTTTAATGATAGAATATTAACTGTTAAATTTACATACAAAAAAGAATGTATTTTTCGCTATCCATAAAACATTTTAAAGAAATATATGCTTATATTCCTTCATTATGAAAGGCGGTTGCTTCATGGATGAAATAGATGTCAGTTTACTGGAACTTTTACAAAAAGATGGACGCATTACGATTAGTGAACTATCGAAGAAATTGGCTCTCAGTCGACCTAGCATCTCTGAACGAATGTACCGCCTGCAAGAAAAGGGGATCATTGAGGGGTTCAGCGCAAGGGTTTCACCTTTGGCTATAGGAAGGGGTGTACTTGTATTCATTCAGGTGAGTGAACTTAAGGTTCCTGTTTCCGATTTTGAGCAATTAGTGAAAAATGATTTAGATATTATCGAGTGCCACCGTGTAACAGGAACAGTTGGATATTTTTTGAAGGCGGCTTTAGCTGATATGGACAGCATGAGATTACTGATAGATCGATTAATACCCTATGGACATCTGAATACATCTGTGGTTTTGACATCCCCGGTACCTTCCCGCTCCATTCTTCCAAGGATCAATGAAATGGAGGATCATGGTGCGAAATCCTAGGCGGTCATTCAACTGATGCTGGCAAGGGTGGGGTACCGTTCAAACTAATGAGGGTTAGAATTTAGGTTTTTATACAGAAAGGAACGAGGCAGAGGGCCTGTTCCTTTTCTGGTGTTATTATAAATCCATCAGTGCCCCGAAATATTGCTGGGCGGTTGTAAAACAAATGAATGCCAATAGTTCAGAAATCTCTTCATCATTGAACACTTCCTTCAATACTTGGAAAAACTTTTCCTCCGTTTTTTCACGTTGCAAGAGAAATACTTTTGCAAATGCGATTGCATAGCTTTCTTTCATATCGTCCGGCTTTAGTGGAGTCCCTTTTGCCTGACAGTATGAGCAGCCATTACCGTATGCAAGCACCCTTCTGACGTTTTCCTTTAATTTCTTCGAAAGCTTCCCATCTGCAGATATGCAATCTGAGAGATCCGACCATTTATTCGAAATCTCTTCAGAATGAAATAATCTTTGAAATGGACTGGATCCCTGTGATGATTTTTTTATTCTTGTCATGAACACCTCTCCTTTGAGATAATCCTAATATAAAAATCCAGGTATTTTAATTCCGTTTGTAAAGTAATACGGTTGAATAATGAATGAATGTAAAGAGAAGAAGGGGAATAATTTAAAAATGAAAATAGATGAGAAAGACCAGAGCATCCTTGCCGAATTAACGTTGAATAGCCGAATCTCCATGAGGGAATTGGCAAAGAAAGTAAACCTCTCGGCCCCTACCGTCGCCGAACGGGTACGGCAAATGGAATCGTTCGGGATCATTAAAGGGTATGTTGCCGAGATTGATCATAAAAAGATCGGTTTTCCAATTGAGTGTATCGTGGAAGCAACGATAAAAAATGGGGACTATGAGAAATTCAAAAAGTATATCTCCAAGGTGCCGAATGTTGATTTTTGTTATCGAATTGCCGGGCAGGCTTGCTTTATGCTGAAAATCCACACTCAGAGCCTTGAAGAAGTGGAGGAATTCATCAATCGGACCATCCCTTTTGCGGCAACCGTTACCCATGTGATCCTTTCACAGGTGGAGCGGGAACAGGAATGAGTATTTTTATAATGGAAGAAAAAGAGTCCCTGTATATGCCGAACATTTTGAACCGCTCTTGAATTAATGGATAAAATCGCGTGTCCATAAGGTATAACATATGGTTACAGCGCCTGGATATTTCCAGGTGTTTTTTTGCAATCAATGCTTTCGGTGATTCAAGAAAGAATAAGCCAATGGTAAAAGGGGTACATGTAATAATGGATTATAATCTGAAAGGGTAGGGTGAGGTATCATGGAGGGAACTGACGACTTTAAACCTGAACTGGCCAGGGAAGCAGTAAATGTGATAGAAAATGTAGCAGGAACACATCCTGGTTATCGGCGTGTGCATGCAAGGGGATATGTTTATGAGGGGGTTTTTACCCCAAACGGAAAAGCTTCCCCATTAACGGTGGCTTCGCATCTTCAGGATGAAGCCGTGCCGGTGATCATTCGGTTTTCAAATAGCTCGCCGATTCCAAGCCATCCTGATGCCATTTCCCCTGTAAAGGGCATGGCAGTCAAGTTTCATTTGCCGAATGGAAAGGTGTCAGATCTTATTACTGTGACCATTCCGTTATTCTTTGCAAAAACACCACAAGCGTTTGTTGATATTGCTGGCTTTTTCAAATCTGCAAAGGAAGGTTTCCCCAATCTGAAAGATCTTGCAAAAATCCTGTTGAAATACCCTGAAAGCATGGCGAGCTTGCAAATGCTTAAAGAAATGCGTTCTCCAGCCAGTTTTTCAACGTGCCAATATTACTCCATTCACGCATTCTATTTCATTAACAAGCAAGGAAGGCGGCAGCCCATCAAGTATGAGTGGGTGCCTGATGCCGGCCTTAGTATGTTAGAACAAGGGGAGGTGGCCGAGCATTCGCCGGAGTATCTGGATGAAGAAATGGAAAAGAGGCTTAAAGAAGGTCCGGTAGGCTTTAAATTGAACATCCAAATAGGAGGGGAAAATGACCCGACTGACGATCCGACTACAGCTTGGTCGGAAGCTAAACAGGTAATCACGATAGGGCATTTAATGATCTCCAAAAAATCGGAAGTGTGTAAAGATGCTTTATTGTTTGATCCAACCAATATTCCAAAAGGAATCGAGTGCTCGGAAGACCAGATCTTGCATTTTCGCCATAGTGCTTATGCCGTTTCATATGAACGTCGGATAAATAACCAATGAATGAAATCAAGAAAAGGGAACCCCTTACTAAAGGGGGCTCCCTTCATAAAACCTGTTTTAGAAATCCGCTCACTTTTCGAGCCTGACACCAATCCTTCTGCCGCAAGCATAAACTATTCTTAATCAATTCGGGATGAGACCAGCCTGCAAATCCTTTAAATACCATTCCAGTTGATTGAAATGGAAGGTACGACTCCTGTAGGAAAAGCGAAGTCCAAGGGAGACCCCACAGGCGCAAAGGGCGCCGAGGAGGATTCCGGACCGCCCTCGGAAAGCGAATGTCTGGAGTGGAAATCAAAGTTTAGTAAGTTTACATTTTTCCGGATCTGAAAATGGTATAGAGCATAAGTAAGAACATCAGGGTTGCAACGACAAATCCAATCTCGATAACCGGTATCTTCCATAAGGTCAAGGTTTCCCCGCCGATTGCAGAGCCGATAATGAGACCGACCATGATTATGCTGAATGCAAGCAGGATAATACTGAACGACAGCCGGTTCGAGATTTGATCAAGCTTATGTAAAAAAACTTGAAGTTCTGGGATGTTAATATCGAGCCGCAATTTCCCTTTTTTAATGATACCCGTCACTTCCTTGAGATCCTTGGGCAGTTCGGCAATGGCTTCAGCAGACTCAATGAATTGATTCCAGGCGTTCTTCGCAATGTTTTTTGGGTTGTAGCGTTCTTTAAAAAGCCTTTCCCCAAAAGGTTCAGCTGCCTTCATGATGCTGAAATTCGGATCTAGCCCTTCGACAATGGCCTCCATGGTAAGCAGAGCCTTTCCGAGCATCGTGAATTCGGGAGGGATTTGGACTTGGTGCCGATTGGCAACGGTGAACAGGTCATTGACTGCTCCGCCTAAGCTGATTTGGCTCAATGGGATATCATAATATTTATTTCGCAGTTCATCAATATCCCCCCTTAATGGTGCCATATCGATTTCGTCCGTCAGGAGGCCCATATCTGAAAGTGTCTTGATCAATCCATTGGTGCTTCCGCGTTTCAGATTGATGACAAGTGAGGCGAACTGATACTTCGTTTCTTCCTCCAGACGTCCCACCATTCCAAAATCCATGAGTGCGACTACATTCCCTGGCAAAATGATGATATTGCCTGGGTGGGGATCGCCGTGATAAAAGCCATCGATCAATATTTGATGAAGCATGGAGTTCGCTAATCTTTCCGCGATTTGCCGGCGATCATAACCTTCATCATCAAGCTGTTTATAATGATTGACCTTAATTCCTTGAATGAAATCCATTGTCAGGACCCTTTTTGTGGAAAACTCCCAATGGATCCTTGGTACCTTAAACCCTTGATCATCGATGAATTGCTTGGCAATTCTTTCCCCGTTTCGACCCTCATAGTTATAATCGAGTTCTGCACGGAGTGATTTAGCGAATTCATCAATCATTTTTCTGATTTGATAACGTCTTGCCCAAGATATGCGAGCTTCCATAAGTCTTGCCAAATCATCGAGAATTTCCAAATCCGTTTCCACCGTCGGCAGAATATCGGGGCGCTGCACTTTGATTGCTACGACTTCCTGTGACGGAAGCCGTGCCGTGTGGACCTGTCCAATCGAAGCGGTAGCCAGTGGGGTTTCATTAAATTCCAGAAAAATGTTTTCCAAAGAATCACCCAATTCGGCTTCGACAATTTTACGGACCTTATCAAATGGAAAAGGGGTGACCTGGTCCTGTAGCTTTTCAAGCTCACGGACGATTTCGTCAGGAACGAAATCACGCCTCGTACTTGCAATCTGTCCAAGTTTAATGAATGTAGGTCCCAAGCTTTGTAATATCGTATGCAGCCGCTCTCCGATTGAGCGGAGGTTCAGGTTTTCATCGGGTTGGAGTTTCGATCCCGCTTTGCTCTCGGATAATCCCAAACGATGGATGAAGTAACCGAAACCATTTTTCAAGAAGGCATTAATGATTTCCTGGTAACGGTGTGCGTGTTTCAGTCGCTTGCGAAACATTCAAGTACCTCCTGTCACGATTGTAAGTTTTGGTTCTGTTTCTCCAAAATTACGATACGGCGCTCCAATTCCTGGACTTCTTCTTTAGTTGCCAAGTTTAGGCCATTGAGCGCTTGATTGACTTTGGCCTTGACGGAATCATCCAGCTGCTTTTGGGCTTGTTCCCCTTTTTCGACCCATTGCTTAATAAGGACCTTGGAGTCTTCTTTGCTGATATCGCCTTTTTTGACAAGAGAGTCCACTGCTTTTTCAATTTGCTCTTTTGTAGAAGCGGCAGCACCTAATCCTAATGAAAACACATTTTTTAATAAGTCCATTTTACATTCCTCCAATATAAATTTTTACACTGTAAGAAAGATAATAGCGGATGCCATTCACTCCTGGTTCATTCTTGTTGTTACTATCTATCATACATCACTTTAGGGCAGCTACAAAAAAATAAGGGTCCTGTTATTATTGATGATAAGGAGAAGGATTTTTCAATATGTCAAATTTGTTTGAAGTGAAGCGGATTGGATATGATGATAAGGGAAAAAACTGTGAAAGTGAGGTTGGAATAATGGGTTTCAAAAATAAAACGGTGATTGTTACAGGCGCTTCGAATGGGATAGGGAGAGGCGTGGCAAAGGGATATGCAGAAAGCGGCGCTTCAGTCGTTCTCGCTGATTTGGACGAGCGGGAAGGTCTTCTGTATGTGGAAGAGCTCAAAAGTAACGGTCATGAAGCCATGTTCGTTACAACGGATGTACGCAAGGAAGCTGACATTCAACATTTGATGGATGTAACTCTAAAAACATATAAGACCATTGATATATTAATCAATAATGCAGGAAAGGCATTATTCAAATCGCTTTATGATCTGACGATTGAGGAATGGGACGATATGATGAATACGAATTTGCGCAGTGTTTTCCTCTGTTCCCGGGCCGCGGCAGAATCGATGCGGAAAAATGAAATGGGAGGTGCAATCATCAATATAGCATCAACGAGAGCGATGATGTCTGAGCCGGATTCGGAATCCTATGCAGCGACAAAAGGAGGGATCAAAGCACTGACACATGCACTTGCCGCTTCTTTGGGCAAAGAGAAAATTACGGTCAATTCGATTTCTCCGGGGTGGATTGAAACAGGAGATTATGAATCGCTTAGGGATAAAGATCACCAGCAGCATTTTTCAAATCGGGTTGGCAAACCGGAAGATATTGCAAGGGCCTGTCTTTATTTGACGGCAACGGAAAATAATTTCGTTACGGGTGAGGATCTTATCGTCGATGGAGGCATGACAAGAAAAATGGTGTACGAGGAGTAACTCATTTTTTCCGATAGAGATATTGCAGTTCAGTACCGAGCTCACGGTTGAGCAGCTGTTCCATTTCTTCAAGCTCTTTTATGCCGATAGGGGGATCGGCAGCTGTCCAATGAACGGTATAAACAAAATGGTAATCTCTTATTTTTCGGAAAATGACAGGCGAATTCGGGAATTGATCAAAAATTGCCCTGATATTATAGCGTCTCATGTAGGACCACTTAACAAGCTGCATGTAGCTACCCACCCTTTTCCAAAAGAGATCAATGACTGCCAGGATGGCAGCCATTGGTCCGGTTCTTATTTATCGTTGAATAAATTGAATAAGCCTCTTGCTACGCTGCCTTCTTCGGATGATCCTCCATTTTGCGGCGCTGCAGCAAATACACGGCTGGCAAGCCGGCTGAATGGCAAAGATTGCACCCAGACTGTCCCGGGCCCTTTTAATGTTGCAAAGAATAAACCTTCGCCTCCGAACAAAGCGGTTTTCACGCCTTTTACAGTTTCGATATTATAATCTACCCCGCTAGTCATTGCCACTAAACATCCTGTATCGACGCGTAAAATCTCTCCTGCTGCCAATTCCTTTTTATGGATCGTGCCGCCGGCATGAACGAAGGTCATTCCATCTCCTTCTAGTTTTTGCATGATGAAGCCTTCACCGCCAAAGAAGCCTGCCCCTATTTTTCTCTGAAACTCAATTCCGACCGAAACGCCTTTTGCAGCCGCCAGGAAAGCGTCCTTTTGACAAATGATTTTCCCGCCTAGCTCGCTTAAATCCATCGGGATGATTTTCCCTGGATAAGGCGAGGCGAATGAAACGTGTTTTTTATCTCGTCCTTCATTCGTAAAAGCCGTCATGAAAAGACTTTCACCAGTAAGGAGCCGTTTCCCGGCACCGAATAGCTTACCCATCATACCGCTGTCACCATTCGAAGACCCATCACCAAAGATGGTTTCCATCTTGATTTGATCTTCCATCATCATTAAACTTCCAGCTTCGGCAATCACCGTTTCCTGAGGGTCCAATTCCACTTCAACAAACTGCATGTCATCTCCATATAACTTAAAATCTATTTCATGATTATTCAATTTCCATTCCTCCCATCCGCTTATTTTCATTGTAAAAGATAAACTCTTAACCTGCCAATATTTTTCAGTTTACTGCTGTAATTTATATATTTTTTGTTTTCAAGGGTATATCTAGTAAAATGAAGAAAGAAAAAACAGCATGACACTTAAGCTGAAATGAACCTTTTCTTAAGTGCAGGAGGAGACAGCCGTGGAGACTTACATACTATCATTGGACCAGGGAACGACAAGTTCCCGGGCCATTTTATTTAATAAAAGCGGGGAAGTTTTGCATATTGCCCAAAAGGAATTCACCCAATATTTCCCGAATCCAGGATGGGTGGAGCATAACGCCAATGAAATTTGGGGTTCCATCCTATCGGTAATCGCTTCCTGTCTATCGGAAATGAATGTAAAGCCTGACCAGATCGCTGGAATTGGCATAACGAATCAACGCGAGACGACCGTGGTGTGGGATAAGGAAACAGGACAGCCGATTCATCATGCCATCGTCTGGCAATCCCGGCAGACAAGCGAAATTTGTACGCAATTGAAGGATGAGGGCCTCGATGACTTATTTTTGCAGAAAACCGGTTTGTTGATTGATGCATATTTTTCCGGTACAAAGGTGAAATGGATTCTCGACCATGTAGATGGGGCACGGGAAAAGGCTGAAAATGGAGACTTATTGTTTGGTACGATCGATACGTGGCTAATATGGAAACTTTCGGGTGGTAAAGCACATATAACCGATTATTCGAATGCTTCAAGGACGTTGATGTATAACATTCATGACCTGAAGTGGGACGAAGAGCTGCTGGAAATCCTGCAAGTGCCGCGATCGATGCTTCCGGATGTTCGCTCTTCATCGGAGATATATGGGAAAACAGCGCCACACCATTTCTTTGGGCACGAAATTCCGATTGCCGGAGCAGCGGGAGATCAACAGGCTGCTTTGTTCGGCCAAGAATGCTTTGAAAAAGGAATGGCTAAGAATACGTATGGCACCGGATGCTTCATGCTGATGAACACAGGAGAAAAGGCAGTGAAATCAGAGCATGGCCTTTTGACCACGATTGCATGGGGGCTGAATGGAAAAGTCGAATATGCCTTGGAAGGAAGTATTTTTGTCGCAGGTTCGGCCATACAATGGTTAAGGGATGGACTGAAACTCTTGAATGATCCGAAAGACAGTGAAAAGTATGCTTTGCGGGTCACTTCAGCCGATGGTGTCTATGTAGTTCCCGCATTTGTTGGATTAGGCACCCCTTATTGGGATAGTGATGTCAAGGGAGCTGTATTCGGACTGACAAGGGGGACATCGAAGGAGCATTTCGTCCGGGCAACATTGGAAGCATTGGCCTACCAGACAAAAGATGTCCTTAGCGCCATGGAAGTCGATTCAGGGATTAACCTAAAGGCATTGAGGGTCGATGGCGGGGTTGTCAAAAACAACTTCTTGATGGAATTCCAAAGCGGCCTCCTGAATGTACCAGTCGAAAGACCCGTCATTAGTGAAACGACAGCGTTAGGAGCGGCGTATTTGGCAGGGCTCGCTGTCGGATATTGGGAAGATCAGGAAGAGATTTCAAAGCTATGGGCAGTCGATAAGAAATTCGAACCCGAGATGGAAGAACAGGAACGGAAAGATTTATATGATGGCTGGAAAAAGGCAGTTCAGGCGGCAAGGGTTTTTAAATAGAGTAAGTAAGGGCATTAATAGGGGAGGGATGAATACAGAACGTACAAACTTAAAAAAGGGGTGGTAATATGTTAGTTAAGGATTTCATGATAAGGGAAGTCTTTGTAGCCCGTCCTGATTTTACATTAAAGGAAATTCTGCGGATCTTGATCGATAATAAAGTGGGCGGGGTCCCCGTTGTGGATGAACATGATAGGCTATTGGGAATGGTGACGGACGGGGATATCCTTCGTTACTTAACGCCTGCAGAGGAAGCCATCATGGGGTATTTCACCTATATTACGGTTCTTCCCGGTGAAGAATTGGATGAAAAGGTTACATCCAAAATGAATGATAAAGTCTCACAAATCATTAAAAATAAAAGGATTACAAAGCTATCTCCCGAAGATCCGCTAGATGAATTGATAAAGGTGCTTTCCAAGCATCATTTCAAGAAAATCCCCGTCGTGGACAAAAATGATAAAGTCGTCGGCATCATCAGCAGGGGAGATGCCCTTAGGGCCCTTTATAAGGAATTCGTTCAAAAGCTGGAATAAATGGGCATCATAAAAGGGCCTGCTCGATTTCGAGCAGGCCCTTTTTTGTATTAATCATTGAGTGCTTTCTACTGCTTTAACTTCATCAGATTCACCTTTTGCCCTTTTTTCCTTCAATTTAAAGTAGGCGTCCATTACGTCCCGCCCGATCCGTTTGTTAATATCATCGGAGGGCTGACCTTGATAAACCCATGGCACGACGACAGAAAATGCCACTTCCGGATTATTGTGAGGTGCATAACCTACAAGCGTCAGATTGATAGTCGGGACTGGCGCGCTATATTGATTCCTCCGCGGTCCGTCGTAAAAGGCCTCGGCAGTACCCGTTTTTGCTGCCGCACGGTAGGACTTCCCGCCGAAATATTTATATGCCGTCCCGCCTGGCTCCTGGGCAACCTGCCTGAATCCTTCCTGGACACGCTGCATCCAAACGTCTTTCCCGCCTAAATCGTTTAACACTTTGGGACTCATTGTTTTAAAGACGCTGCCCAATTCATTGTGTTCGTTGGATGGATTCCTGATTTCCCTGACCATATGGGGCTCAAGCCTTTTTCCGCCGTTTGCAATCGTCGAAACGTACTGTGCCAATTGCATAGGGGTATATGTATCATACTGGCCAATCGATAAATCCAGCAGCAATCCGTCTGTTGACATATCGACGCCTTTAAACCCTACGGATTCATTTGGCAGGTCGATGCCTGTGCGGACACCCAAGCCGAATTGGGCATAATGATTCCGCATGATGGAATAAGCTTCCCGGTTGATTCCTAACGGCCGGTTAGGGATATAATGACCGCCGGCAATTTTGATTGCCGTCATGAACATATAGACATTCGACGATTTCTTTAACGCGGAGACATCGGTTACATAACCCAAATCACTATAAGATCCTTTGGGCTTAGCCCCTGCTAAAAGGAGTTTTCTGTCAAAAAAAGCTGACCCTGGTGCGATGGCTCCTGTCTGAAAGCCTGTATAGACAGTGGCTCCTTTAACAGATGATCCCATCGTATAGGATGTCGTAATGTTTCCAAGGGCGAAATCGTTCATTTCGGTCAATCCGGTTTTACTGTTACGGCCGTATTGCCTGCCTGCCATCGTGAGCACCTCGCCTGTATTCGGGTCCATTAAAACGACGAAGGCACGATCCAATAAGTATGTATTTCCCTTAGCCTTGGTTTTGCGCAATTCGCTCTCGATGATTTTTTCAACCTGCTGCTGCAGCTCCATATCAATTGTAAGGACCAAGTCTTTTCCGCTTTGCCCTTCAGTGAGGGTATTCGTTTTGATGACTTCCCCTTTGCTCAGCACATTTTCAATCCGCGTCTTTTGACCGCGCAGGACATCTTCATATTGTTTTTCAATATAACTTTTTCCGACACGGTCATTCCTGGTATAGTCGCGTGCCAGGTAATAGTCGATATTTTCACTGGGAATGCCTTCTTCGGAAGAAGAGACCTTGCCAAGAACCGAGCGGAGGGTCTCGTCATACTTATAGGTCCTTTCCCAATCCGTCGTTACATCCACGCCTGGCATTTCATCCAAATGTTCACTGACCCTGGCGAATTCCTTAGTGGTGACATCTTTATTCTTCACGATCGACGGTGCGAGGGCATAGCCACTATTGAATTCCCGGAAGATGGCGATCACTTCCAATTCATCCTTGGTGAATTCCTTGATATTCTCATCTGTTACCCGTTCCATTTGAAGTTTGTATAAATCTTTTTGCTCCAATTTCTTTTCGATGACTTTCTTCCTCTCGGCCTTGGTGATCAAGGCTTCGGCTTCTTTCGGATGCTTTAAAATCCAAAAATCCTTTTTATCCGGAAGGGTTACCTTTTTGGTATCCTTTTCTATCAAGGTAGCAAGGACCTCTGCCGTCTTCACCATATCGGCCGTTTTCGTATTCGGGTATTTCGTATAGGTGATGGCATTACGCGGCTCATTATCAACGACCGGATTCAAGTTGCGGTCATACATCTTGCCACGGGGAACGGGGGTATTGGCCACATCGTTTTCCGTTCGGTCGACTTCGCGGAGGTAATCATCCCCATACACGATTTGGACGATGCCAAGCCGGATTATTAAGCTTGAAAATAAAATGAATATTAAAAAGAACATAAAGTTCAGTCGGAAAGGAATTGGGGTTTTTTTCTTTTTTTCTTTGGCCATCATTAACATTCCTTTCTAGTAAAAGTAAAAAATAAGAAAATTCCTATCTCCAATGATATATAAAATTAACTTATTTTTCTATGCTTTATCCGTAAATTTATCTATATTTCCAAAAGAATGTTTTGAAGTTATATAATTCCTAGTAATCTTACAATTGGGAAAATTGATATACATATAATGGCCAATGAGTCTGAAGGGATTTAATAGATAAAGAGAGGGAGAAGCGGAACAGCGACAATCATGAGGAGAGAAGCATATATGAGTCGCTCTTGTGCCCAAAGCGCTTGGAAGGAAATTTTGTAAATGAATGAAAAATGTCTTTAAACCTTAGTATCCATTCTCAATGACTAAAGTACCATGATAAGCATCAATTTGATTCATATGCCCTAACGGGAGGAGTTTGAGTCGTGACACTGATAATCTCTTTGAAATATCCGCATAGTTCAAGCCATTTTTCAGGGTAAATATAGTTGAACCGTTCAATCGTTTCTAGGGAGTGAAGCACAAGGCAATCGATTTGCCCCGTTTTTTTATTTCGTAAATTGGATAGAAGCTCATGCGGGATGGTGTAATAATGGTGGAGTTGATACGGATTGAGTATGACCGGGGAAATATTCTTCTCTTCCATATACCTGTTTGTCACGATTTTTTGGATTGCAATGCTTTCATCCGTATGTAAATCCCCGATTTTGTAATTTGGATTCAATAGTACAATGCCTCTCATTTGGTTCACCCATTCTTTTTGCTAACCATTCTTGCCAAATGGGGGATGGGATATTCAAAGTAAGAGGCTTATGCTAGAAAATGGCTTTCATTTCGTTAAGGGTTTTGAGCTGCTTGACATTTTCGAGCACCTCGTTGGTCAGGTCAGCCTTTTTAATGATCGGCAAGCTTCGTAAATCTTCCATGAAGCTTTCATTCGTGAACCAATCAAAGGAGTGGGGAGGAAAGAATAGTTGATCTTCCCATGCATCATGAAGAGTGGGGCTGTAGATTTTATCATCTTTTGACGTGGATCCATCAGAGGTATATATGCTTGCCCAGTAATCCTCTCTGGAACCCGTGTGGGGAATCTCTTTTGTAAAATGGCCAACACCGCGAAAAACCGCCGGATGCTGAAAAAGAAGCCCATATAATAATTTCCCCGTTTCAATACGCTGTTTCGGGTCGGCAAAGCGTTCGACGGTAAGTCCTGTCAAGTTATGAAGTCCTTTTTGCTTGTTTTCATAGGGAAAAATCACTTTCATGAAACCTAAGTGTTCCTGAAGCTGAAAATCAAGCCTTCGGAGGATTTCACCATGACGGGTGCGTTTTAATATCCTTTCCTGAAGCATTCTTTGTTCATTAATGATGAGGGCCGTTGTCAAAAGGGGTGAATGGGGCTCTTCGATGAAAGATTCCCAAATCGGGGCCATGAATCTTGAAATGCGGAATACTGGTAAATACCTTCTTAACGGAAGTTCTTTTTGTTTAGAATGTTCATATAAAAGAAGCTGGGGGAAGGCATCTGCAAATATGGCTGAATTGGCGCGCTCAAGGAACAGGAAAAATTTCTGCCGGTCCGCTTGGTCAAGGAGATGGGTCATGGCTGAACTTTTCAGGTCAGTCATATGGTATCCTCCATTCCTCGAAACCATATGTGCTAAAAAGGCCCAATGGACCTCTGGATTACGATTGTAAAAGGCAAGATAGGCTTGTGTTCTTGTGATATTGTTCCGGTTCAAGGCAGCCGTCTCGGCCCGAATGCTTTTTATCAGAGCGGCTTCCTCGGGGAAAAAAGCTTTTGACTCATCAAAAGGCTGAAAGAGCTCTTTTTGTAAACGCGATTTTAGTGTGTCATATCTTTCAGCATCTAGGATCGGTTTTGTTTTGGCAGGGTGTTTACCCAACAGCTTTTGCAAATATTGGGAGAGCATACATTTCACCACGAATGTTTTTCGATCATTATATGCAGAGCAGTCAATAAAGGGGCGTTGCATTTGCAATGCCCCCAAGGTGATGTCATCTTTTTTTCTTCTTTTCCCGGTACAATAAAATATAATAAACGATCCAGAAAAGAAACACGGGAATGAAGGATAAAAATCTATATTCGATCGGGACGGCAAATAAGATGAAAATGGCAGATAATAAAAAGGGAACCGCCAGGAGTATATATTTTCTCCATTGCATATGCTGAACCTCCTTAGGTTGCGTCATTCTTATTAGAATAAAGGATTATCAATCAATAATCTAGAAAAGTCACAATTGACAAAAATATGCAAACGTAGTAATCTTTAAAAATAAGTTAAAAATTACCATTAATTAATGAAAAAGGGGGCGAACGTCATGACTAAATCAGTTAAGCAAAGTGATGTCACAATCGAATATCATACGTCCGCCTGCCCTGAGACCTTGTCTTTCTAGACTAGGGATTCATTATTTCCATTCATCATTTTAAAGCGCAGGTTGTGGAATTTTCGCGGCCTGCGCTTTTATATGTGTTATTACGCATCTAAAAAAGCTTCCGCTAAATGGTGGGGGCTTTTTGGCATTTGGGATCCAGGTGCATTAGCACCCTTTCTATATAAAGGATAGGAGGAATTTTTAATGAGACAAAAGACGTTGGAAATCTTATTGCAGCCGGGAGATCCAGAAAGCGGTTAGCGAGTGAAAGGTTTGACCAAAAGGGAGGGGAATTCATGTTTGCGATTTTTAAAAAGCTGTCCTGGTTCTTTAAAGAACAGTGGCAGCGTTACACCTTGGCGATTTTATTTCTATGTCTAGTGAATATCTTGGAGGTTATCCCGCCAAAACTTGTCGGGAATGCGATCGATGATATGAACAATGGCAGCATGACGCAGGAAGGGGTCATGAAATACGTTATTTATTTGCTCTTGGTACTGATCGGCAGTTACCTATTTGGTTACTTATGGAGTTATCTGTTATTCGGCGGTGGAAATTTGGTCGAACGAAAACTAAGGTCTGGATTTATGGGACATTTGCTGAAAATGACGCCGAGTTTTTATGAAAAAAACCGTACAGGGGATTTAATGGCAAGGGCAACCAATGATTTGAAGGCCATATCCCTCACAGCTGGTTTTGGGATATTGACCCTCGTTGACGCGGTGCTTTTCACCATTACGGTAGTGGTCATGATGGGAGCCACGATCAGCTGGCAGTTGACGATTGCGGCGGTGTTGCCGCTTCCGATCATGGCAGTGATGATGCAAATTTACGTGAAGAAAATTTACAAACGTTTTACGGATGCACAAGCAGCCTTTGGTACTTTAAATGACAAGGTCCTGGAATCCATTTCAGGTGTCCGTGTTATCCGGGCCTATGTCCAGGAACGGGAAGATGAAAAGCGGTTTAAGGAAATGACCGAGGATGTATATCGCAAAAATCTGGCAGTGGCAAGGATTGACGCCCTCTTCGATCCGACGATCAGCATTATCATCGGCATCAGTTATTTAATCGGATTGGGCTATGGGGCTTATCTTGTGTTTCAACAGGCCATAACGCTTGGCGGACTTGTTTCGTTCAATGTGTACCTAGGCATGTTAATCTGGCCGATGATTGCGGTGGGAGAACTGATCAATGTCATGCAAAGGGGAAATGCTTCGCTAGACCGTGTTCAGGATACCCTTTCATATGAAGCGGATGTGAAGAATTCAATGGGACTGGAGAGTATTACGAATCCGGGGAATATCCAATTCAATTCAGTGCATTTTACATACCCTTCCTCAAAGGTTGTGAATCTATCCGATATTTCAGTTCAGCTTGAGCGCGGTCAAACATTGGGGGTAGTGGGGAAAACAGGTAGTGGAAAAACGACATTCGTGAAGCAATTGCTGCGGGAATATCCTTTAGGAACAGGTGAAATCGCCTTTGCAGGCATGCCGCTGGAGCAACTGCACCTTGAAGATATTCGTAAATGGATCGGATATGTTCCACAGGACCATTTTTTATTCTCGAAGACTGTTAGGGAAAATATCTTATTCGGTAAAATGGATGCAACGGAAGATGAACTGGCTGAAGCTATCCGGCTTGCTGATTTTGAGAAGGACTTAATGATGCTGCCAAACCGTCTTGAGACACTCGTCGGTGAGAAGGGTGTCGCTCTATCCGGTGGGCAAAAGCAGAGGATCTCGATTGCCAGGGCATTGATCAAAAATCCGGAAATCCTTATATTGGATGATTCCTTATCCGCTGTCGATGCAAAAACGGAAACGACGATCATCGAAAATATCCAAAATGAACGGGCAGGGAAAACGACCATCATCACAACCCACCGCTTATCGGCCGTTCAGCACGCGGACAGGATTATCGTGTTGGACAGCGGAAAGATCATCGAAGAGGGGACTCACGCGGATTTACTGGAAAATGATGGATGGTATAGGGAGCAATATGAACGACAGCAGGTTGACGAAGGGAAGGAGGTGAAGGCATGAGGGTCGTAAAGAAACTTTTTAATTATGCTGCCCTTTATAAAAAATTGATCATTGGTGCCCTGATCATGCTTGCACTTTCGGTAGCGGCCGATTTAACGGGTCCTTTCGTTGCCAAGAGAATCATCGATTCACATATACTTGGCATTGAATCTTCCTGGTATGAAGCAGGTAAAGGAAAAGATGCAGTTAAGTATGATGGAAATTGGTATAAACGGGCTGATTACTTTGCAAAAGGCGAGAAGAAAGGCAGGGAAGTCCATGTTCTGCAGGTGGGCAATCAATTTGTCTTCGTAAATGAAGCTGTCCCTATCGATGGGCGCAGAACCTTGGAGGACCAATCATTGATCATCAAGAAAGACGGGAAAGAGCAACGTGTGCAAGCAGTGAAATTGACGAGTCAGGAAGTGATGGGATTTTATCAACCGGAAATCCCGCGGATCATTAAGCTTGTGGCGTTTTATTTTAGTCTTGTCATCCTTTCCTCCATTTTTCAATATGGGCAGAGTTTTTATTTACAAAAAGCGGCGAACCGAATCATACAGAAGATGCGAAATGATATTTTTACGCATATATCCCGTTTGCCGATACGTTATTTCGATAATATGCCAGCGGGTAAAGTTGTAGCCAGGGTCACTAATGATACGGAAGCGATCCGGGAATTATATGTAACCGTGCTCGCCAACTTCTTCTCGAGTACAATTAATATTTTCGGCGTTCTAATTGCTTTGTTTATTCTGGATCCACGAGTCGGTACCATAGGCCTTCTACTTATTCCGATCATCGTTATCTGGACGATGGTATACCGTAAATTCGCCTCGAAATATAATCACATCATTCGGGAACGGGTCAGCGATATTAATGGGATGATCAATGAATCCATTTCTGGAATGAGCATCATTCAGGCATTTGGACGTGAAAAGGAGACGAAGCAATCTTTTGAAAATCTGAACCGGGAGCATTATTCCTATCAAAATAAAATGCTCCATTTGAACTCGTTGACGGGTGGAAACTTGATTGGCGTCATTAAGGTTGTGGCGCTAATGGCATTCGTCTGGTATTTCGGAGGGATTTCCCTTACAGCGAGTTCGGCCATTTCCTTAGGGATGATGTATGCAATTGTTGATTTGATCAGCCGCCTGCTACATCCGCTTCATGGAATCGTCAATCAGTTCGCTAATCTTGAACAGGCGCTTGTTGCAGGGGAGAGGACGTTCAGCTTATTGGATGAGCAGGGATTGGCAGTCAGCGATGAAAACATATCCAGATACAAAGGAAACGTACAATTCGAAAATGTTTCTTTTGGTTATAAGGATAAAGAATATGTGTTAAGGGACATTTCCTTCTCCGCTAAACAAGGGGAAACGGTCGCTTTAGTTGGCCATACCGGGTCAGGAAAAAGTTCCATAATGAATTTATTGTTCCGCTTTTATGACAGCAGTGAAGGACAAATTAAAATCGATGGCAGAAATATATTGGATATCCCCCATCAGACGCTTAGGGAACATATGGGAATCGTCCTTCAGGATCCTTATTTATTTACTGGCACGATCGCCTCCAATATCAGTCTGAATCATAAAGGCATCACAAGGGAAATGGTTGAAAAAGCATTAAGAGATGTCGGGGGGGACAAAGTGCTGAAGCATCTTCCTTTAGGGCTTGACGAACCCGTGATCGAAAAGGGCGGAACGCTGTCTTCCGGACAGCGGCAGCTAATCTCTTTTGCCCGTGCCCTTGCATTCAATCCGGCCATATTGATTTTGGATGAAGCGACAGCAAGCATCGACACCGAAACCGAGGCGATTATCCAGGAAGGTATGGAAGTGCTGAAAAAAGGGAGAACGACCTTCATCATTGCACATAGACTTTCCACGATAAAAAATGCCGACCAAATTCTTGTACTGGATAAAGGGCAGATTGCTGAGCAAGGTACACATGAGGAATTAATGGAACTAAAAGGGAAGTACCATCAAATGTATGAACTGCAGGCTGGTCCGCATAAAGGCATGGCTGGCTGACAATTGAATAAGGTTGGATCATCAAGATTAAACTATAATGAGGGTACCGACTATTGGTACCTTCAAGCATAATGATTGATAATAGTAATCATTACGTTTAAGATATACCTATACTGACAATGAGGTGATAATAGTGAAACAAGAAATTCATCCCGATTATCAACAAGTGGTGTTCATGGATACCAACAGTGGGTATAAATTTTTGACAGGTTCCACGAAGACGTCCAATGAAACGATCGTTTGGGAAGACGGCCAAACATATCCATTATTAAAAGTGGAAATCAGCTCGGATACGCACCCTTTTTATACCGGAAAGCAGAAGTTTGCTGAAAAAGGCGGACGGGTGGATCGCTTCCTGGATAAATATAATATGAAGAAATGAGAGTCAGGCCATCGGGAAATCGATGGTCTTTTTTTATGATTGGGTTGAAAACGATTAATAATGATGCAAGGGAAAAGGGTGCCCATAATATATGTGGGCACCCATCCTTTATTCATTTTGCAGCAATTGCTTCCCCTTTGGCAATATTGACGAGGGCTGCATCGAAGTCCTTGATTATATCGTCCGGATTTTCCAGTCCGACAGAGAGACGGAGCAAGCTGTTCGTGATGCCCCGCTTTACCCTTTCATCAGCAGGCATGGCAGCATGGGACATTTTGGCCGGGTAGGATAATATAGATTCGACCGCTCCTAGGCTTACGGCAAAAACTGGGAGCTCGACAGTGTTCACGAAGGAACGGAAGATTTCCTCACTTTCCAATTCAAATGATAGGACCGCCCCCGCTCCAAGTGACTGGCCTTTCTGGATGGCTTGCTGTGGATGATCCGCTAAGCCGGGATAATACACATTTTTCACCAAGGGCTGCTCCTTTAGGTAGGCTGCAATTTTTTCTGCCCCTTTTTGTGAATGTTCCATTCTAACTGATAAGGTTTTCAAACCTCTCATTACAAGCCAGGCATCCTGGACACCAAGGACCGCTCCAAAGGAGTTTTGGAGGGAACCGAGTCTTGCCGCCAATTCCGGATCTTTCACTACCGCAAGCCCAGCTACCACATCACTATGACCGGATAAAAACTTCGTCGCGCTATGAAGGACAACATCAGCGCCCAGATTCAATGGTTTTTGTAATGCCGGGGTCAAGAATGTGTTATCAACAAAACTTAAGGCACCGGCTTTTTTTGCGATATCACATACGGCTTGGATATCGGTCACTTTAAGTAACGGGTTTGAAGGCGTTTCGATGTATATGGCCCTGGTATTTGGCTGAACGGCGGCTTTGACGCTTTCAAGGTCCGTCATGTCAACGAAGGTATGCTCAATATTGAAACGGGTCAATACGCTCGTGACCATCCTGAACGTTCCGCCGTACACATCTTCGGAAATGACGATATGATCCCCGGCAGACAATAGCAGGAAGGCTGTTGAAATGGCAGCCATACCTGATGAAAAGGCAAAGCCATGAGTGCCTTCCTCAAGTTCGGCAATGATATCTTCAAGTGCTTCGCGAGTTGGGTTCCCGCTTCTGCTGTAGTCATATTTCCCGAATTGGTCGACATCGGATTGATGGAAAGTCGATGCATGCTGAATGGGGACGCTCACACCGCCCGTTGCCGGATCGAATTTATGTTGATTATGAAGTAATTTCGTTTCAAAGCTAAACTCATGATCTGTCATCGTAGTGCCTCCCTTTTTACATGTGCGAATGCTTGCTGCAAGTCACCAATCAAATCATCGCTATCCTCGATGCCAACGGAGAAGCGGAGCAGGCGATTACAAACCCCGTTTGCCGTTCTGACTTCAAGCGGTATATCGGCATGTGTTTGTGTGGCAGGATAGGTGATGAAGCTTTCAACCCCTCCAAGGCTTTCTGCAAAAGAAATTAATGAGAGCGATTGTAAAAATGGGTTGACCGCCGCTTCCTCAATGATACGGAATGAAATCATGCCGCCCCTGCCTGGATACAATACGTCCGTAACACAATCATGCTCCGATAAATAATCTACAAGTATCTTGGCATTCTTTTCATGACGCTCCATCCGTAATGCCAGGGTTTTCATTCCGCGCATCAACAGCCAAGAATCGAATGGGCTCAAGACAGCTCCAGTACCATTGTGGTGGAAGGCAAGTGCATCACATAATTCAGCGCCGCTAGCAACGATCAGTCCGGCGAGCACATCATTATGACCACCGAGATACTTGGTTGCACTGTGAATCACAATATCCGCTCCAAGCAGGATGGGTTGTTGAATAAGAGGCGTGTAAAAAGTGTTATCAACGATTAACAATAAACCATATCGTTTAGCCAATGCGGCAACGGCGCTAATATCCGTTTGCTGCATAAGAGGGTTAGTGGGAGTTTCGATGAAGATGGCTTTCGTGTGAGGAGTGATGGCTTTTTCGATATCCTCCAAACAACAAGTGTTTACATAGTCACACTGCAATCCCCATTTTTTAAAGCCTTGTTCTAACAAACGATATGTACCGCCATAAAGATCTTCGCTGACAATCCATGCATCCCCGGATTTAAAAAGGGCGAGTATAGTGGAGATGGCGGCCATTCCTGAACTGCAGGCATAACCTTGGTCGCCTTTTTCCAGATCGGCGATGGATCGCTCCAATAGCTGGCGTGTAGGGTTACCTGTCCTTGTGTAGTCGAATCCCGTCGATTGGCCAATTCCTTCATGGCGAAAAGCTGTTGAAAAGTATACCGGCGGATTGACTGTTCCTGTCGCCGTTTCGCTGCGATTTCCTAATTGAGCAAGATATGTTTCAGTTTTATACATGGTTTTCACTGCTCCTTTGAGTTAAATAAAATAAAAAAAAGTCTTCTTTAAGAAGAAGACTTTGATTAAGTAGGGACGAGTCATTCTTCTTATCTTCCAAGTTCATAAACTTGTGGAATTAGCACCTTTTCATTGGTTTGAAACAAATGAAGGTTGCTGAGGTGTCATCGGGCCATTCCCTCTACCTCTCTCGATAAGAGTTTAGATTATTCAATTTCTTTTGAATTTACTATATATACAAAATACTGTCAAGGGCATTTTGGGAGTGATGATATTTTGATGTTCATGGCCAAGTCAATTGGAGCCTAGCGGTATCTACATTTTATGTGTCAAAAAAGAATATCCGAATCTTCATATAAACATGAATGGCCAAAGGTTTTTCAGAAATATGGAAAGGGTCAGCCGGATATTTTTGCTTTAAAATAATAAAGTTTGTACAATGTATGGAGAGAAAGAATAATCCGACATTATTCATTTCATATGCAAAAAGTCTTCAATGAATAGTGCAAACATAGGAGGAGAACACATGGAATACAGAATCGAACGTGATACGATGGGTGAAGTGAAAGTTCCTGCTGATAAATATTGGGGAGCACAAACTGAGAGAAGCCGTAACAATTTCAAAATCGGTAACGAAAAAATGCCGATTGAATTAGTTCGTGCATTTGCATATGTTAAACAAGCTGCTGCAAAGGTGAACCATGATCTTGGTGATCTTTCCGAAGTTAAAAAGAATGCCATCGTCAAGATTTGCGGTGAAATCCTTGAAGGTACGCTTGATGAACATTTCCCGCTTGTAGTTTGGCAAACGGGAAGCGGTACGCAAAGCAATATGAACGTGAATGAAGTGGTCGCTAACAAAGGGAATGAATGGTTAAAAGAAAATGGTGAATCGGAAACCCTTCACCCGAATGATGATGTTAACAAGGCACAAAGCTCAAATGATACTTTCCCGACCGCCATGCATATTGCAGCCTTTATGGAAGTCACTGAAAAATTGGTTCCTGCCATCAAAGCACTTCGTGATACATTCGATACAAAAGAAAAAGAATTTTGGGATGTGGTGAAAATCGGCCGGACACATCTTCAAGATGCTACACCATTAACATTAGGACAAGAAATTTCCGGTTGGAAAGCGATGCTCGATAAAGATTTGGCGATGATTGAGGAAAGCAGCCAAAAATTATTGAACCTTGCTCTAGGCGGAACGGCTGTAGGAACCGGAATCAATACAAAGAAAGAATTCCCGGGACTTTCTGCCAAACAAATTGCAGCGGATACAGGATATCCTTTCGTCACATCTGATAATAAGTTCCATGCATTGACTAGCCATAACGAAATCGTCTACGCACACGGTGCTTTGAAAGCATTGGCAGCGGATTTAATGAAAATTGCGAACGATGTCAGATGGCTGGCAAGTGGTCCTAGAAGCGGAATCGGCGAAATTGCCATTCCGGAAAACGAGCCAGGCAGCTCCATCATGCCAGGTAAAGTCAATCCGACCCAAAGTGAAGCGCTTACCATGATTGCAACACAAATCGTGGGTAACGATGCTACAATTGGCTTTGCAGCAAGCCAAGGTAACTTTGAACTGAATGTATTCAAACCAGTCATCATCTATAACTTCCTGCAAACGGTTAAATTATTGACGGAAGGCATTCATTCCTTCAACGATAATTGTGCGGTTGGCATCACTGCAAATGAAGATAAAATCAAAGAAAATGTAGAGCGTTCCCTTATGCTGGTAACAGCATTGAACCCGCATATCGGTTATGAAAAAGCAGCCAAGATCGCCAAAACTGCATTCAAGGACAACTCCACTTTAAAAGAAGCGGCGTTGAAATTGCAGTTCCTGACGGAAGACGAATTCAAAGCATGGGTCGATCCTGCTAACATGGTTAATAAATAATTGCATAGAAATGCCCTCCCTCTGGTATTAGGGAGGGTGTTTCCATGTGTTAAAATAATGGAATCGACAAATACTGAAATCATAAGTAACGGGAACAGGAGGAAAAACAATGTCTATATGCCCGCTTTGCAACGGTCTAAGAAAAATCCATGTGAATTGCCCGGAATGCGGCAATGACCTTGAGGATAAAGGGAAATTCATGGATTATGCTGATGATTACAGTGCTTATATGGATATCGACATACTTAAAGAAAACGACGGATACCCTCAATCCCTTCAAAAAGGTCAATGCCCGCATCTCATGAAATGCCCTGAATGCGGACATGATGAAGTGGTATTGGTCCAAGAATGAACCATTCCTTTATTTGAATAAACGTAAAAAGACCCATTATGAATGGGTCTTTTTACGTTTAATTGGCAGATAACTTCATGCTTTCCTGCATCTGTTCATCTTCTTCAACTAAAATGCGATGTTCCGTCCCTTTATCAAAAAAGTGTGCTTTATTCATGTCGAGGGCAAGTTCGATCTTTTCGCCTGCCTGGATAATGTTATTGGCATCGACCCTTGCAACGAAGTCTTGCCCCTCTAATGTGGAGTAGAGCATGATCTCCGCGCCCATGAGTTCGGCTACATCAATTTGGGTCGTGAATGTAGTGTTAGGGGATTCCGTGAAATAAGCTCCTTCATTATGGAAATCCTCCGGACGGATGCCAAGGATTACATCTTTTCCGACATATCCTTGATCACGTAGCATTTTCATCTTTAATTCAGGTATTTCAAGCGTTTGTTCGCCTATTTTAATTGTGCCTTCTTTTAATGTTCCGGTAAAGAAGTTCATGGCAGGCGATCCGATAAAGCCGCCGACGAAAACGTTTATTGGTTTCTCATAAACATCCTTTGGAGCACCGACCTGTTGGATGATGCCATCTTTCATTACAACAAGACGTGTCGCCATGGTCATTGCCTCTGTTTGATCATGTGTGACATATATCGTTGTGGTGTCGAGCCGTTTATGCAGTTTAGCTATTTCCGCACGCATTTGAACCCGCAGCTTTGCGTCGAGATTGGATAATGGCTCATCCATCAAGAAAACTTTTGCGTCCCTTACAATTGCACGGCCAAGTGCCACACGCTGGCGCTGACCACCCGAAAGTGCTTTAGGTTTCCTGTTTAACAGCTCTTCAAGGCCGAGAATCCTTGCCGCTTCATTGACTCTTTGCTTGATTTCCGCTTTTGGCGTTTTCCTGAGCTTTAAACCGAATGCCATATTGTCAAATACGGACATATGAGGATATAAGGCATAGTTCTGGAAAACCATCGCAATATCGCGATCTTTAGGGGGGACATCATTGACTCGCTTGCCGTCTATGTATAAATCCCCTTGAGAAATGTCTTCCAGTCCGGCAATCATCCTTAATGTCGTCGATTTGCCGCAGCCTGAAGGTCCCACAAAAACTATGAATTCCTTATCGGCAACACGAAGGTTGAAGTCTTTAACAGCCGTCACCTTTTTATCATAAATCTTGAATATATGATCCAACACTAACTCTGCCATGAAAAATCCCCCTTTTAAACTCTTAGATTACTTGTACCAATTAGCTATAGTCTAAGCTATAGGTTTAGAAAAAAGTATGGGCACATTGCACAAAAAAGTGTTTACATTGGAAATTAATCATTCAGTAAAAGTATCAAGTATGCAGTAAGGGCATGACGGAAGTTTTTAATATCTAGACCAGTTCTTTCAGAGAATTTATCGATTCGGTATTGTAAGCTGTTCCGATGTATATAAAGCTGTTTGGCGGCATATGTGGCATTGGAATTACATTCGATATACATTTTAACCGTTTTGATAAGCTCAGTATCCTGCTTGGTCTTGCCAAGAATTTCATTGATAAACCAATTTGCATTTTTAAAGGATGGATCATTTATTAATGAGTATGGGATGATGTCTGCCAAATCAGTCACCTTTATATCCGGCAGATGCACCTGTGCCAATTCAAAACACTTTTTCTCCTGAGTCCAGTGATGGTGAAGGTCTTGATCTACAGGGTGAAAGCGCCCGGTGAACATACGTGTCTTTACATAAAAGTCACTTTCAAGCGTGGAAGAAATGGCGAACAGTTCTTTATTCGATAATGGTTCATCCTTGTCCGGTTCAATTAAAACTCCTGCCGTCTCATTTTCCCAGATAATAGCTGCGTCAGATGGAACGAAAGCGAGGAAGGCCTCTTCAAAATCGGAGTTGGAAAAATCATCATGAGTCAACTTGAAATGAAGGAATCGAACATTCTCCCAGCTCGTTAAAGGCAATGGTTCATTCGGTTCGGATAAAAAATTTTTCCATGATGAGCCTGGATGTGCATTGAGGTTATTTGGGTTTATGGAAGGAGCAAAAAGCAGTTCCAATAAACGGATTTCTTCGGCTGTGATTTCTGAATGGGGAATGCCAAGTATACTTCTGGAGTCTTCAAACCAAACATAATTAGAAATATCATCTGTATCCTTTTTATTGGTAAGAGCGTTTGGGAATTTTTGTTTAAGATTTTCAAGCATCGGTTCCACCTTCTTTCTCCCTTTCCATATCATTATAGCGAAAAAGCATAAAGTTCAAAAGATTAGGATATTTCTAGATTTTCCGAAGGGAAAACCAAAGAAAGGTTGCAAGTATTATTAATGTTAGGAAAGGGTATTGCGTATGCTTTATGGAATATCGTTAAAGAGGAGGAGATCTTATGAACATTTTAATATTGGGCGGTACACGCTTTTTAGGCCGGTATTTAGCAAAAGCTGCGATAGGGAAAGGGCATATTGTCACACTTTTTAATCGTGGAAGCGACCCTTATGTTTTTCCCGAAATAGAACAGTTAAGAGGGGACCGCGATGGGGATCTTGAAATGTTGAAAGGAAGACAGTGGGATGCAGTCATTGACACATCAGGTTTTATCCCTCGAACTGTATTGAAATCTTGCAGATTGCTTAATCAAGTTAAACATTATACATATATTTCAAGCATCTCAGTTTATAGTGATCCAACCGAACCAGGTATTGATGAAAATGGAGAGGTTCATTCACTAAATGAAGATAAAGCAGAAGAAATATCCCGCGGGACTGCTGGACCGATATACGGTGAATATTATGGACCGTTAAAATCATTAAGCGAAAAAGTAGCTGAAAAAGAACTGCCGGGGAAAGTCTTGTCAATTCGTGCCGGGCAAATAGTAGGTCCATATGATTATACTGACCGATTGCCGTACTGGCTTAAAAGAATAGCGGAAGGGGGAGAAATTTTAGCTCCTGGCCGCCCTGGACGTCCAATCCAAGTTATCGATGCAAGGGACTTGGCTCAATGGATCATCCAAATGATAGAAAAAAGCATGACAGGTACGTATAATGCCGTTGGACCAGATTACACACTGACTATGGGGCAATTACTTGAAGGCTGCAAAAAGGTTACAAGAAGTAATGCTGCCTTTACATGGGTCTCTGAAAAATTTTTAAATGACAATAAAGTAGAGCCGTGGGGAGAAATGCCTTTATGGATACCAGAAGAATTCCCTTTACCAGGAGGTAAGGAACCTTTGAATGGGTTTTTGGCTGTCGACAACGATAAAGCCATCAATAATGGACTAACATTCCGTCCCCTAACAGAAACTCTCGAAGATATATGGAATTGGGAAAAGGGCCGTCCGGAATCTGCTAGAAAAGCAGGCATCCTCAGACAACATGAAAGTGATCTCCTTGGGTTATGGAAACAGACAGAAAGTCTTCTTTAATTACTTTTAAATGAACAACGTGAAGGAATTAAAAAAACGATGGGGTAAAAACCCCATCGTTTCAGTTTGTAGACAAAAGGGGTTCGGAATTTAAAAAATTCCGAACCCCTTTTAAAATTCCCTTGAAATTTTGACCAAAGGATAAGAGATTTGGGCTCTTCGAGCCACTATGTTAAGCCATTTTAGGACCTTTCCATGTCCAAGTGGCCATCTTCTTTAAATTAATGGCAGCGAAAGTAGACATCGTTTGCATCGACAATTTTTTAAGTCCCTTAAAGTAGTCCAACGCATACCATGCTTTTCTTTTGCATCTGCGAATACAGGCTCAATCGTTTTTTTGCGTTTCGCATATATAAGTTTTACATCTTGATGATGACGCAGATGATCTGCTTCTTCCACATATGCTTGCCAGATATGCCGTGTCACTACTTTTTGATAGTCTTTGCTTTCAGTACCACTCTCAGGATCCGTAGTACTTTCTTTAATTGCTTTGGTTTCTTCCTTATCAAATTTATCTGGTGGAAAAGGCTTCTTTCCATGGTTTTCACGATCTTGATTTATTTCATCTTGAAGACGTCCTTGATATGCTCGTGTTTCTTTGCGTACGATTTTCTTTTCAAATTTACGCTTATTCGCATTGACTTTCACATGTGTGGAATCGACAAATATGTGTTTAGCACTTATTAACTTTCTTTCAGCAGCTGTCATTAAGATGCGATAGAAAATCTGTTCAAACAGGTCTGTATCTTTAAAGCGTCGCTCATAATTTTTCCCGAACGTTGAGAAATGAGGTACTTTATCATGGAAACCATAGCCTAAGAACCAACGGTAAGCCATATTTGTTTCAACTTCTTCAATCGTTTTACGCATGGAACGAATACCGAAGGTATATTGAATGAATGTCAGTTTAACTAAGATAACTGGATCAATACTTGGGCGTCCTACCTCTGAATACATAACTATAACCAAGTCATAAATGAAAGTGAAGTCAATGGAAGCCTCCATTTTACGAACCAAATGATTCGCCGGAACCAGTTGATCTAAAGTAATTATTTCAAGTTGATCTCGCTGATTAGAATTATGTTTCGAAAGCATCCTCATCACCTCAAGTTTTAATAGTTCTATTTTAAAACAAAAAAGACTGTAGGCAAAAAGGAGTTCTATCTGAAATTTTAAACATAGTTGATTGGAACGGAAGGTGCGAGACTCCTGCGGGAATAGCGAGTCCAAGGGAGACCCCACAGGCGCAAGTGCGCCGAGGAGGCTCCCGGACCGCCCGCGGAAAGCGAGTGCCTGAAGTGGAAATCAACGTCAAAATTTGTACAAGCCCAAAAAAACTGTAGACAAACTCGATTTTCATCGAGTTTGTCTACAGTCTGAAACGATGGGGTAAAAACCCCATCGTTTTTTAGTCCATGGATTGGCTTGCATCGTTTGTGAGGATTTCAAGGTTTTCCATGGCGGCTGCCACTTTTTCCTTGTTGATATCAGGGAAAAAAAGTTGGATGTCTTCACCTTCTTTGACAGACTGGGCTGCAATCTGTTGAAGTTCCGCCTTATGTTCAACGGTCAGACCAATATCAACCAATGTCATCGGCAATTTAAGCTCCTGGTAGATTGGAAGCAATTGTTTGATTTCCGAGAATTTCCCTTCTAGCCCAAGCTGGACTAAAATGCCCACTTTTTCCGGGCGATTATGCAATAATCCTGCATTTTCATCCAGGTTAATTATTCCGATATTTCCTTGTCAAAAAGGTAAAGTGGTACTACATTTATTATAGTAAAGTTAAAAAAAGGAAGATGAAACTATTTTTGTACAATGATGGGGAGGAAATTGAATGATAGAGATTAAGACGATAAATGATGTCGTTTGTGTGCATGGGACTCCTGGCGGGAACAAGGCGGGGATGAGTGTTTATGTCTTTTTAACGGATGGCCTATTGATAGATACTGGAGCACAGATTTTAATGGAAGAGCTCATTCCATTCTATGAGTCCGCAGACTTCGACTCAGTGGCCCTGACTCACTATCATGAAGACCATACTGGGGGCGCTGCTTGGATACAGGAGCATAAAAAGGTACCTCTTTTCATTCACCCGATGTCGGTTGAGGTTTGTGCAAAGGATGCAGTATATCCTGAATATCGTAAAGTTTTCTGGGGAAAGAGAGATGCCTTTAAAGCTGAGCCGCTAGGGAAGGCCATTCATTCCCGTACCCAAACGTGGGAGCCGATTTTTACCCCAGGTCATTCAAAGGACCATATGGTGTATTTGAATCACAATAATGGCGTACTCTTTTCAGGAGACCTTTTCGTAACCCCAAAAACAAAGCTTGTCTTACGGGAAGAGTCTGTTCCGGTCATCATCGATTCCATAAAAAGATTGCTTCAATATGACTTCGGGGAAGTGTTTTGCTGCCATGCTGGGTATGTTCCTGATGGGAAGGAAATGTTTCGGAAAAAACTTGATTATCTTGAAAATCTCCGAGGGGAAATTTTCCTCTTGCATTCTCAAGGGCTGACCGTTCATGAAATACAGCAGGTCGTTTTACCGAATCGCTATCCCCTTATCGAGATATCTGGGCATGAATGGGATTCAGAGCATATCATTACATCGATATTAAACGAAAATGTTTTGAATGTGATGGAGAATGGAACTATTTGATTTTGTCTTTTTACCGCTCTGATTGATATAAAGGAGGGCTCTCCATAAGAGCGCCCGCCATTGTTATTTATTGATATTGGGATCTGTTTCATCATAAAAATCATGTGCTTCTTCGATGTTCTGAAGGTTAGCGACTTCATACACATTTCCGCCCGCCATTCCTTCATTGATGATACGGTCGATATCTAAATAAACGGAGTCCTTGCCATCATATTCGGTATCCTTCAAAAATGTCATTTTTTCTTTATCCAAAATAAATCCCTCCTAGCCTTTTCTTTAGTTTAGGCAAAGGAGTTTTTTTTATTCCGTTTAGCGATTTCATGAATGTATTGAGGGTTCATTCATATACATGGAAGATCATTAAATCGTGTATCATGCTTTTGAGTCTGGTTTCATCTGTTTCGGAAGGCGGATTGGCTGTCCACTCGATGGATCCATCTTTATGATACAATGCTTGGACTGCCTGCTTGTTGAAATAAAAGGAAATTTTCCATCCTGGCAGATTCTTATGCAATGGTGCCCATTGAAAATGGGTGATCATATGTATTACCTCCATATATACAGTTTCTCATTTAATTATAATGGAAAACGGCAGCTGGAGGTGTTATTTTATTGTCAGGTTGGGAAAAGTTAATTCAATGAAAAGATTTTTTAAATGCAAAAGCCTGTTTGTTTCAATTTCCTCCTCATCGAATTGCATGGGCTTTGAGTTCACTTCGTATATGAAGAGTGCGCCCGATTCGTCTTCCCCTATATCAATGGAAAACTCTCCGAGAAACCCGATTTTTTTTGAAAGTATCTCTCCGCATTTCTGGGCGATATTCGCTAATTTTAGATTCAGGCTTTTTGATTGCAGGTCTTGATAAGGAAAAAGCTTCCCGCCTCGGGGAGTGTGGGTGGTGATTTCCTGAGTTTGTGACATCCTTACCGCTTTGCCGGTCACTTTATAAAAACCTTTTTCATAATGGACGAGAATCCGGTAATCATAACGATGTCCAACAAGTTTTTTTGGTGTGATCGCCTGTTGAGCAAGATAGCTCCTTTTTAATAAATCCCTTTTTTTCGTTTCCCAGAAGGATGCAAAATCCGGGAAGGACTCACTATGTTTTAAGCTATTGAACAATAGAGTATCATCATCATTTTTGATAATGGTATAGATGCCTTTCCCTTGGCTTCCTTTGCATGGTTTAAGGTATATATGCCTGTAGGTCTTCAGGAAAGCATCAAGGCAACTGCTGTTTCGTAAGATCATGGTGGGCGGAAGGTGATTGGTGAGGGATCCATCTTCAACTAATGCTTCGAACATCACATATTTATCTATAAAACAGGGGTTGAATAGATTCATTCGGTAATCTTTAAAATGTGTTATAAGATGTTGGAATTCCTCTGACGCCTCATAGCTCCTCGAGGGGATACGGTTATAGACGATGTCAGGGAAGGGCACTTTACATTCGATCCACTTGTTTGAAATGGAGGAAAAAACAAACCCTCTCATCGACTCGGAATGAAGGGCATTTCCTGTGAATACATACGCCAATATTCCATGTTTCAATAAATATAATGATAGGTCCCGAAAAAGGGTCAGGTTTCCACCCAAACCTGATTCCTTTTTGGGATTGGGAACAGTTAAAATTCCGACGGCAAGCATCCGGTTACCCGGAAATATTGTGATTGGAATTAGAGGTTGATTCGAATGGTCCTTTTTATAGCTGATTTCTTCCTTGGCAGAGCCGGCGAAAAGTTCCGCATTCTCATGAGTGTGGTACCAATTTTCAGTGGGGATATCGTAAAAAATGTTCATTGCGGCACACTGATTGATTTCGTAATCGTCTGTTCCGTAAGATAAATGGCATAATCAAGGCTTAGCTTCCTGGTCAGCAATTCGAAATCCTTGAGTTTTGGATGGGAGAAGATGGAACGTCCAGGTTTGGAATTGGCTTCAAACATCCAAACCTGCCCTTTTTTATCCAATCCAAAGTCAAATCCTATTTCTGCGATGATGCCGTCCAAGTTCTTTTCTATACTGTCACTTAAAATCAATGCTGCTTCCGATAGCTTTCGTTCGACTTCTTTCGCCTCTTCGCCATCTCCGAACAGTTCGGCAACCGTTTTGATGACACCCCCGCTTTTAATATGGGTCGTGACACTCCCGGCGCCGGCGATCTTTGCGGCAATCGCGGTCACCTGCCATTTTCCATCACTGTCCTTGTTCGTATGGACCCGGAAATCCACTGGACGTTTTTCAGATCGAATTAATGGGATGCCCTGCTGTACGATAAGATTCTCTATCGGGCGGTCGTGAAAAATATGTTTAACGATGGATTCCAATGTCGAAAACCTTTGCAGTTTATTTTCTTTTGCTTCATTTGTATAGCGGCAATAGTAAACATTCTCATGCTTATCATAAAGAATTTGGTGAATCCCTAGACCGAGGCTGCCGTGAATGGGCTTTATATAAACTTGTCGGTAATGGGAAAGAAGGGTTTCCACCACGGATATGGATTGAAATGGATACGTTTCCGGCAAATAAGGCAGTGCCCTCTCATCTGCGCATAACCTTTCATTTACATCCCATTTATTGAAAAATCCAGGGTTATACCATGGTATGGTATATTTTTTTTGAAATTTCTGCTTCACTTCTTTAGGCCCATCACGGTTTTCCGTCAACCGATTTGGGAGCCGGTCATAGATGACATTGGGAAAAGGAAATTCATTAATGTGCCAGTCATCGTTATCAAATACATAGCCTTTGATTGTCTCCTCATCCCAATTGATTACATTCTCTCCAAAAACAAAGGGAATACAGCCTGTGGTCTTGCTAAGCGAAAGGAGCTTTGCGAAAAATTCCGACCTCTCCCCTAATGGTTTGTTTGAAAGGCCAGTGAAGCCTGAGGAAAAGATTCCGACAAGCGGTCCGATATGGATGCTCTTGCCGTATATGAATAAATGAAGGGGAATATCGGTATGATCGAATATTAGAGATTCCGCAAGACTTTCCGATAGCACGATTGATTGATTGACGGCCGGGTTTTGTTTGACGATGGCAGGACATGAATGTCGTCCGAAATAAATTAATTCAATCTCTGCCAAATCTCCTAGCTCTGAAGGGTAGTAGAGAACATTGCCGGGGATAGCGGCAATTTCGGCAGGATAAGTCTTTCTCACTTCCTATTCACCTGCTTTCTGAAGCTGTTCGGCTAAATACTGGCTATACTCAAACGGTGCACGATGAATATCTTTCATGGTCTCCGGCTGTAGTGCCTGAATGATTTTCCTACCGGGCTTCGAGTTAATGTCCATTATCCATATTTGGCCTTTTTTATCGATGCCAAGATCAATTCCCAACTCGAATAATCTTTCAAAGACAGCTTCGGTTTCTACGGGCAGGGTGCGAAGGATATGCTGAATCTTTTGTTCGACAGCAATCGAAATCGTTTCCGGGTTTCTTTTGTTGAAGGTATCCAATGAAATGGCTTCCCCGCCTGTGGCAAGATTTGAAGTAATTCCATCTTTTTGTCCCATACGAATTCCGCGGCCCCGTTCCATCCATTGATTCTTCTCGTTTTTTTGAAGTAAAATCCGTAAATCGAATGGCTCATTATTTTGGCTGCAAAGTTCCAAATATGGCTGGCAAAGGTAACGGTATCGATTTAATAAATGCTGCAACCATTTGTTAAGCTGAGATTTGGAGGAGAATTGGCGGTCATATTTGGTGCCCTTTTTCGTCATGGAAACCAAAGTGCCGTCTTCGGTTTTTGAAAGGAGATAGATTCCTGTACCGCCTGCACCGAATTCAGGTTTGATGATGATTTTATCCAGGCGTTCCAAATGATCGGTAATATCTTCAGGTGTCGTCACTTGTACGGTCTCTGGAAAAAATGCCTGTAGGTGTGGATGGTTTTTTAGGATTTGGTACACTTCCCACTTACCAGGAAGGCCCAGCCCTAAGAAATTCGAGTTATCTTTTAACCAATCGATTTTGTGTCGCGTTTTCGTTGACTCACGGACTAAACCGTGAAAACAGCGATCATATACAAAATCAGGTAAATCAAAAGATGTGGCGACCCAAGTTTCGTTCTCGGCATCAAAATGCTCGCCCCTCACCTTTTTCAGATCCATATCAATATTATCCGGTGAAAATTTGCAAACTTTCATATTAAATGATTTAGCGGTTTTGGCTATTTCGGTGAAGTAGTTGTTTTCATGAGTATCCGACGCGGCCATTAATCCTATTAACACGTGCTAGCAACTCCTTTTATGGATGGTTTTCGCGGTTAAGGGCAAGCATGAAATCGATGATTGATTTTACTGATGGACGAAAGGTTTCATAGTTGCCTTGGAATTTTTTTGAAGGTTTTGAATTCACTTCGATGATCCATGGATGGGTATCGGTATCCAGTGCTAAATCAATCCCTAGCTCACCGAATGAATCGTCAAGGTTTTCGACTAAGGCCTGTGCAGTGTTTTTAGCCAGCCGTACAAGCTTTTGATATATGCGGCTGGCGTCCTGAAGTTCAAATGCTTCTTTTAGAAAATCCGGCCCATTTTTCATCAATCCGCCTTGTGCAAGATTGGAAACAATGGTACCAGGGTCCCCAATCCGGGCAACCATTGATGAAACTTTCCATTCAAGCTGATCGTTCCGGTGAAGTAGTATGCGGAAATCAACTTTTCTCTGATCTATTTCGAATAGGGAAATCCCTTTTTGAAGAATGAAGGATCGTTTTCTGGAAAATCTTTTTAAGGTTTCAAACAACTTTTCATCCGTATCAGCAAAATGTACATTCTGGAGATGTCCGGATTGCTCGATTTTCCATTTTTCAGCTACTTGCGTTAATCTGCAAATATTCCTGCCTTGGCTGCCTGATGCGGGTTTAAAGTAGATTACCGAATGCTTTTCTATAAAACTCAAGAAAGATTCCTTTTCGTTAAACAGTATCGTCTCTGGCAAATTTGGCAACAGCTCATCTTCTAGGATTAGCAGTTCATGTACATCATGTTTGGAGAGGAACCTTCCGTTGAACATCGGAATCGATCGTTCCTCCAGTTCAGTTTTAAACAGCTTGAAAGAATGTGATTGCTCAAGTTTCCGCGAATGTATCCGGTTATAAAATACATCAGGAATGGGGAGGCGAAAGGCTTTCCAGCCATCTTGCCCTGGCAGGTAGCCTTCCACAACACCATCTTGAAGAGACTGCAGTTTTACTAAATAGAAGGGGATGCCCTGCTGATTACAATATGATTTCATTTCCTGATAAAATTTCTCCATCTCGCCGAATGTCCCGTCCTGCAAGGGAGTCTGGTTCATGAGTGAAGCGAAGAATGGGCCTATTTTAATCGACCTTCCTTCCGCATGGTATGAGACGGAGATTGGATCGGAAAAATCGGGTAAGGATAAAATTCGGTTCATATCATATGAAAGTTTCAATGTAGGCTGGGATGACGGAAATGGCTGGACAAGTACCGGGACCGAACGGCATCCAGCGATTATCGTTACGGGTTCTCCAAATTGAAGGCCCCATTCCTCAAATAGTTTTTCTTCGATAAACAATAGCGCCTTCTTTCTAGTCTCTGCGGGATTTACCGTAATGTAAACTTTCTGATGGTTAAGGTTCATAATAATTCCCCGTTTGCACTAAGTTTGATATCCTTTAATAATTAAATGATGGGCAAAAGTGGATAACACATTCTATGATTTTTTAATTAGAAGGTGTCATCAAGCCTTTATTTCAGGCAATAAAAGGAGAAATTTCATGGGTGAGTTTTGGGTAAAGATACTGTTTATGGTTGTCGTTGGTGCTGTAATAGGTGGCTTCACTAATTTATTGGCTATCAGAATGCTATTCAGACCGTATAAGCCAATCTATATTTTCGGGAAACAGCTGCCGTTGACACCAGGGTTGATTCCGAAGCGGCAGGATGAGTTAGCCAAACAATTAGGCAAATTGGTGGTCGATCATTTAATAACGCCAGAAAGCATTCAAAGTAAAGTCATCAATGATGCCTCTATACAGAATATGAAAATTTTCGTCCAGGCAGAAGTAAAGAAAGCATTGTCCACGGAAAAAAGTACCGCTCAATTGCTAGATCAATTGGGAATGAAGAATTCTTCATTTACGTTAGAACAGCGATTACAAACATTCATTCTTGGTAAATATGAAACATGGTCGGAAGAGAACAGGACCAAGAGCTTGAAAGATATCGTCCCTCTGCACCTTCAGCAAAAAGCCCTCGACTCGATTCCTGATTTGTCACGCTTCATCGTGAAAAAGGGAAAGGAATATTTTGACAGTACAGAAGGCAAAAGCCGTCTTGAAGACATGTTGGATGATTTTTTCAAGGAACGTGGCAAGCTGATCAATTTAATTCAGATGTTCATTGGAAACGAAAAGTTAATTGATAAGATTCAGCCGGAAATCATTAAATTCTTTGAACAATCGAGAACGAATGATATATTGTCAGTGATGATGGTGAAAGAGTGGAGAAATCTGGAGAAATGGGATGTAGAGAAAATTGAGGGACTGATAGGAAGAGGAACGATAAAACAATTGATTACCGAAAAAACGGCTGAAATGCTGCCTGTCGCTTCGATCCTGAATAAGCCGGTTCGAGAATTGACTGCCAATTTCTCGGACATCATCGTGGAAAAGGGCGTCCCGATCTTTGTGGGTAAAGGTGCCGAGTACTTAATCAATCATTTTCAGCCGCTATTCCAAAAACTGCGTTTGGACGATATCGTGGAAGAACAGGTCTCGTCATTTTCAGTGTCCCGACTTGAGGAAATGGTCGTTTCCATCACTAAGAAGGAATTGTCGATGATCACATACCTTGGGGCCTTGCTTGGTGGAATCATCGGTTTATTTCAAGGTTTAGTAACTGTTTTAATAGGATGACGTGTAATTCTCAATCGGATTTGTTATAGTGGAAAAGGTGTAGGAATACAATGATTACCGGGAGGGGAAATAAATGAGTAACGTATATGATGCAGCGTATGAAATGGAAAAGGCGATTAGGGCAAGTAATGAATATGCCGATTTGCAACGCTTATATGATCTTGTGAATTCTGATGAAGCAACAAAAGGAATGTTTGAAAACTTCCGTAATCTTCAAATGTCATTGCAGCAAAAGCAAATGATGGGACAGGAGATTGCACCGGAAGAGGTTGAGCAAGCACAAAAGACGGTACAGCTTGTCCAACAAAACCCAACCATTTCACAATTGATGGAAGCTGAACAACGGATGAGCATGGTCATCGCAGACCTCAATAAAATTATCATGAAGCCGCTTGAAGATTTATATGGCTTGCCTGATCAACAGCAATAAGCAGTTGGAGACTCCCTTCTATAATGGTTGGGGGTTTTTTTGTTCCCTGAAAGCACAAGTGCAAGGATCGTGAACCACTATTTGTTCTATTCTCGAAATTTTAGTCATAAATTTTGAAAGAGGATACTACAGATGGGGGAGATCAGCATGGTATATCGACTACTTGCGGTCAATATCGACGGGACATTGCTCCAGTCGAATGGCCGTTTAAATAAATCGACTAAAGAAGCAATAGATTATGTTCACCAAAAAGGTGTCCATGTTGCACTTGTGACGTCAAGAAACTATCACTCAGCAAAAAAAGTGGCCAAAGCCCTAAAAATAAATCCGATGATCGTTGCTCAGCAAGGAGCCTTTGTCGGAGCTTCCATGGAAAAGCCGATAATGGTAAAAAGAATTTCAGAAGAACTGACTGCAGAGCTCGTGCAAATGCTTGAAAAGACCACGTGCCAAATATTGCTCATTCATGAAAAATACTCGTTAGGCAATCGGGTGAACCTTCCGGAGAATTTGCTTGGTAAATCGGTTATGTATTTGAATGACCAAAATATTTATGCTCAAAATTATGTGGATGATATCAGTGAAGAGCTTGTTGACCAGCCGATGGCCCCGACGAAGATGGACATAATATTTCCAGAAAAAAGTGATCGAAATGATATGTTGAAATTGATAAAGAAAATGTTCCCTGAAGTGGATGCACTCTTACACCCAGGACATAAACTGACAATTGTTCCGAAGGGTGTTTCTAAATGGAGCGGTGTATTGTATTTAGCGGACCATTTAGAGGTGAAAAGAACGGAAATCGTCTCGATTGGTGATGGATTGGATGATATGGAGATGATTGCTGGTTCTGGTCTGGGAGTTGCCATGGGCAATGCGGATGAGGAAGTAAGGAAAGTGGCAAAATGGGTAACGCGCTCCAATGATCAAGACGGTGTTGCCTATATGCTTAGGGAATTTTTCCGGAAACAGCATCCGATCGAATTTTTACAAAAGATGAATATGCTTAAATGAATGGCGTGGCTCCTTCATATAGAAGGGGCCCCATTCAGATAACGCCGCTTGCGAGGCATATTATCTTTCATAAATAATTATAAGTTTCTTTCCATAAACTAAAGGGACATCAGTAATGGAAAGGAAGAATTCAATGGGTGTAATCAATGCAAAAGAAGTGCAAGTCGGTGACGAGGTGTTTGTGATATATAATAATCCCCATGTTCCTACAGTTTCAAATATCAGGGCAGCGGAAATTGTCCCGCATCCCAAGGATCCCAATGCAGTTGCCTTGTTCCTGAACGATACATTTCATACGATTGAGGATGATGATGCTTTGTTCACTTCGGAAGCCGCAGCGGAAAAAGCATACAGTGATTATATGGATAACCAGGACCAGATGACTTGAATAGGCTTTTACTTAGCTTACTGAAAGAGAATGATCAGATGAAAGCCCTCGCTTATGGAGCGGGGGCTCCTTTTTATTATATTCACGAGTATTTCTGAAAATTCACGAGTAACGCTCGAACTCACAAGTAAAAGCACCCATACTCAAGACCTTACTTAAACAGCATATTCAACTGTAAATAAAAAAAACCGCCACTCCTATTTCAAGAAAAAATAGAGTGACAGTTATGGCTTAAAATCAGTTATTGGCTTGTATTAAGAGTTTCATTGCGTGAATTTGTCCAATATGATTGGCTTCGTGAAGCACTATAAAGTTAATGAATTCCCCCACTGTTTCCATTCCGTTGAAAGGCTGTGCTGTTTTTTCCGTCAATCGTTCTTCCGGAATTTCAAGAAGTCGATCAAGTTGCTCATGCAGCTGTTGCTTTAATACTTCAACGGTAGGTACGTCCCCTGTCCAGTCCGCTGGTTTTGAACCATAACCGAATAGTTGGCCGTAATTCGCTGGCAATTCACTGTTGGATTTCAATAAAAAATTTTCGGCTGCAGTAAGGACATGTCCAAGGTGCCAATGGATTGTATTATTAAAACCTTCAGGCTGCACATCCATGAACTCTGGTTTGATTCCCTCGATTTCTTTTAAAAGATTGCCGCGCATGACCGTTAGCTGATTTTTTACATAATTCATTTTACATTCCCCTTTCAATCTTATTTTTCTAAACACTATCTCTTGAAAATTATAGCAAGGATAATTCAATTTTATCAAATTTTAGATAAGCCTTTTAAACAAGAAAAGGCTTATGGGCATCCTTCTGTTCTGTTTGAATTGAATGCAGCCATATGCCAAAAGGATACAAGGTTCTGATATGAATCGATAAACATTCCTATTACTCTTTTGATTGGACTAGTAAAATGAAATATTGGATAATTAATCCATTCAGGTATGGGGGATGAGATAGTAATGAAGAGAAAACATCTGCTAGTTGCACTTAGCCTATTATCAATAACGTTAGCTTCAGGTTGTTCAACAAAGCAAGAACATATTTCCGTTCAAAAATATGAAGGTAAACATTACAAATTCGAATTATATAAAGAAAAGATAGAAATGGGGAAAACAGAAAAAACAAAAGAAATAGTAAAGAATGCAGATTGGGAAGAATTCGCATTGGAGAAGGATCTTCCTAAGGCGGACTTCATCTTTTATTTTAATGATGATGAAAAAATCGAAGGTAAAATACCGGTATATTATGTTTGGGTTAACCCTGATGAAAATATCGTAGAATTGACGAAGGATAAACATAGCCAGTATGTACAGTTAAATAGAAAGGAATCAAATATCATATTAAGACTGCTGCATAATTAAAAGGAGGAGATCATGCTTTCAAAAAACTCCAGACAAGCATTAACATAAAAACTCATTTACCGGATTATCAACAAGGTTATTGACCGCAGCCAGCTTTTTATCGGGTAATCATTTGTAGGATATTATGAGGGGAATTACTTTATCTAATGGAAAAATGGCGGAAGTCGAATGTTTAAGCTGTGCTTTAATAAAAAAGGAGAAAGAACCCAGATTTCCATACAAGTCCGGATTCTTTCATTCTGCTCAGGCTGAATCAGTCTTCTTATTCGTTGTCCTTAATAGTGGCATTGTGCAACATCGGAAAGAGCCACCGGACTTGATGATTTCGCTAATATCGACTTCAATGACTTCGTAACCGCGTTCACGAAGTTGACTATTTACCTGTTTATTACATGGTAGACTAAATAATTTTTTATTCCCAATCGACAGCACGTTTGTTCCTAAGGTGAATTGTTCTTCTTTGGATACTTCAATCATGTCATAACGTGAAGCTAATAAATCCATTTCTTTTTTTGTAAAGGACTCTGGAAAAATAAGCGCCTCTGTAGGTGATATGATATTGAAAACACAATCTAAATGAAGGAATGTTTCAATGAAAGGAACCGCGATGACATCGTATTCCGGTAATAAGGTTTGAAGATGCTTGACGGATGTTTCATCTGTTCTTTCACTGATTCCAATATAGATGGTCTTTCCGTCTATAAGGACATCCCCGCCCTCAATATGATTTTTGAGGAGGTTGAAATAAGAGATTCCATTCGTTTCAAGCCAGGATTTCAATATTTGTTCTTCACCCTGTCTGATTCCTGTTGCCAACTCAGCTACATAAACGGTATTGCCAAGAGTGAAACCGATATCTCTCGTAAAGACTTGTTCTGGATATGTAAATTGTGGGGGAAGTTTTATGACTTCAATCCCTTCATGTTCAAGGGCCTTTATAAATTGAGCGTGCTGCTTCAAGGCAAGTGCCTGATCGATATTTTCATCTTTAAACTCTTTTTGAGTTTCGTTAATGATCTCCCGGATTTCCATATAACGTGGTTCACAGACGATCACCCGTGATAGCTTTGAATATTCACTCGCGCAATAAGCTTCTAGTTCTTCGTTTATTTTGTTTATCATAAATGAGCTCCCTCTAAATATAATTGTATCTTTACTATTTCCTCTTTTTTCTATAAAGAAACATAAAAAATATGTCATGGAACTGCACCACTAAATTTAGATGGTTTAAAAAACTTTTCAGTTTCCGCTCTTAATATCTGATTCCGTTATATACCGGTTAGCCATTTGCCTAAAGTTATTTCTAAAAAATGTTCCCGCTTGATTTCAGAAATCCGCTCCCTTTCCGCCGACTGCCTGCCAAGCCTCCTCGACGTAAGCGTCTGTGGGGTCTCGGCCAGCCAGTTATTCGGCAGGAGTGTCGCAAATTTCTTCAATCCAATTAGGCGTGCAGTAAAAAACTATTAGGGATAAGACCGTCCCGAACCTCCAATTGTAGACGAATTCATCAAAATAAAGCCAGGTTCAAAATAATCATAAAAGGCACCTAGGGAAAAAGGATTATTTTTTTTCTGGTCGAATATATAATGTGCATGCTTTTAATATAAGGGGGAGATTGTAATGATGGATACTCCATTGATCATGACTCAAATCATTGAGAGAGCTGAAAAATATTTTCCGAAGAAAGAGGTAGTTTCGCGTACGGATGGTGGCATTCATACATTTACATATGCTGAGATTGCTGAGCGTACAAGAAGGCTGACCAGTAATCTTGAAAAGTTCGGTATTCAAACAGGTGACCGTATTGGAACACTTGCCTGGAACCATCATCGGCATTTAGAAGCTTATTTTGCGATTCCTTGTCATGGTGCTGTCCTACATACAATCAATATGCGTCTGTCTCCTCAACATGTTTCTTATATCGTCAATAGTGCGGAGGATCGATTATTATTGATAGATCCGGATGTCATCCCCCTTTTGGAAGCAATTAAAGATGAGTTAACGACAGTGGAAGGGTATATCATAATGACGGATAAAGATGAGCTGCCTGAAACGACCCTTTCACCTATTTATCATTATGAAAAATTATTAGCTGAAGGGAATCCGCAACAGCCATTCATCCAAACCTTGGATGAAAATGCACCTGCCGGCATATGTTATACTTCCGCCACTACCGGGAACCCCAAAGGTGTGGTTTATTCTCATCGCGGAATTTTACTGCATGCGATTGCACTGGGACTTGCCGATTCTACAGCAATAAGCGAACGTGATGTGGCTCTTCCTGTCGTGCCGATGTTTCACGTAAATGCCTGGGGCATGCCTTTTGCCAGTGTTTGGTTTGGAACGAAGATGGTTTTGCCAGGACCCTATTTCACCCCAAAGGTTTTGGCTGAGCTTATAGAGACGGAGAAGGTTACAATCGCAGCAGGGGTTCCGACAATATGGCTGGGCTTATTGAAGGAGCTGGAAGAAGGCAGCCATGATACGAGCAGCATTCGCGCTGTCTTATGCGGAGGGTCGGCTGCACCGAAAAGCATGATTAAAACCTTTGAACAAAAGTATGGAATACCATTCCTGCATGCATATGGAATGACTGAAACAAGCCCGCTCGTATTTGTATCAAAACCAAAAAGTTATCAGGAAGACCTCCCTGAAGCTGAACTTTATGAGTTGAAGGCCAAGCAGGGCCTTGTTTCGCCAATGATAGAAATTAAAGTGATCGGTAAGGATGGCGAAGTGAAACCTGATGGTAAAGAAATGGGAGAATTGCTGATTAGGGGCCCTTGGATTGCCAATGAATATTTTAATGATGAGCGGTCAGAGGATACGTTTAAAGATGGCTGGCTTTATACGGGGGATGTTGTCACGATTGATGAAGAGGGATTCGTGAAAATCGTCGACCGGACTAAAGACTTGATTAAAAGCGGCGGTGAATGGATTTCTTCCGTGGATATAGAGAATGCCTTAATGGCCCATGAAGGAATCTTTGAGGCGGCGGTAATTGCAGTGCCTCACGAAAAGTGGCAGGAACGGCCGATCGCCTGTGTTGTTTTGAAGGAGGCATACAAGGGGCAAGTGTCCCAGGAAGACATCATCGAATTTTTAAAGCCGCAGTTTGCAAAATGGTGGCTGCCGGATGAAGTCGTCTTTTTGGATGAAATCCCGAAAACCGGTGTTGGGAAGTTCTTGAAAAGGGCATTGCGTGATCAGCTTCAGGATAAATATATCAATAAATAATGATATATTTGTTTAATTATAACTTTTCGACCTATTCTGAAAGTAGGCGGGAAATATATAATAGAGTCATAGAACGAAAGAGGAGGAAATAAATTGAGTATTGAATCGACATCACCTGCAGGCACTGTATTAGTCACATATTCGGACAGGACGGCCACTGTTGCAATGAACCGTCCAGAGGCAATGAATTCTCTAAATCCCAAAATGCTGCATGATTTCATTAATGCCCTGAAGGAAGTAAGCGAGAATGATGAAGTGGACGTCGTCATTTTAAAAGGGAATGGGAAAGCGTTTTCCGCTGGTGGTGACATTAAGATGATGCTCTCGCCTGGAAAAGAAAACGCTTTCGATGAACTGATGGATGGAATCAGTGAATTGGTGACCACTCTTTACTTCATGCCTAAATTGACCATAAGTGCCATTCATGGTGCAGCTGCAGGGCTAGGCTTGAGTATAGCTCTTGCAACCGATCATCTTATTGCCGACTCGGAAAGTAAGGTTGCAATGAATTTCATCGGGATTGGATTAATCCCTGATGGAGGCGGACACTTCTTCCTTGAACGTCGTCTTGGTGAAGTGGGTGCGAAAGAATTGATCTGGGAAGGTAAAGTGCTTACAGCGCTTGAAGCAAAAGAAAAGGGCCTCATTCATGAAGTGGCAGACGGAACCTTGGAACATGCGGTGGAGAAAAAAGTGCAATCATGGCTGCAAAGCCCGGTTCAGGCAATGATTAAAACGAAAAAGATCCTTAGTGAAAAAAATCGCCCACTTTTAATTAAGATGCTTGAGATTGAAAAAGCTGCTCAGATGAAAATGCGCCAAACAGCGGACCACCAAGAGGGAATAAAAGCTTTCGTGGAAAAAAGGAAGCCGAACTTCATCGGAAAATGAATGAAAAACGCCGTCACTTTCCAGTGACGACCTCTGTTTGTAGACAAAAAAGGGTTCGGAAAACATATCTTTCATCAAATGATGTTCCCAAACCAACACTTCAACTCAGGTATGGTTTCTATCTAAATGCTATAACCAAGTTTATTGGAGCGGGTATGCGCCCCCCCTCAGACGCAAGCCATGGAGGCTCCCAGACCGCCCGCGGAATTCGAGTGCCTGGATCAGAAATCAACGTCAAATTGTATAAAAAAAATCGTAGGCAAACTTGGGTGTCATTGAGTTTGTCTACAGTCTGTGGCCATCAAATTGTGACGGTCTTTTTTTACATAAGGAATGTATGGAAAACTTGATCATATTTTAGTGATTGCGCTTCCATTTTCAATCAGCGATGAAAAAGCAATAAAGCGCCTGAAGGCGATGTACAGCGATGTGTTTGATCTTGATAGTTTTTTTCCTTCAATAGATTTTGTCCCAATTCTTTTGCTTGTTCATCATTCTCGGCTGTAAATGATTCATCCAATAGTTTTTCCCCTGACGGTTCAAAAACGGTTAATTTGTATATTCTGCTCATTTTCAAAAACTCCCTTATTAAAAATGTAATTGTATTAGCGACTGTTATAAAAATCTTATCATTATCTGTCAATTTTGACTATTGTTATATGAGGGAATGCATTATGACAAGGGATATTGATAAATGGCTGAATATCTTGAAAAATGAAGGAAAATGACTATATCGAACTAATTTCATAGTTTTTTCCTTTAAGTATGGAAAGAATGAAAATAAAACCTATTTATACTAGAGGAATTCTCTCTTTAAAATGAAAAATCATAAATGATATAATAAACCTGAGTAAAAGTGCATGTAGGAAGTGTATGGATCGAAGGGGGTTTTTTGAATGACAGTAAAAATCGTTAATAATATCACTGAATTGATAGGAGATACACCTGTTGTAAGGATTAATCATTTAACAGCGGAGGGTGACGCTGAAGTATTTGTGAAACTTGAGTATTTCAATCCGAGCCGCAGCGTAAAAGATCGGGCTGCCTTCAACTTAATCAGGCAGGCAGAATTGGATGGTATCATTCAAGCCGGGGCTACGATCATTGAACCAACATCAGGGAATACGGGTATTGGGCTTGCCATGAATGCCGCGGCTAAGGGGTATCGGGCCATTATGGTCATGCCGGATAATATGTCGAAAGAAAGAATCAATATCTTAAAGGCATACGGAGCGGAAGTTGTCCTCACCCCTGCATCAGAGCGGATGCCGGGAGCCATCCGTAAAGCTGAGGAACTCGCCGCAGAGATTCCTAATAGCTTTATCCCGCAGCAATTCGAAAACCAAGCCAACCCTGATATTCACAGAGTGACGACAGCAGTCGAGATTCTAGTACAGATGGATGGAGATCTGGATGTGTTTGTCGCTACTGCTGGAACGGGAGGAACGATAACCGGTACTGGTGAAGCCTTAAAGGAACATCTTCCGGATTTAAGGGTTGTCGTTGTTGAGCCTAAGGGTTCCCCAGTTCTTTCCGGCGGAAAGCCTGGGCCCCATAAGTTAGTGGGCACGAGCCCTGGTTTTATCCCCAATATCTTAAATACTGAGGTATTTGATGAAATCGTTCAAGCGGCTGATGAAGATGCGATATCCACCATGAAGGATATGGCTTCGAAGGAAGGGATATTGATTGGACCTTCGGGAGGTGCCTCTGTCTGGACTGCCCTGCAGGAAGCCCGTCGTCTTGGAAGTGGAAAACGAGTATTATGCATTGCCCCGGATAATGGTGAACGCTATTTAAGTATGGATATTTTTAATTGATGAAAAAGACCGAATGCGTGAATGAAACAATGTTCGCCATTCGGTCTTTTTCCTGTTGAATTTGCCCATACTGCATGATGACGTATTAAAAATAATAATGTATGGGAAAGTATGTTCTGTTCATGTTAAAATTGAATGTGAAATGTTGAAAGAAATCGAGGTGACATTTTTGAGCGGTGTGAAGTTCATTCATGCGGCAGATCTCCATCTGGATAGTCCCTTTTCAGGGTTGAAGGATATGCCGTCATCTATATTAAAGGAATTAAGGGAAAGTCCGTTTAAAGCTTTTCAAACTATCATTAATGAAGCAATTTCCCATCAGGTTGACTTCATCGTGTTATCGGGGGATCTATTTGATGGGGAAAATCGGAGTCTCCGGACACAGGTCCGCTTTCGGACCGAAATGGAAAAACTCCAGCAGCATCAGATCCCTGCCTATATCATTCATGGTAACCATGATCATCTCAGCGGCTCATGGATTACTGTGGAGCTGCCGGACAATGTCCACGTATTTTCAGGGCAAACCGAAGTGAAACGGTTTGAAAAAATCGATGGGACGACTGTCCACCTTTATGGATTCAGTTATCCACGCCGTCAAGTAAGGGAGAGAATGATTGAAACCTACATAAAAGCTGAAGGGGCCGATTATCATATAGGTCTGCTTCATGGGAATTTGGAAGGCAATTCGGAACATAGCCCGTACGCCCCTTTTTCATTGAAGGAACTAGCTGCTAAAGATTTCGATTACTGGGCATTAGGCCATATTCATAAACATCAGGTTGTTTCGGAAGATCCGCTAGTGATATACCCAGGAAATATTCAAGGCAGGAACAGAAAGGAGTCTGGCGTTAAAGGGTGCTTGCTTGTAGAATTCGATGGGGACATGAAGCGTCATTCTTTTATTGAAACCTCTGAAGTGATATGGGAAAGCGAAACAATTGAACAATCCGCGGAAGGTGGATTTGATGCCCTGTTCAAGCAATGCAAGGAGGTAATTGAGCGGAAGGGTTTCGATGGGAGAAGCTTCCTTTTGGAATTGAAGCTGGATGCAGGTGATGAAGCAGGAGCTTCCGGGGAATATCTTGAAGAATTGACCCGGATTTTACAGGAAGAGGACCAAGGGGAATCATTTGTTTGGGTGTATAAAATCAAACTCATCCAGTCCATTCCCATGATTAGGTCAAATGAAAGAATATCGCCATTTCTGGCTGAGGTATCCAGGCTTGCTTCTGAATTTGATGATACGGAGGCTGCTCTGGCCCCGCTTTACATACATCCGGGTGCAAGGAGGTTTCTTGATTCAATAGAGCCGGAAGAGGAGAGGGAACTGTTGGATGAAGCGGAAAGATGGCTTTTGCAAGTTTTTGAGGCGAATAAATGAGTGTAGGGAGGAGGAACGGATTTGATTATTAAAGACCTCCATGTTTATGGTTACGGCAAATTGGAAAATCAGCGTATTCCCGAATTGGGACAGCTGCAGATTTTCTTTGGGGAAAATGAATCGGGCAAGTCAACCATCATGTCTTTCATTCATAGTATGCTGTTTGGTTTTCCGACAAAGGTTCAAAACGAACCGCGTTACGAGCCAAAAATGCATGCCAAATATGGGGGAAGGCTCAGTCTCATAACAAAAAAAGATGGAGAAATCGTTATTGAACGTGTGAAGGGAAAAGCTACTGGTGATGTGAAATTGACCTTCGAGGATGGAAGGGTCGGCGGCGAGGAAGAATTGAATGAGATTCTTCATGGCGTTGATAAAAACTATTACCAAGCCATTTTTTCTTTCGACCTTCAAGGTCTGCAGGGATTACATACACTAAGTGAAGGTACCATGAGTAAATATCTGCTTTCAGCTGGGCTGATCGGGAATGATAAACTCCTTGAAGCCGAAACGAAATTGCAAAAAGAGCTCGATTCAAGGTTCAAGCCATCAGGCCAAAAACCTTTACTGAATGTGAGATTGAAAGAACTTAAGGAATTGCAGAAAAAGGTGAAAGCATCAGAAGAAGAACAGAAGTCATATACGGAATTACTTCAGGAAGAAGCAAAACTTGAGGAGGAGCTCTCTAAAGTCACGGAAGATATTCAAGAGATTGAAGAAAAACTTGTTAACGTTAGTGCTTTTTTGCGCATTAAACCCTTGGTAGAAGAACAGGGGGAACTAGAGGCTGAAATAAGTAAAATTCCGGATGTAAGTTTTCCTGTTGATGGCTTAAAAAGATTTGAACAGCTACAGGCAGTTGGAATGCCCATGAAAGCCCAACTTGCGGCTTTGACTGAGAAAATGGACAAACTTGAGGGAAAACTCACGGAAATCGAAATCAATCCGTTCATCAAGGAGCATAAAGAGCAAATTGAACATGCAATCGATCAAGGAACATTGCTGGAGAAACTCGAGCTGGATATTAGAAAAGCGGAACACGAAAGGCTGTTGGAAGAAAAGAATATCGAAAAGGTGAAGCAGGAATTATTCTTGGATGTTTCTGATGAGGAAATAAGAAAGCTGGATATCAGTACTTTCATGAAGGAAAAGGTGAAAAGGGCCGAGAGGGAAAAGCATCAACTCCAAAATGATAAAAAACAGCTTGATGAGAAATATGAACTGCAAAAGGGTAGTCTGGAAACGACAGAAGCCCGCTTGAAGGAGATAAAGGCCCAGTTAATGCCAGATGAAAAAAGAATCGAGCTGGAGTCCTTATACAACAAGCAGAATAACATCGAATTTGAAGCAGCACAATCCCTTATTCTTGATGAACAAATACACGAACTTGAAAAGCAATTGGCTTTACAGAGGAAGAAGGAAGCGGATAATCGCAAACGTTCACATCTCATGAATGGCAGTTTAATAGTACTTCTTTGTTTAGGTGCGATCGGAAGTTATTTCAGTGAACAGATCTTGTTGGGGGTTATACTTCTAGCCGTAGCTGTTCTGTTTGCAGTTTCCAGGTATTTCTTCAAAGGTGATGATATATTGTCCGGGTATATCAGGCAATTGGATGAGATGAAAAGGAAAAGGGCTGCAATTGGGAGTGAAACCAATAGAGGGAGTGAAGGAGAGTCGATGGTGCGGTTGCTTGAACTGGACCAACGTCTCCAAAGGCGTTTTGAAAGTGAAAGTTTCAAATATGAAGAAAGGGAGGAAGCGTTTGAATCGACCATTCAAGAGTATGCCGATTGGGAAGCTAGCAGGGACCGGTTGGATAAAGAATTGAGGAGCATCTTAAGCGGTTGGGGTCTGTCTTATCCCGGAATGGAAATCAATCTTGAATCTGTTTTTGAACTTCTTGAGAAATGGAAGGAAGCCGTCGATAGGAAATATGAAACAATCAAGAGGCATAATTTTCTGCAGGCAGAATTTGAGGGTAAATCAAAGGCTTTATTTTATTTTGCTCACAGCCTTGATATTGAACCATCCACATGGCGGGAAGCGATTGGCCAATTGAAACGGGAATTGAATAAAGCGGTTGAATTCTCCGTTCAGTTAACGCAATGGGTGCAGGAACGAAGTCGTTTGACGAACGAAATCGAGCAGCTGACGATGGAAAATGGCTATCTTGATGCAGAAATGGAAATGCTTTTTAAGTTAGCGAAGGTCAATGACGAGGAAGAATTCAGGCATGATGCTGCATTGTCCGAAAAGAAAATCACTTTACAAAAACAGCTTGATTTGATTACCATTCAAATTGGGCAATCCAGAATGCTGCCTGATCAAATCCAATCTTACTTAAGACAGGGAATCAATACTTATACATTTGAAAATTTGGAACGGAAACGGAAGGATTCTGTAAAGGTGAAATCCCTTTTATTAGAGAAGAAGGCGGATGCGAAGCATAAGATAAAACAGCTTGAAGTTTCAGGGATTTATGATGATTTACTTCATCGTTTTTATGAAGAAAAAGCTGCTTTTAACGAAGAGGCTAAGGAATGGGCGAAATTGGCAATAGCCAAAAGCTTATTGAATAAAACATTGGACCGATATAAAAGGGAACGCCTACCGAAGGTGATCGCTGATGCCGAGCGGCATTTTTCCTTTTTAACGAATGGAAGCTATCGTAAAATCATCCTTGATCAGTCGGGAGAAGGAATTTTGGTACAGCGCAGTGATGGTTTGAGTTTCAGGGTTGAAGAGGTCAGCCGCGGGACAGCAGAGCAAATTTATGTTTCCTTAAGGCTCGCACTTGCTGATCATACTTTTGAAAATGATTCATTCCCTCTCATCATTGATGATAGTTTCGTCAATTTTGATGCGGAAAGGACAAAACGGATGCTTGAGTTATTGAAAAAAGTTTCGGAAAAGCGGCAAATCTTATTTTTCACATGCCACAGATATATAATGGAGTACTTTAGTGAAAATCAAGTGATTCGTCTAACCAGCCCCGTATTGCGCCAAAATATGAATGATTTGATCACCCCCGAAATATAATGGGTTTTAAACTATAGATAAAGAGAGTGAAGTCATTGAATATGAATGAGTTTGTAAGCCACCATGATTCTTCTTTGGAGTTGATCATCGAAAAGGAGTTTCCTGGTAAACGATGTGTTGGGGGGAAATATTCTGCCAAAGGTCATAGCATCACTTTATATGAGAGAGATATTGAAATTCAGTGTGAACGCTCCCTAGGCTCGCTAGCAAGTCTTGAGGAATATACATGGGTGATCCTCACACATGAGATGGGCCACGCATTGGACCCCGATCTTGCTGTGCTTAGTGAAGAGCTACACAGTACAGGAAAATCAGAAATCCTTTATCAAATAGAGGTCAATGCATGGAACATTGCAGAAGGATTCATTCCTTTTATCGATCAGGATTTATTTACCTACATTAGGGATGAATCCCTGGAACATTGTACAAATCGGCTGCTTGTCGGTTAAAAGGCTCTCCATATGGAGGGCTTTTTTTATTTTCCGCTAAATGGAGGTTTGGAAATTCCGATAGGGATTGCGCGAAAGGGGAGATTGGGCTTTCGTTCGGAAACTACAGGCAGTGATAAATGAAAGTATAATGTGCTGATTTTTACATTAATGTTTCCAAAGGAAGTTTCATATCTTTAAAGAGGCATTCACTTTAATTAAGAGGAATGGGACATGGATTTTTTGGTTTATATTCTTTTTTAAGATTGACAGTGAGAATCATTTTCATTAAACTGGTATTATTAGACTAAAAGGGGAGTATTTTAATGCGACCAGCTATTAACACTCAGTCTTTATCGCTCGGTTATGGTGATAAATTAATAATAAATGATATGAATATAGAAATACCCAAAGGGGAAATCACCGTGTTCATCGGTGCTAATGGATGTGGAAAATCAACACTTCTAAGGTCTGTTGCCCGATTGTTAAAACCTCAATCAGGCTCGGTCTTGCTCGAAGGCAAAGCAATCTCAACCATGTCATCGAAGGATGTAGCGAGAAAGATGGCGATTCTTCCGCAATCCCCGGTTGCTCCTGAAGGGCTTACAGTCTATCAACTTGTTAAACAAGGAAGATACCCTTATCAAAGTTGGTTGAAACAGTGGAGTTCCGTGGATGAAGAAAAAGTTCAAAAGGCGATTGAAGCAACGAATCTGACCGATTTAAAGGATCAGGCAGTCGATGAATTATCGGGAGGCCAGAAGCAACGGGCATGGATAGCAATGACGCTTGCTCAGGATACGGATGTCATTTTGTTGGATGAACCGACTACATATCTTGATATGACCCATCAGATCGAGATTTTGGACTTATTGTTCGACTTGAATGAGTTTGAGAACCGAACGATCGTGATGGTGCTTCATGATTTGAATTTAGCGTGCCGTTATGCGGATAATCTGGTGGCACTTAAAAATGGGGCGATACATGCTCAAGGCCGGCCAGAGGATATCATCACGCCTGAATTGGTACAGCATGTATTCAACATGGAATGTCAAATATCCTTTGATCCAATTTTCGGCAGTCCCATGTGCGTCCCGTTTGGTAAAGGGCGCTACGCCCAAAGTCAGATAAAAGCCCTGGCCAATGCATAACCTCACACCATCCATTGAAAAAGAGCTGCAGGGATATCGCATATCCTTTAGAGATGAAGCCAATGTTTCCAAGACCTTCAATCATGCTGATGAGCTTATTCAGTATGCACAAGCCTGCACTGGGGCGGAAACGCCAAGGATAGCCATTTCAATGTGGTTCAGACGCTATGCTTTTTTTGTCACGGCACAATTGTACATGTTAAGCAAACATCGGCTAATCTGGGGAGGCACACTTCAGGACATTGCCGTTTTGGATGATCCAGAAGATGAGCATTGGCTCCCGAATTTTCTGCTGAAAACTAACAGGTGGAGCAATGTCACGGAAAAGGAAAGCCCTTCTGCCCTCCATTCCATATTGAGCCGCTTTGGTGCTGATGCCATTCGCTTCTTTTCCGGAACTGCTAAAATATCGAAACTAGTACTCTGGGAAAATATTTGGAGCTATACGGTATGGATGTATAGTGAGTTATTGAAGCAAACTGATATAAAGACGCGAGTTGAAAAGGACATTGAAATGCTGCTTGAAGATGAAGTATGGCTGAATATTGAAACGCGTTCCCCCTTTAAACGATTCATTGGGGAAAAAAGTGTTCCGGCGTCCATGAATCCTTATAAACGGGTGACCTGCTGTTTATATTACCGAATTGAGGGCCAGGAAAAGTGCGCGTATTGTCCGAACAAAAACTGTTGAAATAGATTTGATTGGAGAGCCAGGCTTGGGTTCAAGCCTGGTTTTCTTGTGGAGTGATAAGAGACGGCCAGCTTTAAGCTTTTCCTGTCCATTGTCTATCACTTATTAACTAAAACTAAACGCACTAACGAGATTGGTATGTTATAATGTTGATATTTAATTGAACGGAGGCAGTCGCATGGGAAATGGGATCATACACTACGGAATTGGTGAAGTAGTAGATATATATATGTACATTAAAACGAGTACAAAAGCGGTGGCAAGTAATGGAAAGCCGTTTTTAACATTGATTTTGTGCGATAAAACCGGGGAGATAGAGGCAAAGCTATGGGATGTTTCCGAGGCTGATGAGAAAACATACAGTGCGGAAGCAACAGTGAGGGTTCAAGGGGAAGTCCAGAATTATCGAGGACGCAGCCAATTGAAAATCCGTAATATTAGAATTACTTCAGATACTGATGGGGTCACGAAAGCCGATTTAATTCAAACGGCGCCTTTAAGTCAGGAAGAAATGATGGAAACCATCACTCAATTCATTTTTGAAATGAGGAATCCGAATATCCAAAGGGTGACTAGGCATCTCATTAAAAAATATCAGAATGAATTCCTGACGTTTCCTGCTGCCACCAAGAACCATCATGAGTATATGTCGGGACTGGCCTATCACGTTGTATCGATGCTAGGGCTGGCTAAGGCCATTTCAACCCTATATCCTTCGCTCAATAAGGATCTTTTGTATGCAGGAGTCATTCTGCATGACCTTGGAAAGGTACATGAGCTATCTGGACCTGTTTCGACTGTTTATACTGTGGAAGGGAACTTGTTGGGCCATATCACCATCATGGTGAATGAAGTCGGTAAAGCTGCAGAGGAATTAGGCATTGAAGCGGAAGAAATCATGATTCTCAAGCACTTGATATTAAGCCACCATGGTAAAGCTGAGTGGGGCAGTCCCAAGCCGCCAATGGTTAGGGAAGCGGAAGTGCTGCATTATATTGATAATATGGATGCCAAGATAAATATGATGGACCGGGCCTTGGAAAAAGTGAAACCGGGTGAATTTACGGAAAGAGTCTTCGCGCTCGATAATCGTTCATTCTATAAACCAACATTTTAATGAAATATGCTTCTTTCTCGATGGAGAAAGAAGCATATTTTTTTTGTTCGTGCATATTCTCTAGTAAATGAATAGTAGATTTTTTGGGAGGGAATGGACATGCCAATTTGGATCTGGTTCGTGTTTATTGGGATAATTGTCAGTGCAGTCATGTCAATTTGGACAGCTAGGCAGGAACGCCTCATAGATGATGCTTGGATTGAAAAGGAAGGCCAGAAATACATTGAACGCATGGAAGAAGAGCGCGAGAGGCGTAAAAAGGATATAAATCAGGGAGCATAGCTCGAATGATGAAAAAAAAGCGACAGGTAAAGTCCTGTCGCTTTTTACTATTCAATTATTTTTCAGCATTGGCTGCGTCACCAGAAGTGATGGCATCTTTTAGATCTTTATCTTTAATCTTCACGTCCGCTTTTTTGACTTCTGAATTCAAAATGTCCTGAACTTTAGTTTGGTCAATTTGAGCGACTTTCAAATCATATTCAAGATCTTTTTTCATATCTTCGTATGATTCTTTTTCTTTTGTATCAAGAAGTTGGATGATGTGGTAGCCATAATCGGATTTAATCGGCTTGCTGATTTCATCTTTCTTCATTTTGTAAGCTTGCTCTTCAAATGCAGGCACCATTTCACCTTGTCCGAACCAGCCTAGCTCCCCGCCTTTTTCAGCTGTGCCTGTATCCGTTGAATATTCTTTGGCAAGTTTGGCGAAGTCTTCACCTTTGTCCAATTTAGCTTTTACTTCGTTGGCCGTTTTTTCGTCTTCCACGAGAATATGTCTCGCTTTGATTTGTGGTTTATAGTCTTCATAAGCTTTTTTCACATCAGCTTCTTTGACTTTTATATCGGCAACGGCTGCTTTTTCTTGAAGCATGCCGATTTTAAGTGCACGTTTAAGATCATCTTCGCTCTTATATCCGGAAGAGGCCAGGGCCGTTTCGAAATTTTCACCCATTTGCTTTTTAAGTTCGTCCGTTTTAGCTTTAACTTCTTTATCCGTTACTGTATATTTTTCAGAAAGAACTTTTTCATAAACAAGTTCTTGAAGAACGGTTTCACCATAACGGTCTTTCATTACATTGTAAAATTCTTCTTTAGTTATATCCCCCGCTTTAGTTTCCACGACTGCTTCCTTGTCGCTGTTGCATGCTGTAAGTCCGATCAGCCCTGCAGTAACAGCAATCGATAATGCCCACTTCTTCATAAAAACAACTCCTAGTTATAAGTTTCTGGTTTGCTATTTTTTCGTATTTCCACAAAATTAACTATAACATATTCTGGTTACTTTACAAAAAATAATATATTGGTGCGTGAATAAGAATTTTTTGAAAAATGGGTGTACGCCTACCCAGATATTAATCCATTACATATGATAAATCGAGGACAACAAAAGGGGGTAGCATAATGGGTAATGGATTTAACGGCGGCTTCGCTTTGTTAGTGGTGTTATTCATTTTATTAATAATTGTAGGAGCAGCCTATTGCTAATCGGCTGCAAAATTACTAATGGAAAGAGCCCACTCCTTTTGCCATGGAGTTGAATAGGATAGGGTAGCCGCTCAACAAAAAAGATTTAAGTGATTCTCAAGCTAAGAAAGGAATGGAATCCTTTTGGCGGATATAAGAGTGTGCATTAAATTACTATTACTTAAGAATGGAAAGGAGGAAGATCAATGTCTGGAGGAATAGGTGGAGGCTTTGCTCTAATTGTCGTTCTTTTCATCCTGTTAGTCATCATTGGAGCTTCTTGGTTATAAACTCATAAACAAAAGGCGAAGCTGCTGCTTCGCCCTTTTTCTTTATGTGGATAATGCTCCGGGTATCACCAATGTATGTAACAAATGATGGCCATCATTTGTTGCTCATCTCTACGTATACAAAATTTCAATATAGGAGGATAATAACATAATAGTAATTAATACATTAATGGTCCTGAATACTTTAGGCTGCCGGTCTTCAGCAATTTCCTTTTGAATGCATAAAGAGTTTGTCATTCTATTAATATTATAAAAGATCAAAATAGCAAAAATAATAAACCAGAACGAGATCAAAACCTAAAATCCCTCCTTGCAAAACATCATGTATAAATACGATACCAAATTATAATGAAAAAAGATACCTAAAAATCTTATCAGGCATCTTTATGAATGAATAAGAAATCACTTTTGAATAAGTATATCGTATCCTTCGAGATGTTCCTCGATAAAAGAATGCCTTGGGGAACCAACCAGGTTTTTTATATAAATAAAATCCGATACGCATAATCCGGTGTGCAGGGATAATAAAATAGTGAAATAATGGATGTAATGCGGAAAACTAAGGGCACAACCAATCAATATGACAGACATAATGAAGAAAGGGAACACAAGGGTCAAGAGATAAAGATGCTTTCGAATCGGATCATGCACATTGACTCTGCATGTAAGCACCAGGTTCCACTTCAAGGACCAAGAAGTTTTTACTTTTTTACATAATAATCGTAAAGGTAGATAGTGTAATAGTTTGTGAACAGGATATAATAAGAGCAATAGGCTAAAAAATACCATTGTTTGATCGCCATACAAAATAACATGGGTTGAAAAGACACTTAGTAATGTATAGATCAGAACAAAAGACACCAATATAGTAAAAACTGAAAAAAAGAGCAGACGGCAATTCCCATATTGTTTTGCCATGTCAATCGTTTTCCACGAATTCATTTCGAAATCAGCCCTCCAAAGCTGTTGAATATACTTACATACATTACGATGAATGGGTGGAAAAAGCAATGAAATTCTTGGATTAAATTTAAGATAAAATCACTTTAGTGTCTAAGTATGCTAAGGGCGTTTAAGGCCAGGTTTTAAACAAGGGAACAGGCGGATTACTGAGTGTGAAAAATCAAAAATTGGTTATAAGCCTTTTATGTTAAATTGAATGATCGATTGGGGATTAGTGATGTATGAAAAATATAAATGAAGAAATGGAAATGCTCCGTTTTCATCAGCGGCTTTTATTAAACCTTATACGCAATCCGGAGGCCAAATTGGACTATCTATTTGTGGAAAAAAATTTCACGAAGAAGGAAGCGGAAGAATTATTGGAAACATGTGATATCCTGAGCAAACGCTATGAAATAGAAAAAGCGGAAGGGTATATGAACTTTCGACCGCTTTTTAATCAATTTGAAAGAAAGGTTAATCCAAAAATAACTACAAAGGAATGTATTGATGCATGCATCTCACAGGGTTTATATGTATCATTCATGAAGGAAATGGATAGAGTATGAGATTAAACTGGCTCAGTTTCTTTCTCTATCTTTTTTTTTGTGATTTTACCCTCCACGTCAGTAAACTCCTGATCGATGTTATCGAAGGATCGTTCAAAGATTTGCATGAAGTCTTCACCGTATATATTTCGGATGATGGCCATCATTTCAATCATATCCGGAAACTTGCCATAAAGTTCACGCAATGGAAGTGCACCCGAGAAAGCGGAATTCTTACTTGGGTCGTAAGTTTCCATTAAATCAAGCAGAATTTTTTCACCTTCCTCTGTGATCTCTATATACGTATTCCTTTTGTCATTTTCTTTTTTTGAAAATGTTAAGTATCCGCGTTCCTCTAATTTTTTTGAAAAGTTAAATGCAGTAGAAACATGCATGACCCCAAATTTTGCAACATCTGAAATGGAAGAGCCATTAAGGTGGTAGGCTATCCAAAGAATATGGTGCTCATTGATGTTTAAATCATAGGGCTTGATCCATTGTTGCCAATCTTTTTCAATCGATTTCCATAATGCTTTGCTTAATTGGGCAATTCGTTGACTAAAAATCATTGCTTCTTTCATAGAATAATTTTTATTCTGCATATTATGGGCTCACCTACTTATAAGATTCTATATATTTATTATGACAATAAAATAAAAATTAATAAAGATAAATATTTGCAAAATTTTTAGAAAATTTTAGTTTTTTAATGAATTCTCCATTCTTCTCCAATAAACCATGTAATTTATTGGGAAAAATGGAGAATCAAGCTTGTGTGACGATGTCAGCTATTGATTTTTTGAAGAAGGGGCGGCCGCTTCCAATTCTTTCAATGAATTTTCAATTTCTTGAACGTTCTTCAATAATTCATTCTTATTGGGTTCGATTTCCCGCTTCCAGTTCTCGATGACGACCTGAACATCCGAAATGAACGTTTTAATCGTTTCTTTGCTGATTTGTGATGCTTCCATCGTGTCATCTTTAATATTCAGCATTTTTACCTTTAACTCATCAATTGTATTCTTAATTTCGTCTGTATTCGTTTTGATGCGGGTCCGTAGGTCTTTACCTGAACTTGGTGTCGAAAGTAGGGTTGCCGCACCCGCCACTACTGTTCCGGTCAAAAAGCCAATTAGTAATGATTTTGCTTTCATTAGGATCACCTCATTTTATAATATGTTTTCGCTTTCCATGGTCTGAATCCCTGCTGCATCAATTGGAAATAATGATAAATAGGGAGAGAAATACTATTGATATCAAAATACCATAATTTTCATCCTTATGGAAGAGAATCGACCATTTTATCTTTATATCACAAAAATATTTTTTTAAACTTAGAGAGTAAATATATAATATTTAAAAATAACTTGAAGCTTTATTAATAATGTTTCATATAAAGGGGAGAGCTGCATATAGATAATAAAAACAAGCTGTCGGAACATGGATGGCACTGGTGGGTTAATAATGAAAATCCTTTTTTTATTAGGCCTGGTATGCCTGTGCGGAATGGGGTATTTTCTAAGGCTAGCAAAAACTCCTGGCATCTATCCGCCAAGGAGGGTACTCCAGGCTAGAGCCTTCGCCATGGGTCTCCCTGGGGTTTTACTGCTTTTCATTTGGTTTATGTGGATATTGATTCATTGACCATTGGAGGATGATTCTTGCTAGAATTCCAGATTCATATGATTGGAAAAAAAAGCACCGGAGTTTCCGGTGCTTTTTTAGGTATGATGATCCTGCTGCTTAAGCATTAATGGGTATATTTGATTTTCTAACGATGCCGTTCACGATTGGATAAATGATGACCATCGCAACTGTATTTAAAAGCACGGCAGGAAGTACAACAGCGCCGAAAAGTGCAACGAAAGGCCCTGGAAGGGAAACGATATAATAAGCCGAACCAAGGAAGACAGCGCCGGAAATCATTGTTCCAACGGCAGTCAAGATACTAACGGTGACAACGGATGTTGAAAACTTCTTAAGACTGATGAATAAAAGGTAAAACAGAAAGGCTGTTGCCAATTTGTCTATGATATTTGGGATCTGTCCTCCTGGAAATGTAGTTGTCATGGCAGAGATGGCTCCTGCTGCCAGGGCGACAATGAATACATTCTTCTTCGCGGGAAACAGGGTAATCGCCAAAAACATCATTAACAGCATCATATCCGGTTTCATGCCAAGGAAGAATCCAGGTACGATAAAATGCAGGGCAGCCCCAATCCCGATTAATAGGGACAGTGACACAAGGGTTTTCGTTTTCATTTACTCATCTCTCCTATTCTCATCTCAACTAACAGCTTTTCTTCAACAATGCACTATTGCCTGTTGCAAGAAGTTTAAAATAGTATATCATAAGACCTATTTTTTTAGAAGTTATATTTGTTTGATTTAAAGGGTTTGAGCTTCCTTCGCTTTATACGATTCTTGGAATTTCTTCATGAAATCAGCAAGGTCCTGGCAATGGGATAGAGGGACCGCATTATAGATGGATGCTCTGCAGCCGCCGATGGAACGGTGACCGTTCAGTCCTACGAATCCGGCTTGCTTCACTTCTTTAAGGAATTGTACTTCAGCTTCTTCAGACGGAAGCGTGAACGTTACATTCATTAATGAACGGCTGTCCGGCAGGGCATGACCTTTATAAAAACCATCACTGCCGTCGATGGCATCGTAAATGACTTTTGCTTTTTCTTCATTGACTTCAGCAATCTTTTCCACGCCGCCCTGTTCTTTTGCCCAATCCAACACAAGGGACAATAAGTAAATGGCCAATGTCGGAGGGGTGTTGTATAAAGAATCATTTTTTGAATGGATAGAGTAGTTCATCATGGATGGGATTTTGTCATTATCCGTTATTAAATCTTTACGGATGATAACGACCGTGATACCTGATGGACCTAGATTCTTTTGTGCACCTGCATAGATGATGCCGAATTTACTAATATCAATCTTTTTGCTGAGAATATCACTTGACATATCGGCTACTAAAGGAATGTTGCCCGTTTCCGGGAAATCCTTCCACTGTGTTCCGTAAATCGTATTATTGCTTGTGATATGAAGATATGCAGCATCATCATTCAATTGGATGTCTTCGACTTTAGGGATGAACGTATATTTTTCATCTTTGGATGAAGCGACTACGGCCGTTTCACCAACCTTTTTGGCTTCTTTTAATGCTTTTTCCGACCAAGAACCAGTGAGTACATAATCTGCCCTTTTTCCATCTTTCAAAATGTTCATGGGAATCATGGAAAATTGTAGACTTGCTCCTCCTTGCAGCAGGAGAACTTCATAATTTTCAGGAATTTCCATAAGGTCTTTTAATGATTGAATGGCATGGTTATGAATTTTTTCGAATTCCGAACTTCTATGGCTTAATTCCATGACGGACATACCGGAATCCTCAATATTCAACCATTCGTTTTGAGCTCTTTGTAAAACTTCTAAGGGAAGGGCGGCTGGCCCAGCGTTAAAATTGCGTGCACGTTTCAATTTTTTTCCTCCTATACGACTATGTGATAAAGTATTTGAGACTATTCATATATCCTACCAGAAAACTAAAATCAATAGGAGGAAAATTTAGAATTTTAAGTGACAATCCATTTTAATGTTAGGCCAATGTAAAAAAGGTCCTGCACTTTAAAGTGAGGACCAAATCGGGATCATTGTTTTTTTCATGCAACCAGCGTTCAGTCAAAGTTCAATTGCCGATTGGAAAGGAGAAAGAAACCTTCTTCACAGGCCATTACAGTCTCATTTTAAATGCTGTGCAATGGAGTCAGCGATTTGTTTCAGGTCATCTGGTGTATAGTCGCTGGTATTGGTTTTCCAAACAGCACCAAAGCCGTCACCTTTCCCATGCCGAGGAATTAAATGCATATGAAAATGGAAAACGGACTGTCCTGCAGCTTCACCGTTATTATTTAAAAGGTTCAGGCCTACAGGTTGGAATTCCTGCTTCATGGCGCGGGCAATTTCCGGCACCACTTCAAAGAGTTTCTTGGCGATCTCAGGTGTCAACTCATAAAGGTTTTCCTTATGTACTTTAGGTATTACCAGCGTATGGCCTTTTGTTACTTGACTGATATCGAGAAAGGCCAATACATGTTCATTTTCGAAAACTTTACTACTTGGAATTTCCCCATCGATTATTTTGCAAAAAATGCAATCACTCATTAAAAACGCTCCTTTAAAAGTTAATGTATTTGGTTAATCGTACCATAGCTTGAATCTTTGAGAAAAGGAAAAATCATAAAAACAGGATGCAACATAAGTTGCACCCTGCCTGTCGAAAAAGGGGGTTTTGCTTCAAAATTCGCATTAGCATAAATTCTCTGCGACAAACACCTCATCTACATTGTAGTAAAATACGGTTATTATCTGATTAGAGATTTTCCATTCAAAGCAACCATCTCCTATATCTTTAAAGTTTCATCAACTTTCAAAGCATAATTGATAATTATTGAATGATTTTTCTGCTTTTACGTGCAAGAGAACCATCTCCTTGCTCGAAACGATTTTTTTATGAAGCTTCTGGTTTAATTCAGTAATACGTCTTTAACTGACACCTCATTTACAATATGATGTAAATCATTTGTAATAAAACTTATGGGTAATTCAGTGTAATACGTCTTTAACTGACACCTCATTTACAATATGATGTGAATCACACGTAATGACTAACCCCTTCTTCCTTATTTATGATGACCAACAAGCTGGGAAAATATAATTAGTTATTTATGGAAATTTAGTTCCGGGAACACTCGACTATATAAAAGCAGGAGAATTTGATAAAATGGAAATAAGAACCTCTATATAGAAAGGATCGTTTATATGTCCTTATTGGAAATAAAGCAATTAGTGGGCGGATACACGAAAACGCCCGTTTTAAAAGGAATAAGTTTTGACATTCAGCCAAATGAGCTAGTTGGGTTAATTGGGCTTAACGGGGCTGGGAAAAGTACGACGATTAAACATATCATCGGACTCATGGAGCCGAAAGGCGGAAGCGTCTCGATTCATGGTAAAACACTTGCCCAGGACCCGGATACATATCGAAAACAATTCACTTATGTTCCAGAAACGCCAATTTTGTATGATGAGCTTACACTTGAGGAGCATTTAAAGCTTACAGCCATGGCACATGGTTTGGAGGAAGCCACATATAAAGAAAGGATGGACGTTCTGTTAAAGGAATTCCATATGGAGAAAAGGCTTAAATGGTTCCCGGCCCATTTTTCAAAGGGAATGAAGCAAAAGGTGATGATAATGTGCGCCTTTTTAGTACAGCCGTCTTTATATATCGTCGATGAACCCTTCGTAGGTCTTGATCCCCTAGGCATTCAATCCCTGCTTGATTTGATGAGGAAGATGAAAGAGAGCGGAGCGGGAATTTTAATGTCTACACACATACTGGCGACAGCTGAGAGGTATTGTGATTCTTTCATCATACTGCATAATGGTGAGATTCGGGCGAAAGGCGATCTTGAGCAGCTTCGTCAACAATTTTCCATGCCAGGGGCAACTCTGGACGATTTATATATCCAATTGACGAAAGAAGAAATCGGTCATGAATAGTCAAAATCTCTGGAAGGAAAGATATTTAGGCTATATAAATGAAACGCAAAAATATCTTCGTTATATCTTTAATGGCCATCTTGTTTTTGTCATGGTATTGGTTCTTGGTGGGTTGGCTTATTATTACAGTGATTGGGTGAAGACGTTAAACAGTGATTTCCCGGCTGAATTGATCATGGCCTTTGTGTTATCGATCATTGTAACCAGAAGCCCGATAAATACATTCTTGAAAGAACCTGATACGGTATTCCTGCTTCCGCTTGAAACGAAGTTGAGAAGCTATTTCAAGAATTCATTGATATTAAGTTGGGTCATGCAAAGCTTTATTCTTCTGGTTGTCCTGATTGCATCGATACCGATGTATTCGAAGGTTACGGGTGCAGGAGGTAAGGACCTTGGAATCATCCTGGTCGTTTTGCTTATTTTGAAGTTTTTGAATTTAACCATGCGCTGGCTGGTATTGAAATATCAGGATACATCAGTAAGCCATTGGGACTCTCTCATCCGCTTTTTACTTAATGGAGTGATTCTTTATTTCATCTGTTCAAGTGCAAATATACTGTTTGCACTTATAACCTTCTTATTATTGTTAGCACTTTACATGTATTACCGAAGCGCAACTAAAGGTTTCGTGCTGAAGTGGGAACGGCTGGTGGAACTGGAAAACAAACGGATGAATTCTTTCTATCGAATAGCGAACATGTTCACTGATGTTCCTCATTTGAAAGGGAAAGTAGCGAGAAGGAAATGGATGGACTGGCTATTATCACTCATTCCGTATGGTGATAAATCAACTTATACCTATCTTTACGCCCGTACACTGCTGCGATCCAATGATTATGTGGGACTTTGTTTTCGTTTAACGATCATGGGCTCCGTGATTTTAAGTGTATTCACTAACATATGGGCACATTTGATTGTTACGTTCATGTTCCTATTCATGACAGCCCTGCAACTGCTGCCGGTTTGGAAGGCACATGAATGGAAAGTATGGGTCTCATTGTATCCATTGCCAGCAAAAATGAGAGAATCTGCAGTCATAAAGCTAATTTCCTATTTCCTATTATTTGAGGACCTTGTCTTCAGTTTGGTCCTGTTAGTGAAAGGGGAATGGATGTCCGCTTTAGCCGCCTTGGCAATGGGGCTTGTTTTCATATTCGGTTTTAAAATTTATGCAGCAAAGAAAATTAAAAACTTTTAAGCGAAGCTGATTTTTCATAAAATCAGCTTTTTCTTTTAAGAAATGAAAATTGAAACTAAAAGCCTCATAGGGGGTATATACATATTTAACGGAGGTGTTAAATGATGGATGAATATGAACAAAAGGCATTATCTGAACTAGTATCATGGAAAAAGAAAGTAGCCAAGAAATCCGGCAGGCTTGAGCGGATGTCCAAAAAGGCGCAAATCAAATTGAATAGTTATATTCCAGACCGAGTGCACAAAGTGATTACTGATAGTATTAAAGGGATGATAGAGGCCGTATTATCAGGTTCTAAATATATGTCTAAAGAAAAAAATGTAGTGCTATTAACCTTGCAGCAAAAGGAAGAGTGGGTTGCGGAAACTGTAACAGCATATCGGAAAACGGCGGTTATAGAAGGTGTGGGAACCGGAGCGGCAGGGCTTTTAATTGGATTGGCTGATTTCCCATTACTGCTTAGCATCAAGATGAAATTATTATTTGAACTATCCCGTCTATACGGTTTCGATCCAAATAAATATGAGGAACGATTGTTCATTCTTCATATCTTCCAGATGGCATTTTCCAGCGAGGAGAAGAAATTGGAAACATTACGGGTAATAGAGGAATGGGATTCAGGGAAATGTCCGGAAATAGACTGGCAAGAATTTCAGCAGGAATATCGCGATCACATCGATGTCATCAAAATGTTTCAGCTCGTTCCAGGTTTTGGGGCAGCTGTCGGTGGATATGCGAACCATCATTTGTTGGAACATCTTGGGGAGACGGCTGTCCATTGTTACCGAATCAGACTTCTTAAACAGTAAGGGACGGGGATAACCCGTCCCTTTACCATTACCGCAATAAAGATTCATTCACCTTTTGAGATGATTGTTTCTTATTGTGATAGGTCACCGCTGCAGTGCCTAATATTTTGGCTGCAATGAGCATCGCTTTTTCATCAATGTCAAACAAAGGATGATGATGTGGATATGTATGTTCATTTTTTGGCCTGGCTCCCGTAAAGAAGAATGTACCTTTTACATTTTGTAAATAATAAGAAAAATCTTCACCTGTCATATCCGGGTCAATTTCCTCTGTAATTAAAACTTCCTTGACGGACTCAGTGCTCTCGATGAGGAATTTAGTTTCCTCAACATGTGGAATAACAGCTGGATAACCTTGAAAGTATTGATATTCATAGGTGCAGTCCGCAGCTAGGCAGGTTCCTTTAACAATCCGCTTCATTTCTTCGTTAATGAATGAACGGACATCTTCCTTGAATGTGCGGACGGTCCCGATTATTTTTGCCTTATCTGCAATGACGTTAAAGGCATTATCTGCTACAAAGGAACCGACGGTAATGACTGCAGAATCTATTGGGTTAAGGCGGCGGCTTACGATTTGCTGTAGGGCCATGACTAGCTGAGAGCCGACCACGATTGCATCACGGGTTTTATGCGGCTGGGCTCCATGTCCGCCCTGCCCTTGAATGGTGATTTCAAAACGGTCAGCAGCGGCCATAAGGGGTCCAAAAGCGTATTGGACTGTTCCGGTAGGGACCGTGGCCCATAAATGGGTGCCGAAAATTACATCCACCCCATCAAGGCAGCCAGCTTCAATCATCGGTTTGGCGCCTCCTGGAGCATACTCTTCAGCATGCTGGTGGATAAATATATATTCACCTTCGAGCTCATCCTTCAGTTCATTCAGATTTTTTGCAAGGACAAGGAGTGTCGCTGTATGCCCATCGTGTCCACACGCATGCATTACCCCGGGTACGGAAGATTTATAGTGAACTTCTTTTTCATCTTGAATGGGTAAGGCGTCGAAATCAGCGCGCAATGCTACGGTTTTACCAGGCTTACTGCCGGTGACCTGGGCAATAACTCCATTGCCGCCTACATTCGTCCGGTGTTCGATTCCATGTTTTTCATAAAATTCAGCGATGAAGGCTGCCGTTTGGGTTTCTTGAAAAGAAAGCTCTGGATGTTGATGAAGATAACGCCTGATGGAAACCATTTCTTCATATGAACCATCTAGAAGATCGTGTAATCGCTGTATCATTTTGCACCTCCCAATGATTGGATTAATTGTAAATAGTATATCATATTCTGAATAATCCAAAGTGAATTAAATACCTTGAGGAGAGAGATATATAATGAATAAATATTCCTGGATTGCTATGGTTTCGCTTTGCTTGTTGCTATTCTTTTTTTTGATGAATGAAGTCCAGAGTGAGAAATCTTTAGCATTCGATACATATATTGCGGAACTCTTTTCTGTAGGTAAAAATACTTTTTCGTTCACTTTCTTCAAGTACATTACCTATCATGGGAAATCCATGTTCATTGGTTTTGGAAGCTTACTATGTATTCTATATTTGTGGATAATTAAGAAGGATTATTGGACCATGGCCGTCTATTCTATCGGGATTGCCGGGGGTGATGTATTAAACGGGTGGATAAAAAATCATGTTAAAAGAGTACGCCCTGAAAATCATATGATGGAGACCGCTGGCTTCAGTTTTCCAAGTACCCACGCAATGGTGGGCCTTGTTTTCTTCAGTATGGTTGCTTATTTAATCATGAATGAAATTAAAGGAAACTCATTGAAATGGGCAGTGGGAATTGGTTTCGTTTGTATGGTTCTCCTGATCTGTGTCAGCAGGATCGCTATGAAAGTTCACTTTCCAACTGATATCTTGGCAGGTTTTGCATTAGGAGCGGCATATAGTTTAACCTTGTTTAAATTGTATAAATTCCTGGGGTCTAGAGTACTTTGAATGAAATATATGTAAATATCGGTTGCATTTCCCCGGAAATAAAGAAGGAATTTGTCGGATTGTTATAGGTTTTATTGATCATTATGCATTCAAAATAACTTTCTGCATTACTATGAAGAAGCCCATCCTTGAGGGGATGGGCCTTTTATTGAGCAGGAATGGATTATTCTTCGGAATCCTTCACCAATGTGTATTGGGTTACATAGGCTTCACCCGAAAACATCTTCTGGCTGGAATTCGTAACGGGAGGTTTTGAGTCGCTGTTATGCGCCATCTTAAAGGAACTGGAATTCTTCCAGTTCAGGAAATCAGCTTGTTTCTCCCAAATCGTTAGAATAACATAAGTTTCAGAGTTGATCGGCCGCAGAATACGAAGTGCGACGAAACCCGGTTCATTTTCAATGAATCCAGCCCTGTTTTTAAAACGATGTTCGAATACCGGCCGTCCTTCCTCACTTACAGGGATATTATTCATGACTACATACCCATGATCCTGAAGGTTCCCTTTCCCATCAACCACTTCATACTTACGTGGCGAGCTGAAGATCGTTTTACCAGTTGTTTCATGTAAAAGTACTGCAGTGTCAGGATTTTGCATAAGTAATATTTTTTCATTCGGGTGCTTATCTTTTTTGATTTTCAAAAAATCGTAAGTGCCTGATGTGATGAATACATTCATAATTTCCCCTCCAATTACTATATAGTACCTGTATACCCATTTTACCCAATGAATAGTGCTTTTACCATTTCCAAACTAACCATCAAGCTGGCAAACCGGTAAGGTACGTATAAAAAAGTCGATTTTTTGACAAATATATAGGTTGGCTATACTTCTATTATAGAAAAAGCTATAGTTTAAGGAGATTCGATTTGAAATTCAACATCCTTCTGATATTCTATGTAGGTAATGAATAAAAATAGAAACGTGATTGCTTGAAAGGTGGATATTAATGTCTAAGGAAATTACGAATGATACATTTTTAAAAGCTGCAAGAGGAGAGAAAACGGATCATGTGCCTGTTTGGTATATGCGTCAGGCCGGCCGTTCACAGCCGGAATACCGTAAATTGAAAGAGAAGTACTCACTTTTTGAAATTACTCACCAGCCGGAATTATGCGCTTATGTAACTAGATTGCCAGTTGAGCAATATGACGTAGACGCTGCGATTTTATATAAAGATATAATGACACCGCTACCAGCCATTGGTGTCGATGTTGAGATTAAGTCCGGAATCGGTCCAGTCATATCCAACCCGATCCAATCGGTGACAGATGTTGAAAAATTAGGTGAATTGAACCCAGAGAAAGACATTCCATATGTGTTGGACACGATTAAATTATTGACCACGGAACAATTGTCCGTTCCTTTGATCGGTTTCTCCGGGGCTCCGTTCACCATTGCTTCATACATGATTGAAGGCGGCCCCTCCAAAAACTACAATAAGACGAAAGCTTTCATGTATTCCGAGCCAAAGGCCTGGTTTGCATTAATGGATAAATTGGCGGATATGATCATCATCTATGTCAAGTCACAAATCAAAGCCGGCGTTAAAGCCGTCCAAATCTTTGATTCATGGGTGGGTGCTTTGAACGTTGAAGATTACCGCGTGTTCATCAAGCCGATCATGACTCGTATCTTTTCTTCATTGCGTGAAGAAAATGTACCGCTAATCATGTTCGGGGTCGGCGCAAGTCACTTGGCACTTGAGTGGAATGATCTTCCGATTGATGTAGTCGGGCTTGATTGGAGACTGCCAATTACAGAAGCAAGACAAATGGGAATCCAGAAAACGGTACAAGGTAATCTTGATCCTGCCCTGCTATTATCATCATGGGATGTTATAGAAGAACGGACGAAAAGGATCCTGGATCAGGGCATGGAACAGGACGGCTACATCTTTAATCTTGGTCATGGGGTTTTCCCTTCCGTAAATCCGGAAACACTGAAGAGGCTGACCGCTTTCATTCATGAATATTCCTCAAAAATGAAGTAAAGTGAGCGAACCATTTGCTAAAACTCCGTAATTGGATGCACAATGAAAGAACGAAATCTTTAAAAGAGGTGTAATTTCATGTCAAGAAAAAAAATGGGCCTTTTAGTCATGGCTTATGGTACTCCATACACTGAAGAGGATATTGAAAGGTATTATACACATATTCGTCATGGGAGACGGCCAAGCGACGAATTGATTGCCGACCTAAAAGGCAGATATGAAGCGATCGGTGGATTATCCCCGCTTGCAAAAATAACGGCAGGACAAGCTGAAGCGCTTGAAAAGAAATTGAATTCCGTTCAGGAGGAAGTTGAATTCAAGGCATATCTTGGACTGAAACATATTGAACCTTTTGTTGAAGACGCAGTGAAACAAATGCATGAAGATGGAATCAAAGAAGCGGTCAGTATAGTATTGGCACCGCATTTTTCAACATTCAGCGTGAAGTCTTATAATGGACGTGCCCAGGATGAAGCCGCTAAATTGGGGGACCTGACCATCACTTCCGTTGAAAGCTGGTATGATGAACCAAAATTCATCCAATATTGGGTAGACCAAGTAAAAGAAGTAATCGGGAAAATGACCTCGGAAGAACGCGATAATTTCGCTTTGATCGTGTCGGCACATAGCCTCCCGGAAAAAATCTTGCAATCGGGAGATCCGTATCCAAATCAACTGAAAGAAACGGCAGACATGATTGCCGAAGGCGCAGGGGTTACCAATTATGCAGTAGGCTGGCAAAGCGCTGGACAAACTCCTGAACCATGGTTGGGACCTGATGTACAGGATTTAACCAGAGATCTTCACCAGGCAAAAGGTTATAAAGCTTTCATTTATATTCCTGTTGGCTTTGTTGCCGAGCACCTTGAAGTCCTTTATGATAACGATTATGAATGTAAGGTTGTGACGGAAGAGATTGGTGCAGGCTACTATAGGCCGGATATGCCTAATGTTAAACCTGAATTCATCGATGCTTTGGCCACGATCATTTTAAACAGATTACAGGAAAAGTGATCAGTCAATAGGAGTTAGTTTAACCAAGCTTGCAATATGCTCTGCAAATTTTCATTTGATGTTAGGTAATTCACCGGAAAAGCGACGCTTTCTTTTTACTTGACCTTGCTGATTTAAATAAATACCCTATTTTCGAAAAGTGGCTGTCCAGTAACGGGGATGGCCATTGTTTCTCTAAGTAATTGATAATATAATTGAAAAGACTGAAAATTTTTGGTATGATATCGTTGAACATAATGACTGTATTGTCCGTCTGGTCAGGATTGAGGTGGGAAATGTCTGTTGATCGTAAAAAATTAATTTTGGAAGCCGCGACCAAGTCGTTTTCACTTTTTGGCTATAAGGCAACGACGATGGATCAAGTCGCTAAAATTGCCAATGTGGGAAAAGGGACCATTTATACCTTTTATAAAAATAAAGAAGAGCTGTTTAAAGAAATCGTTCAGCGGTTGATAGAGGAAATGAAGTATGAGGCGGAACAGTCTTTGGATGACCAACTCTCCTTTTTTGAAAACCTGCATCGGGCCGTTTATCGAATTCTGGAGTTCAGGCAGGAACATCAATTATCATTAAAACTTCTTCAGGAAGAGCGGGAAATAGGTACGCCAGCCGTTCAGGAGATGGTTAATGAAATGGAAGAAGCCATTGTATCCTACATTAAGGACAAACTAAAAATAGCGATTGATAAGGGCTATATACAACCTTGCGATCCAGAGATAACAGCTTTCCTGATGCTAAAGATGTACCTTGCCCTGATTTTTGATTGGGAAAGGAATCATGCCCCATTAGAGAAAGAGGAAATTGCTGAACTATTTAAAATATATTTATTCAAAGGATTATCCGTTACGTGACAATTCTATTTTTTTGCTGAAAGGCAATGAACCTCAATAAAAGAAGAGATACCGATGATCGGTATCTCTTCTTTTATTGGGGTTGGTTTCAGCTGCGAAACCGAAACATATATATATTCATCCTGCTATTTGGGAAGCGGATGGTGAAACACAAGACTACTACTCTCCAGAAAGGCAATGATCACAGTGGTTTCCATAACATTCGTGCTGTTCTTCAATTTTTTTTCCGCATTCCGTGCATTGTTTCGGTGGCAGGTTTTTAAAGAACTCAACACTACTTTGAATCATGAACATCATCTCCTGAATTTTTTTATTATTCTCATTTCTATGGTTTTATTGTATTATAACAGATTTACAATGTCAATGAATGTTTTATAACATAAGTAAAAAAGGTGAAATAAGGGCAAGAATAGTTTATATTAATGGGGAAGTCATTGAGAGAAAAAAAGGAGTGCCTAAGCATGAAAATCACCGTAATTGGCTGCTGGGGCGGTTATCCAGCTAAAAATGAGGCAAGTTCCGGCTATTTGCTTGAATATGAAGATTTTCGCATTCTGCTTGATTGTGGCAGCGGTGTTCTATCACAGCTGCAAAACCATATGAAGCCAGAGGATCTTGGTGCAGTTGTATTATCCCACTATCATCCGGATCATGTAGCGGATATTGGTGTCCTGCAGCACGCTGCGTTCATACAGCAGATATTGGGCAGCGAAAAAAGGACCATTCCTATTTATGGTCATGATTTGGACGAAGTCGAATTCGGTAAGTTAACTTATAAAGACGTGACAAAGGGGATCGCCTACTCTGCTGATCAACCCTTAACCATTGGACCGTGTAAATTTACGTTCATGAAAACAAAACATCCAGTCCCTTGTTTTGCAATGAGGATTGAAGCAGAAAATCATTCGATAGTTTACACAGGGGACAGTTCATATATGGACGAGCTTGCAGATTTCGCTAAAGACGCAAATGTTTTATTATGTGAAAGTAACTTTTATAGTGATATGGATGGTTCAAAGGCGGGGCATATGACGGCACGGGAAGCGGGCCTGCTGGCAGAAAAGGCAGACGTCCAGCTATTGCTGTTAACTCACCTTCCTCATTATGGGAATCTCGATCAACTGAAAAAAGAAGCATCCGAGGTATTCAAAAGGGAAATAGCTGTAGCCAAAACCAATCTCGAATTCCAACTATAAAAAACATCTGGGATATGAAGTCTACAAGGAGGAACAACTGTGCTTTTTATTGATAATAAGGGAATTACAGATCCAAGAATTAACCTGGCCATCGAAGAATATGCGCTTAAACATTTAAATATAGATGAAACTTATCTTCTATTTTACATTAATCGTCCTTCAATCATCATAGGAAGAAATCAAAATACGATTGAAGAAATCAATTCCGATTATGTAGATGGAAATGGCATTACAGTTGTTCGCCGCCTTTCCGGGGGCGGAGCGGTTTATCATGACCTGGGGAATCTCAATTTCAGTTTCATTACGAGAGATGATGGGGATAGTTTCCATAACTTCAGGAAATTCACCCAGCCTGTCGTGGAAACGCTCGAGAAACTAGGAATACATGCTGAATTGAGCGGACGTAACGATATTCTGGCTGAAGGAAAGAAGATTTCAGGGAACGCGATGTTTTCAACGAAGGGCAGGATGTTCAGTCATGGGACATTGCTGTTTCAATCAGAAATGGATCACATTGTATCCGCTTTAAAAGTGAAAAAAGATAAAATCGAGTCCAAAGGGATTAAATCGATAAGAAGCCGTGTCGGTAATATCGCCGATTTCCTAAAAGAACCGATGTCTGTTGAAGAATTCCGTTCATTCCTCCTGCAAAATATTTTCAAAGATAGCGGTAAGGTTACAGAGTATGTTTTAACCGAGACGGATTGGGAGAAAATTCACGAAATATCGGAAGAAAGGTATCAAAACTGGGAGTGGAATTATGGAAAATCACCTAAATTCAACTTGCAAAACTCGCATAGATTCCCTGTGGGATCTGTTGATATCCGTCTTGAAGTGAACAGGGGAATCATTGAAAATTGTAAAATCTACGGTGATTTCTTCGGGGTCGGTGAGGTTGCGGATATTGAACAAAAGCTTACTGGAATACGCTATGAAAAGGAAGCAATCAGCAGGGTACTGGATGAGATCGATGTTCGTCATTATTTTGGCAATGTAACAAAAGAAGAAATATTGGCTTTAATATATTAAGCTTGAAAAGCCGTCCCGATTTAATAGGACGGCTTTTATGCCTAATAATGACAGTAATTTCTTGAAAATGGATAAAATTCTTGCTGTGATCGCATTCTTTTAATATAATAAAACTGTATTTAGTTCACCATAAAAATGAATGACTATTCATTCATGCTATTTGCAGGGGAGGGAGAAAGATGAATTTATCTGAACGGCTTCATCAAATGGCTTTAAAAAAGGCGGATAAGCCAGCATATTACTTTGTGGATCAATCCACTTCATATGGGGAATTGGATAAGGCCGTTACGAAGTTCGCAGACGAATTACATAGGCTTGGTGTTACAAAGGGTGATAACATTGCGCTGTTATTAGGCAACTCTCCACATTTCATCATTTCGTTGTATGGAGCTATGCGAGCAGGGGCGACCGTAATTCCCGTCAATCCCATTTACACACCTGACGAGATTGGTTACATCCTGAATAATGGCGATGTAAAGGTTGTTGTGGCATTAGACAAGCTTTTACCCTTATTAGAGAAAATGAACCCAACCCTCTCAAGCGTCGAACAATATGTAATTTGTGAAACGCAGCCGGATAATGGGGAGATTAGCAAATTTAACATCTATCAAAAAATGAAATCGTTTACAAAAATGGTCGAATCGGGGGATGACGGGTTTAAAGGTCCAGAACTGGATCCTGAAGATACGGCAATCATACTCTATACCTCGGGAACTACGGGGAAACCAAAGGGGGCCATGCTCACACATGCCAATATCTACTCCAATGCACATGATATTGGGGAATATTTAAAAATCACGGAAAGTGACCGTGTCATTACGACATTGCCAATGTTCCATGTTTTCAGTTTAACGGTAGTTGTGAATGCCCCGTTGATAAGCGGTGGTACGCTTTTAATTGTCCCGCAATTCAGTCCAAAGGAAATATTCAGGCAAGTCAAAAAATACGAAGCGACCGTTTTTGCTGGAGTGCCTACGATGTATAACTTTCTTTTCCAATATCCAGATGCGAAAGAGGATGCTTTGAAGTCGTTGCGGATATGCATCTCGGGCGGATCCGCCATGCCAGTGTCCCTGCTTGAATCATTCGAGCGGAAATTTAATGTCAGGGTTTCAGAAGGATATGGCTTATCCGAAGCTTCCCCTGTTACCTGCTTCAATCCTTTGGACCGTCCTAGGAAGGCGGGTTCCATCGGAACCTCCATCCTTAGGGTGGAAAACAAAGTGGTCAATGAGCTTGGAGAAGAAGTTCCGATCAATGGGGTAGGGGAATTGATTGTCAGAGGTCCGAATGTAATGAAGGGTTATTATAAAATGCCTGAAGAATCAGCCGCTGTCTTGAAAAATGGCTGGTTATATACAGGCGATTTAGCCAGGATGGATGATGAAGGCTATTTTTTCATTGTAGATCGTAAAAAGGAGCTTATCATCGTCGGTGGCTATAATGTCTATCCACGTGAAGTGGAGGAGGTTTTGTATGCCCATCCTGAAGTAGTTGAGGCAGCAGCCATCGGCGTTCCCGATCCCAATCAGGGGGAAGTGGTTAAATGCTTTGTGGTAAAGAAAAACAATGCTTTGACCGAGGAAGAGCTGCTTGCCTATTGCATGGAACACTTGGCCAAATATAAGGTACCGGAAAAAATTGAGTTTTTGGATGAACTTCCAAAAAACGCGACTGGTAAAATTTTGCGACGTTCCTTGAAAAACCATGTACTGCAAAACTGAATTACATTGATCATGAGGAGATCATTGCCTATAACTGGCAATGGTCCTTTTTTTTTGTACAACCAAAGTGTATGAGGATGCATAAAATATATTGAAGAACTTAAAACCTTGATTCTTGTTTCGAAAAGAGTTATCATTGTCATTAAAAATTTCCACAAAATTGTAAGGAGGGGTTAGATGAGAGATGTAAAGCTTTTGGATATTTTTACACATCCCATTGCTCAAAAATACTTGAACCGTTCAGGTCTGGCACATGCGATTGCGGTAGCATACCATGCGTTTCACTTAGCAAATGAATATAATGTCGACCCTGATATTGCTGCCAAAGCTGGACTTTTGCATGATATGGGTCATTTCACCTGGTATCGCAATGGTAAATGGGATTATGATCTATATAAACAAAATGATATTCACCCGATCAAAGGAGCAGAACGAGCACATAAACTATTAATCCGCTTGGGAGAAAATCCGATAAAGGCAAAGACCATTTCCCTCGCCATTTTATTTCACACCGATTCGTTCTTACCTTCAAATGATATTATTCGCACACCGCTTCAGCAAGTCGTCAAATGGGCCGACGAAAAAGATGAAGAAGAAGGTGGAAAACACCATTATCGCAAAATTGATTTTCCCCGGGCAAAGGAAAGCATCATGAAACTTGATACTCTCATAGATGAGGAACAAAGAAAAAGGCTATCATCCTGAAGTCAAACGGGTTGATAGCCTTTTTATTGTCAGAAGGAGCACTTTTTAAAGCATTTAACAGTTTAAATTTGTTACAGGTAAATTAATGATGTAAAATATAGACCAATAGAACTACTTGCGGCGGACAATTACAAAAAATTATCGGATTAATAACAAATAAAGAAAGTAACAGGTGAGGTTATGAAGTCGATTAAGCTAATGATATATGGTGGTCAGGGAGGACTTGAGGGAATCATCGAAAAAGAAGATGACATTAAGGTCATGGGGAAGACAGGAAATGAAATGGACCTTCTTGATTCTGATCATTCATCAGCCATGCCAGATGTCATTCTTATTGATGCCCGGTCTTCAGGAAAGTATGGACAGGAAGTCATGCAAATCCTGAAGGAAAAATATCCATTCACTCCTTTCCTCATTTTTACTGCCTATTCAGAAAATCATTATCTTATCGAAGCCATATGCCATGGTGCAGCAGGTTATGTGTTACAGGATGGCGGAATGAAACAAGTGATGTCGGCAATCCGTCAATGTGCCAACGGTCAGATAGTTTATCCTGCCTCATTTAAATCAATATTAATGAAAAAGCTGCAGCAGGATGTTGAAAGATCACAAGTGACTTTGGAAAAGGCAATAGAAAAATTGGGGGTCTTTTCTAAACGCGAGCATGAACTGCTTATCCTGCTAACCCAAGGCGAAACGAATCAGCAAATTTCAGAAAAACTTTTTCTATCGATCGGCACGGTAAAAAACTATATAAGCCGTATTTACAGAAAACTGAATGTTAATAATCGACCGGAGCTTATGGCACTTTTGTATAGTTTTCAAAAAAGCGGGATGAAGGGATGACTACACATGCCCTGCCGTTCCGTTAATCGGCGTCTTTCATAATGCCATTACCAAAACCTTTGGTGAAACGATTTTCATCTAAGCAATTAAGTGGCGGCAAAGGGACAAATTCGTCGTTGCCTTAAACCTCCCATCCCTCTGTTTTTTTAGTGTCTCTGATCATCATTCCGCCTCCAATCCCGGATGTGCATTTTTGGCTGGAGGTGTATTCTGTGAGATCTTAAGGTTGATAATAAAGAATAAAAAATCAACAAAATGATGGAGATTATAAGGGATGAATGATATTGAAGGGAAATCCGGTTCTAACCTGTCCATTTTGGATTAAACTATTAAGAGGGAGATTCGTTTAAGGAGGGGCATCATGGTTAGAAAATGGGCTGGAAGAGCGATTATATTATATATCCTATATGCAGCAGCGATGTATTGGTATATTTTTTATGGAGCTGATACCACCATTCCCGAAGCTTTGCGTGGAACTGCAGCAGATCCGGCAACATTCCTGAATGCAAGGGAACTAAAGCTTAGCGAAGAGTATTCAGGACTGCGGAATTTTATTTTTTTCGTATCCACGCCATATGAATGGCTGCTGTATTTCTTCATTTTATTATTCGGTTTTTCAAAGGCATTTGAAAAATCGTCAATGGCAGTCTCGAGACTGAAAGCGATCAGAACGGGCATTTACTTATTCTGGCTTTCCATTATTTCTTACCTGGCACTGTTTCCAATCAGTTTCATTGGATATCGGATGAGCAAGAGTTACCACATAAGTACACAAAGTTTCACCTCGTGGATGAAGGATGGAGTCATCGAATTCTGGGTGAATTTTGGGATGATGTTCATCATCGTTTCCGTTTTATATTGGTTAATGAAGAAAAGTGTGAAGAAGTGGTGGCTCTATGCTTGGATGCTGTCCATTCCATTTACCTTGTTCCTGATGTTTGTTCAGCCTGTATTGATTGATCCGCTCTACAATGAATTCTATCCGCTCAAAAATAAAGAGCTGGAAACGGAAATATTGGCACTTGCCTCACAGGCTGAGATTCCGGCTGAACACGTGTATGAAGTAAATATGGCGGAAAAGACCAATGCCTTGAATGCATACGTGACCGGCATAGGTTCCAACTCAAGAATAGTCCTTTGGGATACGACCTTGAACAAACTGAAAGAAGATGAAATCCTTTTTATCATGGCACATGAAATGGCTCATTATGTGGAAAAGCACATTTATATAGGGATTGCAGGTTATTTAGGACTGACTTTAATCGGTTTGTGGCTGACATCGAAAATCATGAATTTTATCATTGGTCGCTGGGGACATCAATTAAAGATCCGTTCGGTTGACAGCATTTCTTCTCTCCCATTATTTCTTTTAATAACGTCTGTGCTGCTCTTTGCTTCAAGCCCGCTGTCCAATTATGTTTCCAGATATCAAGAAACAAGGGCTGACCGTTATGCCATTGAAATGACCGGGGATAAAGAATCAGCAATCACGACGTTCCAGGAACTCACGAGGTCGGGATTGAGTCAGGTCAACCCGCCATTCCTGGTTAAATGGCTGCGATATTCCCATCCAACCATGCTCGAGCGGATTTCAACGGTTGAAAATGCAGATACAAAGGGAGATTGAAAGCCAGCTGAAAACCAGCTGGCTTTTTTTCTTTGGAAAGTGGGAATTTGTAGATGTTTTCAGAAAAAACTATTTTTTTAAAAAATCTTAGGTTCTCAACTATAATAAATTAAATTCCCAGTTCGTTTTAAGGAGATCGGATATGTATAATGTACTTTTCATCACTATAGGCTCAGTGCTTGTTGCAGTAGCCTACAACTTATTTTTGATACCCCATTTAATTTTAAGCAGCGGACTTAGTGGACTTGCGATCATGTTCGGAATCATCACCCCAGTCAACACAGGGATATTGAATTTCCTGTTGAACCTGCCGTTGCTGATTCTTGGGTACTTGAAATTAGGGAGACGCTTTATAACCTATACGATATTATCAGTTGTCGTGATTTCGGTCAGTTTATACCTCATTCCAGTTCACGGAATATCCACTGAACCGATTTTGTCTTCTTTATTTGGCGGAATCATATCGGGGTTTGGCATAGGCATCATCTTTCGTGCTTCGGGGTCTTCGGGCGGTTTTGATATCATTGCCATGCTATTGGCGAAGAAGAGCGACTTTCCACTTGGTACATTGCTTTCGGTGATGAATGGAGTTGTGGTGGTTATCTCAGGATTCATCTTTGGTTGGGATGCCGCATTATATACGCTGATTTCCATTTATGCAGCAGGAAAGGTGATCGATACGATCCATTCCAATCACATTAAATTAACATTAATGATCGTTACCAAAAAGAGTGACGAAATGAAAACGAAGCTCCTGACCAACCTATATCGTGGAATTACAGTCATGGATGGTGAAGGTGCATATTCTGGAGAAAAGAGCAAAGTAATGATGACAGTCATTACACGTTATCAGTTAACCGATGTAAAAACGATGATAAAAGAAGTGGATCCGAATGCTTTTGTTAATATAACCGAAACTGCCGAGGTCATGGGGATGTTTCATAAAGAGTAATGATAATTAGAAAAGCCTCCCGACATTATGGGAGGCTTTTCTGATCTTAATGTTAATTTCCAAATTGTTTTAGTAAAACGTTCATTTCAGAACTTAGTTTTAAGAATAAAGGTTTGTTTTTCATATCCAAGGCTTCATCGATCTGTTTTGCAAGGATATTCTTTTTGGTAGTAAGGACGGCTTCCTGAATAATCATATCAATTAACATTCCCTGAACCACGGCATCGTTTTTCATTTCGCTCATTGATAAGGACTTCACTGACTCTGAATAAGATTTTTCATTTTTCAAAGTTACCACCCCTGACCCTTTTTATTATTATATGGATTTGAGCGGATAAAATCAACTGAAAATTTTAAAAATTTAAATTTTAATAGAGAATGTGTCGTTTAGATGACGAAAAAGCCACTATATAAAAGAATTTTTAATTTTTTGTGAACTTGCTTTTTATGTTTAAGGGTTGTGCTATTATAGTGAGTGATTTAACATACATTTACTATCTCCCTTCACTCTTCTTGGACAGGAAAGGAAGGGTATAAGCAATCAAGAATATAAGCTTTGGTAAAGTGAAAGCGGAGTTTAGCAATGAGGAAGAGGTGGATTAAAAATGAAGGAAAACAATCAGGGAATCATCGAGGAATATGAAATCACGCCACATACACTAATGGTTTCGCCAATCAATTACGGCAGTAAAATATATGCCCGTATCGTTGAAATGGAGGACGAGTTCATCTCCCCGTTTAAACCTATGGAAATAATTAAGAGAAGCTGCGAGTTCTTCGGATCAAGTTATGAAGGACGCAAGCAAGGCACGAAACAGCTCATAAACATCACGCATAAAGCACCGATCGCGATTGATCCGACCAGTTCGATATTCTTCTTTCCAACTACATCTCCGTTGCGTCCTCAATGCATCTGGTTATCACATGAGCATGTGGTATCCTATGATCGCCTGGATTCCAAACATACAACCATCACATTCAGGAATAGACAAACCATCGATATAGCAGTATCATGCAGCTCTTTCGAAAACCAGCTGCACCGGACATCTTTTTTAAAAACGAAATTAATCCAGAGGATTGAGGAAACAAAGAGGAAATCCTTTTATCTGTTCACTGATGCTAATGGAGCCAAGGCTTCAGAAGTAATCTCAAAGTATATACCTCGATAAGAGGGGGTTCAGGGAAAAACCATAGAAGAATGCAAACGCCGAATCATTCAAAATTAAGCAAGCCCTTCTTATTAAAGAAGGGCCCTGGAATTAATCTTCAAATAATTCATCCATTAAATCGTCAATTTCTTTTCTTAATTTTTCAGTGCCTTCTTTGGAAATCGTGATAGTATCACCATCGATATTCAGCATATCTCCTAATTTTGCTCCTTGGGAAGAGCACTTTTAGGGAAATCCTTCATGTCACCACCATCGATTTCACACGACAGCTACCTTTCCTTCGAAGCGATCAATAATTCCTTGTACCATTTATTTCACCGTCTTTACAGTAATTTTCTGACCTGTAGAAGTAAAAATAATGTTACCTGATTTATCTGTACGATAAGTTTTAGCTTTCACTGAATTCAACCGTTTTACAACAGTGGAAGTAGGGTGCCCATAGCCGTTTTTCCCTACACTGATTACAGCATATTTCGGTTTTGTTTTGTTAATGAAAGCTGAACTTGTCGATGTTTTTGCTCCATGATGGACTACTTTAAGTACATCAACACTGGTACCAGTTTTTTAGCCAGCATATCTTTCTCTGCCTTTTCTTCGGCATCACCTGTAAACAAGAATGTTTTTTTGCTGTGTTTAAGTAACAGGACAGCACTCCAATTATTTAAGTCAGACTTAGCATAGTCTTTAACAGGTGCAATGAATTTAAGGGAACAATCCTTTGCTTTAGTGTTGATTTCCACGCCAGTCTTCGCTTTTTTTATTGTAAGCTTCTTCTTCTTAACAGCCGTTAAAAAGTCTTTGTATGCCTGGGTAGTATGAGAAATTTTAGGGCATACACAGATTTTACATTAAGCGATTTAATCACATAAGCCAGACCGCCAACATGATTCGAATCTGGGTGAGTGGATACTGCGCTAAGTGTTTTTACCTTTTGTTTTTTTAGGTAGGCAACAACTTCGGCGCCCTTTCCTTTACCGCCGCCATCGATTAAAACGTTTTCATTGCCGGTTTGTATAAGGATTGAATCTCCTTGTCCAACATTGATGAAATGTACCTTTACATTTGAGGCTGCCTCAGTTGTTTTAAGTCCAGTGAATAAAGACAAAACAAGCACAGCAACCAGTAGAATATTTATTTTCTTCATTTTTCCCCTCCAAATAATTTACCATGTAAAACCGGAAAAATTGGAATTTGGACACGGTTTTTATTCGTGGTAAAAAAAGGGCAAAGTCATCTAAATCTATGGTTAGGTAAAATGATCCTGGGTGATTAATTGTCTTGTGAATTCTCTTGAATCAAAATGAAAAAAACATTATTTCACAGATTCAATCAATAGAAAATCTATTTTCCTCAAAATTTTATTAAGAAGAATGTTGAAAGTGTGAAGTTGGCACTATTAAACGAGGGCTGCGTATCTGCAGTTGAACGTAATATAGAAAGTTAGGATTACCAACAAAATATTTTGTTAAAGAGTATGTTGACGAGTTTGTTTACTGTTTTTTTAGAATTTGTACAATTAAACGTTGGTTTCCACTCCAGGCACTTGCATTCCGCGGGCGGTCCATGAGCATCCTCGGCGTCTTTGCACCTGCGTGGTCTCCCTTGGACACGCATTTCCCGCATGAGTCTCGCACTTTTCGTTCCAACCAACTTTGTTTCAAAATTTAGATGGAAACCCTTTTGGCTACGAATTAAACCATGCAAATAAAACATTGCATGGTTTTTATAAGAAATAAAGGTTGGGAAAATTTTTTACGATCAAAACATGGGGTATAAGTTTCTTTAACGATTGACTCCTTGATACATAATATAATAGACAATAGACACCGACGATGCACCTTTTGTTCAGTGTTTCACAAACTGTTCGAAAAAGGTTATTATTTTTCTGGAACTCTTTTGTTTTATACGTTTTATATTAAGAAATCGCTACTAGTAGATAATACTAGGTATGGATATTCAATTAACATCTTTTTCAATAACGTTGTACTGACACTAAAATGATAGTGTTGACGTATAGTTATAATAGATGAATGGAAATTAAATTGTCGATTAATATTGAACAAACGAGCCCGACCTATTAATCGTTAAGGACTGTTTCCTTGAAAGTGTTGCCCTGATCAGTAAGCAGTAATTGTGCGAACGGCTTATGTAAAACGGCGATTGACAGTCCTCATTTCCTATAATGAGGAAGAGGAGTGTATACCAGAAGGATACAGCGTCGAATATGGAGGGACATTCTGCCGTTTAATCATTAAGAACAAAGGCGATGCTATGCATAGAGTGAATTTAATGAAGGATGCCATAACAAGGGAGCTTGAAGTAATTCAGTTAATTGTAAAAGGTATTTTCCAGAAGAAGAATTATCTATCTGAAATCCATGGCAGACATTTCATCCCACATGGCATAGATCAATCAAACAAAGGATATCATGGGCTTTTTAAGCGTCCCCATCGTATTAAAGGTATTTCATTTTTCCGACACAGGGAATTGTTGAAGGCAATCGATCAGGGGAAATCATGAATGCGTGTTACATTCTGCGGCGGATCATGATATTGGTTTACTTTAAGCTCCTTGTTCAAGATAACTGTTTTCCTATCCTTCTCTTCAAGATGATTAGTGCTCTTGGTTTGATGGGGCAGAGACAATCATAATGGGTGCGACTCCAACCTTTGTAAAGGAGCATGTAAATAACTTTTATTTGAAGAATCTCAAAACTAAAATGGTTAAGGATATTCAGTAGGCACTTGATTACATAGGTTATGCCTTGAGCGAAAAGTAATATTCATAAAGATGAATCCATGGTTTTAACAAGCCGATTAAATTATGATTATGGAATATTCAAACAGGTGAATGGAGGTAAGTGAGTCTTATCGGTCTTGATCATGAAAGACTCACTTACCTTTATGCCTGGAAGGGCGGAATGCTTTTTTGTGGTCATACTTTTTACATCCAAGGGATCTGTCCCTTCCCGAAGGATCCAAGCATCCACATTCACAGAAACATGTATGGAGGATGCCTGTACCCGCCCGCTAATTCCTTGAACGGTGGTTTTTTTCGAAAAAGTAATAACATAACAAGTCTTCGGTTTTGTTGCGAAGGCGGGGATTGAAATAATTATGATGTTCCTCGTATCCTTTATATAAAAAACAATACATCGTGAAGGATTCATCGCGTTTGATTTCACTAACCTTAATATTCTCTTTGCGCAAATAGCGCCGTACCTCGGCAAGTTCGTCTTGAACCACTTTTAAAGTATGTTCGACTAGCTCCGAATAGGGCCTTTTTAATTTAAACGGACTAATTTCGATGACCTTGAGATCCAGGTTTAAGACTGTAATAACCATAGGGAGGTAGATGGCTTTTTCAATCATATTTCGGTCACCTTCTGGAATGCGGGTCATCATGACCGCCCCTTTCTAAATAGTACGTTTTCAATAATAATATGTATATTCCGTGAAAAAAACGAGAACATTTGTTCTATTTTTTTATCCTAATGTATTTTCAGTGTATATGCAAGCAATTTTGATAAATCTAGAAATATTCGTTAACAAGATTATGTTTTCCGGAGATAGGGAAAGTATGAAGATATATGGATAATAATTCTTGCAATTTCAGGGGAAAGTGATATATCTAAAATAAACAGTTTTTAATAAGTTTATGCTGCTTTGATGGCAGCATGTCGAGGGAGATAATTATGGATTTGGATACTATACGTGAGTGGTTTACACTTGATCATATATCGGCACTTATTCAGCAATATCGCTCATTCGGTCCAATTCCCGGAATCTTACTGCCGATGCTGGAAGCTTTTTTGCCTTTTTTGCCCTTAGTGGTGTTCGTGCTTGCCAATGCAACGGCTTTTGGTCTCTGGTGGGGGTTTTTATTTTCTTGGATTGGTGCGGTAGCGGGGTCTTTTTTGCTTTTTTGGATTATTAGAAGATATGGTCAAATGAGGTTTTTCCGATTTTTGCAAAAGCATAAACAGGTGCAGAGGTTGATGGTTTGGGTTGAGAGCCATGGATTCGGTCCTTTGTTCATATTGCTCTGCTTCCCTTTTACACCTTCTGCTATCGTTAATATCGTGGCAGGACTTTCAAAAGTCAGTACCCTGCAATATGGACTTGCAGTAGTGGGAGGGAAAGCGGTGATGATTTTTACGATCAGTTTCGTGGGTTACGATTTAGTATCCTTAATTCATAAACCGGTGCGAACGGTCATTATCGGAATCGTCATCTTCATCCTATGGTATGTGGGGAAAAGATTGGAAGTCCGGTTAAATAGAAGCATGAAGAGAGAAGAAGGACAATAAATTAATATATAAATGCAGTAGGGGTTGAACTAGATGGAAAAAACAAACAAGAATTCTTTATCCGATTGGATAAAACCAGCGATGATAGCTTTTGTTATTTACATCTTAATCCGTACATTTCTCTTTTCAAGCTATGATGTTGAAGGAAAGTCGATGCAGCCGACCCTTGAAGATGGAAATAAACTTGTTGTGAATAAAATCAATTACCAGATTCATGATATCAACCGTTTTGACATTATTGTTTTTCATGCGAATTCACAAGAAGATTATGTTAAGCGGGTTATAGGGGTTGCAGGCGACCGTATTCATTATAAAGATGATTGGCTATATGTAAATGGTAAGAAAGTGGATGAGCCTTATCTTGAGAAATTCAAGGAAGGTTTCCCAGGACAGGATTTTACGGGTGATTTTACATTAAAAGAATTGACGGACATGACCAAAGTTCCGGAAGGCAAGCTTTTTGTCATGGGTGATAATCGTCTTGAAAGTGCTGACAGCCGTCACTTTGGTTATATACCGGTTGAAAACGTTGTTGGTAAAGTGGATGTTCGATATTGGCCGGTCAAGGATTTCAATTTTAAATTTACAGGTGAATGATTGTGGAAGCCCGAGAATTATGTGGGCTTTTTCTTTTGGGGGAAAAGCGAACGTACGATTGGTGTTTTTTTAAGGGAAACGGTAAAATAATAGAAAGTAAATCTAATTGGAAACAGAAACCTAGTCATAAAGACGAAGCTATTTCTGGTATGATGGGTCTAGATATTAAGTTGTAAGGGGGAAAAAGAGATGTCACTCCGTTTTTTACTGGGAAGATCGGGTGCAGGGAAAACTTCGAATATATTGGACGAAATCCGTTCTAAAATGGCAGAAGATCCCGAAGGAAATCCAATTATCTACCTCGTTCCTGATCAGATGACGTTTCTATCTGAATATAAATTAATTAAAACACCAGGCCTTGCCGGAATGATCCGGACACAGGTTTTCAGTTTTAGCAGGCTTGCTTGGCGTGTTCTTCAGGAAACCGGGGGGATGAGCAGGCTGCATTTGGACAGTGTTGGCGTTAATATGTTGATACGGAAAATCATGGATGATAAAAAGGAAGAGTTAAAGATGTTTCGTCGATCTGCTGATAAGCAGGGGTTCATTGCACAGATGGAGCTAATGCTGGCTGAGTTCAAGCAGTATTGCATCCAACCTGATGACATTCAAAACTATATGGCTGAAACCTCGCAGGCCGGCAGCGGCATTCAGGATAAACTGCATGATCTTGAATTGGTCTATCAGGCTTTTGAGGATGAAATGGTCAACAAATATTTAGATTCCGAAGATTATTTCACTTTGCTGATCGAAAAAATGTCAGAGTCTTCATATATAAGGAATGCGGATATATATATTGATGGTTTTTATAGCTTGACCCCACAAGAATTATTGATTGTGGAAGAAATGATGAAGCTGTGCAGGAGTGTAACGATCTCGCTGACGTTAGATCAGCCCTACAGGCGATATGCTCCGGATGATTTGCAATTGTTCAGGCAAACGGGAAATCTTTATCATCACCTTTATCAGGCTGGATTGAGGAATAGCATTCCGATTGCAGAAGACCGAATCTTAAAAGGAACGGAAAGGTTTGGAAAGAGTCCGGGGCTGAATCATCTGGAAACCTATTTTTCCACGCGTCCTGCACAAACGTTTGAGCAGTCACCTGATGTAACGATCGCCCAGGCAGTTAACCGCAGAGCTGAGATTGAAGGAGTTGCCCGGGATATCTTGTCGCTGGTCAGACAGAAACAGCACCGTTTCCGTGATATCGTGATTTTAGTCCGTAATGGGGAAGCATACGCTGATATTTTACAAACCGTTTTTCGGGATTATCAAATTCCCTTGTTCGTCGATTCCAAACGGACGATGCTGAATCATCCTCTGATAGAACTGATTCGTTCCACTTTGGAGATCATCAATGGCTATTGGCGTTATGAGCCGGTATTTCGTGCAATCAAGACGGAGCTTCTATTTCCGCTGCAAAAAAACCACGATAGGATGCGTGAACAGGTAGATAAGCTGGAAAACTATGTGCTGGCCCGCGGCATTAAAGGAAGCAGGTGGACGTCCAAAGATCGATGGACCTACCGGCGCTTCCGCGGACTGGAACTCGAGGACCGTAACCAAACGGATAAGGAAATGATGCTTGAGCAAGAGTTGAATGAGATGAAGCAATTATTTACCGAGCCGATCTTAAAGCTCTCAAAACGGGCTAAAAAGGCTGCTAATGGCAGGGAATTGTGTGAAGCCCTTTATCTATACCTTGAAGAATTGCATGTGCCGGAAAAATTGGAAAAGCTGAAACTGGAGGCGGAAGAAGCAGGTGATTTGGTATCGGCAAGAGAGCATGAGCAAACATGGAATGCGGTTGTCGACCTATTGGACCAATTCGTCGAACTGCTGAGCGGGGAAGAGCTTTCCATGAAACAGTTTGCGGTAATCATTGAAGCTGGTCTGGAATCTCTTGAATTTTCTTTGGTACCGCCGGCAATTGACCAAGTATTGGTAGCTAATCTAGATTTATCCCGCCTGGATGATGTGAAGACAGCTTTTGTTATCGGCCTGAACGAAGGGGTTCTGCCTGGGAAAGCTGTATCTGACGGGATATTTTCAGATAGTGATCGTGAGGTGCTGCTGGCTGGTGGACTTGATGTTGCCCCAAGTTCAAAGGTGCGCCTGCTGGATGAGGAGTTTACAGCATACAAAGCATTCACTACGCCTGCCGAGACCCTTTATTTATCATATCCCCTTGCCGATGAGGAAGGAAAGGCGCTTTTACCCTCATCCTATTTGAAACGGGTAAGGGACGTATTGCCTAACGTTTCCGAGGTGTATTATATGAACGATCCGTCCGATCTATCTGCTGCGGAACAGGTGAAGTATGCTGCGAATCATGATGTGGCCCTATCGTACCTGGCTGCACAATTGCAGCTGAAAAAAAGGAACTATCCAATCCATCCACTATGGTGGGATGTATATAATGCCATTATTGATGATGAAATGGCCGGTCCTTCAGCAACTAAGGTTTTATCGAGCCTTTTTTATCAAAATAGGACAAAGAAATTATCTGAGGAAACAAGTAAGCAATTATACGGTGAGAGCATTCTTACGAGTGTATCCCGGATGGAAATGTTCAATAGCTGCCCGTTTTCCCATTATGCCGCTCATGGCTTGAAATTACGGGAACGGCAGATTTTCCGTTTGGATGCACCTGATATAGGCGAGATGTTCCATGGAGCGTTGAAAATGATTTCCGATTACTTGAAGGAACATGATATTCCTTGGGCTACATTGACCTCGGAACAATGCTTGGAGCTGGCCAGAATTGCTGTGGAGAGACTTGCTCCTAAACTCCAAAATCAGATTTTGTTAAGTACGAACCGCCATCACTATTTACGCAGGAAACTGGAACATGTGATTGGACGGGCCTCGATCGTATTAAGTGAACATGCAAAGGTGAGCGGTTTTGCTCCAATCGGATTGGAACTTGGATTCGGAAAAAATGGCGAGCTGCCGCCACTTTCTTTCACATTGAAAAACGGTACGAAGATGGAATTGATCGGCCGGATCGACCGTGTGGATAAAGCGGAAGAAGATGAGGGTGTTTATTTGCGTGTGCTCGATTATAAGTCGAGTGAAAAGGAACTGAACATGAGTGAAGTATATTATGGACTCGCGCTGCAAATGTTGACATATCTTGATATCGTCGTCACCCATTCAAAGTCGCTTATTGGAAAAGAAGCAATTCCAGCCGGAGTTTTGTATTTTCATGTGCATAATCCCGTTGTCAAATCAAAGGGAATGCTCAGTTTGGATAAAATTGAAGAAGAAATTTATAAAAGTTTTAAAATGAATGGACTTGTACTGGACCATTCAAATGTCATTCAGATGATGGATACCTCACTTGATATTGAAAATTCTGGTAAGTCGGATATCATTCCAGCTGGATTTAAAAAGGACGGATCGCTCCTGGCAGCTTCCAAAGTTGCCAGCAGGGAAGAGTTTTCGCTTCTGAATCATCATGTGCGCCGTATTTATCAGGAAGCTGGTAATCGAATGGTCGATGGTGATGTGGATATAACACCATACAAATTAAAGGAAAAAACGCCGTGTACCTTCTGTTCCTTTAAATCTGTATGCCAATTCGACCAGTCACTGGAGGAAAACCAGTTCAGGAATTTGGCACAGAAGAAACAAAATGACGTCCTTGAGCTATTAAGGGGAGAGGAGGAGAGAGATGAGTAAAACGAAAATTCCTGCCCTGCCAGAAGACGTGACTTGGACGGAAGATCAATGGAAGGCGATATGGGCTAAAGATCAGGACATTCTGGTAGCGGCTGCTGCAGGTTCAGGGAAAACAGCGGTACTGGTCAATCGGATCATTCAAAAAGTCATTTCAGAAAAAGATCCAATCGATGTTGATGAACTGCTCGTGGTTACATTCACCAATGCCTCGGCTGCCGAGATGCGCCATCGGGTAAGTGAGGCATTAGAAAAAGCGATCAATGATAATCCGCATTCACAGCATTTGCGTAAGCAGTTGAGCTTGATTAATCGTGCTTCTATTTCCACACTCCATTCTTTTTGTTTGGAGGTGATCAGGAAGTATTATTATCTTACGGATATCGACCCGGGCTTCCGTATTGCAGATTCTACGGAGATCCAGCTGCTCCGTGATGAAGTGATGGAAGAGCTTTTCGAGGAGCAGTATGGCCAAAGTGATAACGAAGATTTTTTTAATTTGGTTGATGCTTTCACAAGCGATCGAAACGATGATGCACTTCAGAATATCGTTCGATCGCTGCATGATTTTTCGCAATCGAATCCAAACCCGGACCGATGGCTCGACGGTGCGGCCAGAATGTATGAGCTGGCAGATGATGATGGGATCGATGATCTTTCGTTTATCGATTCATTGAAGTTCGATATTGGTTTACAATTGGATACTGCCAGGGATTTATTGGAACGCTCGCTTGCGTTGACAAAAGTCCCTGGGGGGCCGGCACCAAGGGCTGAAAACTATTTAGCCGATCTTGCCCTGGTTGCTAAACTTTCGGAAGTGAAGGACCAATCCTGGAATGCACTTTATGAGGAAATCCAAAACGTGAAATTTGGGACGGCAAAACGCCTTACTGGTGCAGATTTTATTAAGGAAGTTACAGATGAGGCTACCAAGTACCGGGATAAGGCCAAGAAGATCATCAAATCGTTACAGGAAGAGTTATTTTCCCGTAAACCGGAAAGCTACCTGCGGGATATAAGGGAGCTTAAGGGTTATGTTGATACACTTGTAATGCTTGTTAAACGGTTTGACGAAAGATTCTTTGCTGCAAAAGCAGAAAAAAACTTGGTGGATTTCGCCGATTTAGAACATTATTGTCTTCAAATTTTGACAGGGGAAACGGTGGATGGTGAACGAAAACCTTCAGCGGCAGCCATCGAATACAGGAACCAGTTCAAAGAGGTACTCGTAGATGAATACCAGGACACGAACCTGGTTCAGGAATCAATCTTAAAACTGGTGACGGCTGACGGAGAATATGATGGGAATCTTTTCATGGTAGGCGATGTCAAGCAGTCCATTTACCGGTTCAGGCTTGCAGAACCGAATCTCTTCCTTGGAAAATACACACGATTTACCCATGACGGTGTTGATTCCGGACTGAAAATTGATTTAAACCGCAATTTCCGGAGCCGAAAGGAAGTTCTCGATGGGACCAATTTCTTGTTTCAACAGTTGATGGGCATTACAGTCGGTGAGATTGATTATGATGAAGATGCCCAATTGAAAAAAGGTGCCCCATATCCCGAAGACGATCCAAACCCGATCGAACTTCATTTAATTGATGGAACAGCCGATCCGGAAGCTCATTCGGAAATGGAAGGATATGATGGCGGGTTTGAGGCCGAGGAGCTTGAAAAAGCGCAGCTCGAAGCAAGGCAGATGGCAAAGCTCATTAAAAAGGCTATAAGCGAAAAGCAACGGACATATGATACGAAAACCAAAAAGTACCGATCTGCCACTTATCGGGACATGGTCATTCTTCTTCGTTCGATGCCATGGGCACCGCAAATCATGGAGGAATTTAAAAAGCAGGGAATTCCAGTCTATGCCAATTTGTCTACAGGGTATTTTGAAGCGACCGAAGTGGCCATCATGATTTCCTTATTGAAGGTGATTGATAATCCGCAACAGGATATCCCATTGGCATCCGTTCTCCGTTCACCCATCGTCGGGTTGGATGAAGAAGAGATGTCAAAGGTGCGTTTATTCCATACAGGAAGCTATTACGAAGCGCTAGCTGATTTTTACAGAAAGAGTGATCCGGAAGAACATCCGGGGCTTTATGAAAAAGCCTCCGCTTTTTATAAAAAACTAGTGAAGTGGCGGAAGCTTGCCAGGCAGGAGGCATTATCAGATCTGATCTGGCTCCTATACCGCGAAACGCAGTTTTATGATTTTGCAGGTGGGATGCCGGGCGGCAAACAGCGTCAGGCCAATTTACGAGCGCTGTATGACAGGGCAAGGCAATATGAAGCAAGTTCTTTCCGCGGTCTGTTCCGTTTCTTGCGGTTCATAGAAAGGATGCAAGAACGTGGAGATGATTTAGGGGCAGCTCGGGCTTTAGGGGAACAGGAAGATGTAGTCCGGCTGATGACGATTCACTCGTCAAAGGGGCTTGAGTTCCCGATTGTGTTCATTGCCGGTCTTTCCAAGCAATTCAATATGATGGATTTACGCAAGTCCTATTTACTGGATAAGGATTATGGCTTTGCGGCAAAGTATGTGAATTCCGCATTACGAATAACTTATCCCTCCCTCCCTCAATTGGCTTTTAAGAAAAAAAAGCAGCTTGAATTAATTGCCGAGGAGATGCGTGTCCTCTACGTGGCGCTTACAAGGGCTAAGGAAAAGCTTTATTTGATTGCAAGCATCAATGATGCAGAAAAAACGCGCCAGAACTGGGAAAGTAATGCTGCCCATGGAGATTGGTTATTAAAGGACTATGTACGGGCAGGTGCAAAAAGTTATCTTGATTGGATTGGTCCCTCCCTTGTCCGACATCGGGATTCTCTTGGTGCTGCAGGTCTTGGCTCGGAAATGGAGTCGCATCCCTCGAATTGGTCCATTTCCGTCATTCCAAGTGAAGAGCTTGCTGTTCTGGATGAGGAAGAGGCACTGGTTCAAGAGCAAATGCTTGAACATGTCCAGAAATCGGAGAAGGTCGGTATCGTTTCCGAGTTTTATGATGATATCAAGGAACAGCTGGAATGGGAGTACCCCGAGCATGAGGCGACGGTGTATCGCTCCAAGCAATCCGTTTCTGAATTAAAACGTCAATATGAACTCAAGGACGAGCAAAGCTCCACAGAGCTGTTGCGTAAATTTAAGCGGCCTATCACGAAGCGGCCGACTTTCATGCAAGAAAAGTCACTGACTCCTGCTGAAAGGGGTACGATTACACATTTAGTCATGCAGCATATCGATCTATCTAAAGAAATTACCATTCAATCGATTCAGCAACTGATCATTGACTTGATTCAACGTGAGTTGTTGACGGAGGAACAGAAGGAAGCTGTGGATCCGGAGACGATCGTCGATTTCTTTGACAGTGAAATCGGGCAAAGAATGCAGAGGGCCGAAAGCATTCGCCGTGAAGTGCCATTTACGATGTCGCTGCCTGCAAAGGAAGCTTACAGCGATTGGACAGCTGGAGATGAAGAAGTCCTTATCCAAGGTGTGATTGATTGTATCTTTGAGGATGAACAAGGTCTTGTGCTTCTCGATTATAAAACGGATACAATCACCGGCCGTTTTGCAAGCGGGTATGAAGGGGCTAAAGGGATTCTTGCCGATCGATACCGGATGCAGCTTCAGCTTTATACGAGGGCTGTTGAAGGGATAATGAATAAGAAGGTAACCGGCCGTTACTTGTTTTTCTTTGACGGCTCGCATTTATTGGAAGTATAGGAGAGAAGGAGTGTCCCATTGATGTGGGACGCTCAGTTTGTAGACAAAAGGGGTTCGGAATTTAAAAAATTCCGAACCCCTTTTAAAATCCCCTTGAAATTTTGACCAAAGGATAAGAGATTTGGGCTCTTCGAGCCACTATGTTAAGCCATTTTAGGACCTTTCCATGTCCAAGTGGCCGTCTTCTTTAAATTAATGGCAGCGAAAGTAAGCATTGCTTGCATCGACAATTTTTTAAGTCCCCTTAAAGTAGTCCAACGCATACCATGCTTTTCTTTTGCATCTGCGAATACACGCTCAATCGTTTCTTTGCGTACGATTTTCTTTTCAAATTTACGCTTATTCGCATTGGCTTTCACATGTGTGGAATCGACAAATATATGTTTAGCACTTATTAACTTTCTTTCAGCAGCTGTCATTAAGATGCGATAGAAAATCTGTTCAAACAGGTCTGTATCTTTAAAGCGTCGCTCATAATTTTTCCCGAAAGTTGAGAAATGAGGTACTTTATCATGGAAACCATAGCCTAAGAACCAACGGTAAGCCATATTTGTTTCAACTTCTTCAATCGTTTTACGCATGGAACGAATACCGAAGGTATATTGAATGAATGTCAGTTTAACTAAGATAACTGGATCAATACTTGGGCGTCCTACCTCTGAATACATAACTATCACCAAGTCATAAATGAAAGTGAAGTCAATGGAAGCCTCCATTTTACGAACCAAATGATTCGCCGGAACCAGTTGATCTAAAGTAATTATTTCAAGTTGATCTCGCTGATTAGAATTATGTTTCGAAAGCATCCTCATCACCTCAAGTTTTAATAGTTCTATTTTAAAACAAAAAAGACTGTAGGCAAAAAGGAGTTCTATCTGAAATTTTAAACATAGTTGATTGGAACGGAAGGTGCGAGACTCCTGCGGGAATAGCGAGTCCAAGGGAGACCCCACAGGCGTAAGTGCGCCGAGGAGGCTCCCGGACCGCCCGCGGAAAGCGAGTGCCTGAAGTGGAAATCAACGTCAAAATTTGTACAAGCCCAAAAAAACTGTAGACAAACTCGATTTTCATCGAGTTTGTCTACAGTCTGAGTGTCCCATTGATGTGGGACGCTTCTTTCTGATTAAATAAACAGAATAGTTTGAAAAGGTATAAATGCTTACTATATACTAGTGGAGAAAAATACCTTTTTAAAGGAGTAGAGAAGAGTATGACGAGTGAGATCAAGAGCAAGGGATACTTTGGTGAGTTCGGTGGAAGCTTCATACCTGGTGAACTTCAGGAAGTTATGGATATTTTAGAAGCGGAATTCCTGAAATATAAGGATGATCCGGAATTTATTGAGGAGTTTCAATATTATCTGAAAGAATATGTCGGACGCGAAAACCCGTTAACACTTGCAAAGAATTTAACGGAAAAGGTTGGCGGGGCAAAAATATATTTGAAGCGTGAAGATCTGAATCATACAGGTGCTCATAAAATTAATAATGCGATCGGACAAATACTGCTCGCTAAACGAATGGGTGCTAAACGCATCATCGCAGAAACAGGAGCTGGACAGCATGGTGTGGCGACTGCGACAGCATGTGCGATGTTTGGCATGGAGTGTGTGATCTATATGGGTAAGCTGGATACGGAGAGGCAGGCATTGAATGTCTTTCGGATGGAATTGCTGGGGGCAAAAGTCGTAGCGGTCGAAAAGGGACAGGGTCGATTGAAGGATGCCGTTGATGAGGCATTGAATGACTTGGTTCAAAACTATGAAAATACTTTTTACTTGCTTGGTTCAGCAGTGGGACCACACCCGTATCCAACGATCGTTAAGCATTTCCAATCAATCATAAGTGAAGAATCAAAGCGTCAGATCCTTGAAAAGGAAGGAAAACTGCCAACTGCTATCATTGCTTGTGCAGGAGGGGGAAGTAATGCGATCGGTGCTTTTGCTCATTATCTCGATGAAGAAAATGTCCGTTTAATTGGTGTAGAGCCAATTGAAGCCCCAAGTATTTCGCAAGGTGTCCCAACAGTTTTGCACGGATTCAAAAGTTTGACGTTAGTGGATGGGCAAGGGGAACCAAAACCGACATTTTCCATAGCCGCCGGTTTGGATTACCCAAGCGTGGGACCCGAGCATAGTTTTTTGAAAGATAGCGGACGGGCAGAGTATGTGACGGTAAAAGGGGAAGAAGCTCTAGAGGCTTTTCAGGTATTATCCAAAACAGAGGGAATCATTCCAGCTCTCGAAAGCTCACATGCTCTAGCTCACGCCATGAAGCTCGCAAAAGAGTTAACAAGAGATGATATACTGATCGTTAATTTATCAGGCAGGGGAGACAAAGATGTTGAGCAAGTATTTAACATGTTAGAAAAATAGGCCGAGAATAAAAGCCTCCCTGGAAATGGGAGGCTTTTTACTTTGGCTAATTATTCCCTGTAATGGGCTGGTCGACCCCATTGACATCAAGGACATTGCTACCGTTCAGGCCATTAGCCGTGAAGGTGATTGCAGCTGTGTTCCCTGAACCGGATCCGTAAACGGATTTGGAGGAAGACTTAGGGGAAATGACAGCGCAATCACCGAATAACAGGTTTCCTTGCGCGACATTGAATACTTGAACTGGGCCGATAATGGCGGGCATATGAACCCCTCCTTTAAAAGTTTAAGTGTTGTTGGTTGAATCCTCGATTGGCGTCTCTTCGTTTTCTTTAGGAACCTCCCGAATATGTTTCACTCTTGATTCCATACGTGCATGGCCTACGTTCCCCACACCAACCACAGATGAGGCTGATACCCCGATTATATTGATATTGCCGACCCGTATGAAGGGATTCGGATTTGAAAAACTTGATATGACTGGTTCATTCAATCTTGGGATGCAAAATGGTTTCTTAAAAATGTCATAGTCTTCGAAATGAATATCGACTGAGTGGAAAGTTTCACTTCTCTTTTGGACTGCTAAAGCCTGGGAATTACCGTCTATATATGAAGTATCCCCGATTTGCAAAGTGGAGCTGAATGATACCGTGTCGGATAATAAAGATTTTACTTTTGATATTCTAGAAAACATGTTATTTATCCTTCTGGAGAAAGCGGCACGAGTGGCCCGATGATAAGGGATTCCGGCGGGGTATCGAATGCCGAGGATAGTTGGATCGTTTGTACATCCCCTATGAGAAATAAAGCAGAACTTGCTACACCGGTAATTTTAATATCTCCTACGCAAAGCTGATGATTGGTTACATTAAACTCCATTTGGATTTCCTCCTGTCTCGGCTTGTGAATGGGTAATGAATTGAAATAGTGCGGTTTGAATATCGGATTTCACCTTTTCCCTGATCTTTTCCTTGATATTATCCCTTTGCTGCGGAGCACGTTCAGCGTACGAAAGATTATCGAAATACATATTGATTCGTTGGTGCAGCTGGCGTTCTACATCCTGCTTAATGAAGTCATGATAAGAAGGTTCCAATGATATTTTCAGCTGGTTTTCCGCATCGTGAATCATATTTTCCAAGTCTGAAAGTATTTCGTTATGAATTTCCTGGACGACGATCTCCCTGCCTGGAAATAGGTTAGGGGCAGGTGGAACAGGTTGGTTGTTTACGGCAAATTCATCTATGTTGTTAAGGTCAGTTGGATTTAAACCGATATTCAATGTTCCATCTAAAGATTCGACCTTTAACTGATCGAATTTATATTCAATTTTATCAACATGGATTGGCGGTTTATTTTTCAGCTCGGCTAGTTCATCTGTCAGGCGTTTGATTTCGTGTTCAAGTTTCATGATCCGTTTATCCTGGGCTTCAAGAAAACGCTGCATTTGTATGGAATATGAATAAAGATCCTGATTCACGATTCAACACCCCGCCTTCACAATAAGTTAATTTCATATATGACAGTATATGAAAAAGTTAGATGTAGGTGAATGCCTATGAACTAGGAGGGTGTAAATGGGACGAAGCTGGTTAATGGGACTACATCAGCTTCAATTTCGGGAGCAGGCTCAGTGAATCCACCGGTATTGGCTAATGTGGAATATGGTTTAATCACTCCGGCACTTCCTATTTGAAAAACGGATGAATTGGCGATGCTTTCAATTTTTATCATATTGATTTGTATGGTCTGGTGAATATTGAAGATCATGCTGACTCCTTTCTTAAAACATTAGAGATTTAGGACCAGTGGCTGATCGACACCATCAGTATCATTTGTATTCGTGGTGCTATGCGCATTATAGAGGGATATGGATTCACCTGTATTAAAAGAGCCAGCACCTGCAAACGTTTTTGAGGTGGAATATGGATTAATTTTAAAGACGTCACCAATATGGACAATTCCACTGCTACCGACGTTGATGACTTGAACGATTCCTACGATGGCCGGCAAGAAAATCACCCTTTTTTTATTCTGGTTTTCCCCATGAATCTCAGGCCACGAGCCTATCACTGAAGGGAGTTTCAATGTATTGTATGTTGACTCATGATTGATGTGATTCATCTGCCTATAAATATATTGTTATATAACAATGGCTGACATTATTGAAATGTTAGAAACAGATATGGTAACATAATGTTAATTCAGAATTTTCTAAATAAAATTAGAGGTGAGGAAATGAACGTACCATTAGTTTTATCGCATTTCTTAGATCGAGCAGCCTTACTATATGGCGATAAGAAAGCCATCATTGGAGATGACAAGGTTTTAACATACTTAGAGCTGAATGGCCGTGTAAACCAGCTTTCAAATGGGTTAAGGGATCTCGGTGTCAAAAAGGGTGATAAGGTGGCCTATTTGGCACCCAACTCAATTGAAATGCTTGAAGGCTTTTATGGGGTATTTCAACTTGGGGCAGTAATCGTTCCCTTGAATATCCGTTTGAAGCCTGCAGATTATGTATTCATTTTGAACCATAGCGAGTCCAAGGTCCTTTTCGTAGATCAGGAATTGTATCATCTAATTTCACCTATCAAGGATGAACTTGAATCGGTGAAGCACATAATCGTTCATTATAAAGATGAAGAGATAAATGAAACCGATTACAACCATTGGCTGGAACGTTATGATAACAAGTGCTTTAATCGGGAGTCAGTGGATGAAAATGATGTTTCGAGCCTCCTTTATACTAGCGGGACCACAGGAAATCCCAAAGGGGTGATGCTGACTCACCGCAACAACTATTTACATGCCCTGGGTGCGATGCATCATTTCAGGGTCAATGACCGCGATACATATTTGCATGTACTGCCGATGTTCCACGTGAATGGGTGGGGTGCGCCATTTTATTATACGGCAAATGGTGCCACTCAAGTTTGTTTGAGGAAATCCAGCCCCGAGATGATATTTGATGCACTACAAAAGCATAAGGTTTCCATAATGCATATGGCACCCACGGTTCTGAATTCACTGTTCCAATATTTTGAACGGAGTGTTCCGAATATCGAGCAGGATATCCGAATTGTTGTTGCTGGTTCCGCTCCGCCTCCTGCATTCGTTACAAGGGTGGAAAAAGAGTTAGGCTGGGAATTCATTCAAATTTACGGAATGACTGAATCAACACCGGTCAGTCTGATATCGCTGATTCGTTCTGAATTCGATGATCTTCCGGAAAGAGAAAAATACAGAATGAAGGCGAAAGCCGGATATCCCATCATAGGCAGTGAGGTAAAGGTTATCCATGACAATGGTGAGGAAGTTGCCCATGATGGGGTGGATATCGGCGAGCTTATCGTCCGCAGCCATGGAGTGATGTTAGGTTATTGGAAAAATGAAGAAGCGACCAGCCAGACACTGATAAATGGATGGCTGCATACAGGGGATATGGCCACAATCGATGAAAATGGGAATGTGGATATCGTTGACCGCAAAAAGGATATAATCATTAGTGGCGGAGAAAATATCTCTTCCATAGAAGTGGAAGGAATACTCTACGAACATCCGGACATTCTTGAAGCGGCAGTCATTGCCGTTCCGCACGAAAAGTGGGGAGAGACACCGCATGCCTTCATTGTGCCGAAAATGGGCGTTGAATTATCGGAGGATGATATAAAGGCCTTCACACGGGAAAAATTAGCTCATTTCAAATCAGTTACCAGTGTGTCGTTCGTCGATGAGCTTCCAAAAACGGCATCGGGGAAAATACAAAAAATCCATCTCCGTAATGATTATTGGGAATCTAAGGGGAAAACAGGCAGATTCGTTAATTGAAGCTCGCTAACGCTGTTCAGAAATGATCAGCGTTTTTTTCTTTGCCCTTTAAATTCGGTTTCATATTAAGCAATGAAGATTTCATCCTGAAGAAATGAAAATTGAGGTGGACACTGATAGGTTTCCATTCGTAAATAAGCCGCAGTAACTCATGTCAATGTTGGATAAGGGATGGTCATTCAGGAACACTTGAATTTGTTTCGATAAAAAGCTTCCTGTTTAACGATAAAATGTTACTATTATAAAATATTTCAAATTATTATAATTTTTCTTTTTTCATCAAGTTGATTTTAAGAGTTTTGGATTGTGGGGGAGAGCATTGAAACGTATTCATTATAGCTGGGTTATTTTAATCATAGCATTCTTCTCGATTATTGTAGCCGGAATCGTAAGGTCATCATCAGGAGTATTCATCGTACCATTTGAAAATGAGTTCGGGTGGGACCGATCCGTCATTTCTTTAGCCTTCGCCATAAGTCTTTTTCTTTATGGATTATCGGGTCCGTTCATGGCCGCGCTAATTGAAGTTCTTGGATTGAAGAAAATGATGGTATTGGCCATGTCCACTTTATTGGCAGGGATTTTCCTCACTTTTTTCATGCAGCATGAGTGGCAGCTCATTCTTATTTGGGGAATTATCATTGGATTGGGTTCTGGAGTGTTTTTAACGGTATTGAGCCCATATGTGGCAAATCGTTGGTTCGAGAAGAGGCGGGGGCTGGCGGTCGGGATACTGACGGCAAGTACGGCAACAGGTCAGCTCATTTTACTTCCGGTTTTAGCCATCATCATTGAGAATTATTCGTGGAGATTTGCGATTGGATTAATTTTGGTCCTTATCTTGATCATGCTGGCAATCATCCTTTTGTTCATGAAAAACAATCCGAAGGAAGTCGGCGCTCTTCCATATGGATTGGAAGAGGAAAAGCAGGAAACTGTTACAGTCCAAAATAAGAACCCCGTCGCCATGGCTTTTCAGTCGTTGATTGAAGCGGTGAGAGTGAAGGAATTCTGGTTATTGGCAGGAAGCTTTTTTATATGCGGACTTTCTACGAGTGGGTTAATCGGGACACATTTCATTTCTTACTGCATTAGTTTTGGTTTACCAGTTGTGACGGCAGCATCATTGCTATCTTTCATGGGAATCTTTGATTTGATTGGTACGACTGTATCCGGGTGGTTATCAGATCGTTTTGATAACCGCTGGCTGTTGTTTTGGTATTACGCTCTAAGGGGTGCTTCCCTCGTATTACTTCCTTTTGCACTAAATGAAGGCTCTATCGGTCTATTGGTCATCTTTTCCATTTTTTATGGCTTGGATTGGATAGCGACCGTTCCTCCGACCATAAGCATTTCAAGGCAAGTATTTGGCATGGGGAAAAGCGGGATCGTATACGGGTGGATATTCGCGGCCCATCAGGTGGGTGCAGCAGTGGCGGCGTACGGTGGAGGGCTTATCTTCAAAATATTCAGCTCCTATACATGGGCATTCTTCCTTGCAGGAATCTTTTGCTTATTGGGCAGCTTGTTTGTCATACTGATAAAAAAGCAAAAAGCGGTCACGCAAGTTAAAGATGATGCAATGGAGATATAGAAAAGATGTTAAATCTGTATGAATGAAAGAGGGTGTACCCATGAAGGGTGCGATGGTACCATTGCAGGAAAGTAAACGGATCGTAAGCATCGATCTTTTACGTGGATTAGCCATTTTAGGGATCTTTTTAGTGAATATGCCTTCTTTCCACTCTCCGCTCTTGTACATAGATGGTGCCGAGCGGTGGGCAGGAGGATGGGACAGGATTTTGTACAGTTTCAGTGATATAGTCGCACAGGCTAGCTTTTATCCGTTATTTGCCTTTCTGTTCGGTTTCGGGGCAATCATTTTGGCAGTAAGGAGTGAAGAAAGGGGTATTTCATTTCCGTTACTATATATGAAAAGGCTAAGTTTCCTGCTGATACTTGGTTGCATTCATGCTTTCTTCATCTGGCATGGGGATATCCTCATTAATTATGCTGTATTTGGGTTTGCACTTTTGTTTTTTTATAAGATGAAGGCCAGGAATTTAATTCTGCTAGGTTCGGTTTGTTATGTCCTGCCTTTTGCGATATTGGGCTCTCTATTTCTTATAATGGGCATTTTTGATAGTGAAGGGATGGCGATTACGACTGATTCAGCGATGGTGAAACAGTCTTTGGAAGTTTATCAATCTGGTACATTTACGGAACTGATGAGTCAAAGGGCACTGGATTGGTATATGGTGAACAACCCTTTTAATGCCATTATCCTTTTTTTATCGATTTTTCCGTTTTTTTTAATTGGAGCAGGCGTTGCAAAACAAGGTTTTCTCCAAAATCCAACCCAATATAAACGACAATTGAAAGCGATATCGATTGTAAGCTTGCTATTGGGCATGTCAATTAAGATTCTGCCATATGTGTCTGTATACCATTTTGGAACGATATTCGTGCAGGATTATTTGGGAGGGCCGTTACTTACGGTTTTTTATATCACGGCAATCACGCTTTTGGCGGAACGGTCAGGGGCTTCCCGCCTGTTACACCCGCTTTCGTATATCGGAAGGATGTCGATGAGCAATTACTTGTTCCAATCGATGGTATGTACGGCCATTTTTTATTCATATGGCCTTGGTTTATATGGATCAGTCTCATATACGACAGGATTTGTTTTCTTAATAGCCCTGTTTTGCCTGCAAATTCTGCTTTCCTTATTGTGGATGGGTCTGTATAAATACGGACCGGTTGAATATATATGGCGTTTTTTTACATATGGTAAAAAGCCGGTTATGCGCAGGTAGGGACCAGTTAAGAAGAAATGTAAATGATGTTCATTAAATTGTTGGTTTTACCCATTCAGGTGGATACTTAGTTTTGTTTTTTTCTAAAAGCCTATGATATGATGAAATGGAAACTGAACGAGGGGGCAAAAAAATGACTACACATATGCATATTACAGCTTGGGTTATCGGAATCATTCTTTTCTTTGTCACATATTCGATGCTTAAAGGTGGAAACCCGAAAGCGAAAATGCTACATATGATAACACGGTTGTTCTATCTATTGATTTTCCTTACTGGCGGCATGCTGATCACTGATTTTGGTGCTTACGCAGTAAAAATGATTGTTGGGATCATCGTGATTGCGGCGATGGAAATGGTGCTGGTCCGTACGAAAAAAGGAAAAAGCACAAGTGCCATGTGGATATTGTTCATCGTAGCGCTTGTATTCGTCCTTTATTTAGGACTTGCGCTGCCACAAGGAATGGACTTTTTTTAATACAGAATTAAAGACGGGTAAATGAGGAAATCTCATTTACCCGTTTTCTTTTACCTGTTATTGTGAATTCACTTTCTCAATGACGATCCTTTTTCCGGTGTTCAGGGTGAATTCAAAACGATCATGATCCTTTTTCCCGTAAGAAAAATGGTGCTGAACGAGGCAAATTTGGCTCTCGTTATCAAAGGTGAAGAAATTCACGCCGGACTGGTTTGGGACGGCCCTTAAAAAAGTAAGCTGGTTATAGCTATATATACAATCATAAATAGAAAAATCAAGTGAATTCAATGTCGTTACAAATTGGAAAAAGGAATCGTCGTTCAATTCTTCCAATAAACGTTCAAAAGAGTAGAGCAGCTTTTTGCGTATCCGAATGGGCTCATTTTCCCTTAAGAAGGTGATTTCCCGGTGAAGCAGGATTTTTCCCTCTTCTTCAACTACTCCTTGCTGCCAGCGCCCACCCCTGTACACTTCGATGATGCTGTCAACGTGGTCTTCAATGGAGCAGGCCTCATCTGTTTCATCATCGAAAAAAATCCATTGTTGATTGATATTTTCCACTGTTCCTTCGGTAAAAGCTCTTGTTTGCCTATTCATTAACTTAGTTCGTTGTTGCTGACTCATACATATACCTCCAATAGTGGAATCCTCACCTACTTTTTAGTCAAAATCCAATGAAAATATAACTGTATATTTTAAAATATTATGGACAAATAACCATCTTTCCGTCTTTGCATAGGCTATGTTTAACACGGGATGCTTTGCTCAACAATTCATTAATGACGCCGGGCGTTGTTGGCAGGGGGTCCTACGGAATGATGCTGAGCGATACTTAGGGACTGTAAATCTTTTTAAGACAGGGAGCCAATATATTTTTGATAGTCCGGATAGAAAGGATGAAGTGTAAAATGTGTGGGATAACAGGCTGGGTGCATTTTCAAAAAGATTTACGGACAAAAACGAAAACGCTGGAAAACATGACAAAAACGTTGGCAAAGCGGGGGCCTGACGAAGATAATGTTTGGAGCGAAGCCCATGTTGCCTTTGGTCATAAACGGTTAACGGTTGTCGATGCGGAAGGCGGAAAACAGCCGATGACGAAAAATCACGAAAACGGCAGATATACGCTTTGTTATAATGGTGAGCTATATAACACCGAGGATATTCGTAAACAGCTATTATTAAAAGGATATTCCTTTAAAGGTCATTCTGATACAGAAGTTTTATTAACTTCTTATATAGAATGGAAAGAAAAATGCATTGACTTGTTCAATGGGATTTTTGCGTTTGCGATTTGGGATGAAAAGGAACAGAAATTATTCGTTGGAAGAGATCGCATGGGGGTAAAACCATTCTTTTATGCGGAAAGGGACGGCGGGTTCATTTTCGGATCGGAGCTGAAGTCGATTCTTGCCCATCCGGATGTTAAAACGGAGATTGACCGCGAAGGGTTGTCTGAAGTTTTTGGTGTTGGTCCATCCCGGAAGCCAGGTTCAGGCGTATTTCATAATATCCAGGAATTAAGGCCTGCCCATGCGCTTACTTTATCAAGGAAAGGCCTCCGGATTTGGAGATATTGGAATGTGAAAAGCGAAGAACATCGGGATACGCTTGATGAGACGGCCGAGAAGGTTCGCTTTCTTGTCGAAGATGCAGTGACGCGGCAACTTGTATCTGATGTTCCGCTTTGTACCTTCTTATCAGGAGGGCTTGACTCAAGCGCGATAACGGCCATTGCTGCAAATGCCTATCAAAAAGAAGGGAAAGGCCAGCTTCATACGTATTCCATTGATTATGAGGATAATGAGCGTTATTTTAAGGCGAATGATTTTCAGCCAAACTCTGATGGGTATTGGATTAAAAAGATGTCGGATAGTTTTAACACCGTTCACCATTCATCGGTCATCACTCAAGAGCAGTTAACGGATTATTTAACGGAAGCTGTCCTTGTAAGGGACCTCCCAGGCATGGCGGATGTCGATTCTTCTTTACTTTGGTTTTGTAAGGAAATCAAACGGGATTTTGTCGTAGGCCTGTCCGGCGAATGTGCGGACGAAATTTTTGGGGGTTATCCTTGGTTTCATCGTGAGGATGATTTGAATCGTGCCGGTTTTCCATGGATGAGGTCGACCGGGGAGCGGGTATCTTTATTGAAAACGGGATGGCGCGAGAAACTGAAGCTGGAGGAATATGCGCAGGAAGCTTATTTGGAGACACTTGCCGAAACGCCTAAATTGGAAGGGGAAAGCGGTATAGCAGCAAAGCGGAGAGAGCTTTTCTATGTGAATTTATTATGGTTCATGACGACGCTCCTTGACCGGAAGGATCGGATGAGTATGGGGGCAAGTTTAGAGGTGCGCGTGCCATTTGCCGATCATCGCCTTGTTGAATATGCATGGAACATTCCTTGGGAAATGAAAATGGAAGGCAACCGTGAAAAAGGTATTCTTAGGAAGGCTTTGGAGGGGTTATTACCGGATGAAGTATTGTATCGTAAAAAAAGTCCATATCCAAAAACCCATAACCCTATATATACAGAACGTGTGCAGGCGTGGTTGAAAGACTTACTGACGGATAAGAATTCGGTCCTGCATGAGTTTTTCGATAAGCAGAAGCTAACCGATATAGTGGATTCCAAGGGTGCTGCTTTTAAAGTGCCGTGGTTCGGGCAATTGATGTCAGGTCCACAGTTGCTCGCACATTTGGCACAGACCCATGTATGGTTCAAAGAATATGATATCCAAATAATCGAGTGAAAAAAACGGGGCGGATGATTTTCATTGCCCCGTTTTCATTTGCCTCAATGATTGAATGCGAGAATTTTATATTGATAACCACCCAACTCAAATTTGCCAACCTGTGTGGTTTCCTTTGTTCTTAAATCCGTTAGTGTACGTCCTTTCAAATCAACAGGAAGGGTAAAGGATTGCTGGACGTCGGTCGGATTGATGAGGATCACGACAGAACGTTTTTCATTATACTTTTGGTAGGCCACGATATTTTCGTTTCCGGCTGTATCAAGGAATTTGAACTCCCCGTCATTGGCAAGTAACCGTTCTTCTTTTCGCAAGTGGATCAATGCCTTAATTTCATTGAGTAGCTCGGTGTTTTGTTTTTCTTCTTCCCAGACCATGCATTTTCGGCACCCAGGATCCATCCCACCGGTTAAGCCGATTTCATCTCCATAGTAAATACAAGGGGTGCCATTGAATGTCAGCAGGATTGCGTGAATGAGCTTGGCTCGGGCTAGATCTTCCCCGCAATCCGTGAAAATCCGCGGTGTATCATGGCTTCCAAGAAGATTGAATGTCACGTCAAAAACATTGGTCGGATAACTGTGATAGATGGCTGTCATTTCTTCAGTGAATTCGCGTGCATTGATCGTTTGTGAGGCGACCAGGCGAAAAACTTGGTTGGTGAAAGGGTAATTCATGACGGCATCGAATTGATCGCCGCGAAGCCATGGCATGGAGTCGTGCCAAATTTCCCCAAGAATATAAAGGTCAGGCTTTATATTTTTCACTGTTGTTCGAAATTCACGCCAGAATGGCTGATCGACCTCATTTGCCACATCGAGGCGCCAGGCGTCTATATCGAACTCCTTGATCCAATAAGCCGAGACTTCGAGCAGATATTCTTTCACCTCCGGATTTGCCGTATTCAATTTTGGCATCGATTCAAAAAAACCGAATGTTTCATAATTGGGCCTTTCCCCTCCCTTAAGAGGGAAGCTGTGTGGGTGGAACCAATCCTTATATTTCGATTTCTCTCCTTTTTCGAGTAAATCCTGAAAAGGGGGGAAATAGTAGCCGCTATGGTTAAAAACGGCATCCAGCATGACCCGTATATTCCGTTTATGGCATTCGGCTATTAGTGTCTTCAGTGTTTCCTTCGTTCCGAATTGCGGATCGATACTCCGATAATCAATCGTATCGTATTTATGATTGGAGTAGGCATGGAAGATTGGCGTGAAATAAATTCCGTTGATGCCGAGATTCTCAAGGTAATCCAAATGTTCAATGATTCCCTCGAAGTCCCCGCCAAAAAAATTATCCACCGCCGGGTCTTCACTTCCCCAGGGTTTCACACCTTCCGGATCGTTGTCGGGGTTTCCGTTTGCAAACCGCTCAGGGAAAATTTGGTACCAAATAGTATCCTTGACCCATTCCGGTGCCCCAAAAACTTCATTTTGATGGAGATAGGGAATCGCGAAATAGCTTCCGGGATCTCGGGGAGGCTCTTTAAAGAAGCCCTTTTCCGTGTAAATGGAGCATTCATCTTCTGACGATACCTTGAACCCATATCGAATTCTTCGGTAGGGAGGCTTCACATAGATATGCCAATAATCATGGCGGTTATCGCTGCCTGACAAACTCATGGGAAGTTCTTCGTACTGCCATTGACCATTATCTGAAATGTATGGATCGCCAAAGATCAATCCAACTGAGGAGATATCTTGTTTTTTCGTACGTAGGCGGATATGTAGGGTTTCGGTGTTGATGGGATAGCCGTAATTGTCATTAGGTCTATGGTGTATGGATGAAAATTCCATTAAAAACCACTCCAATTCTATAAGTATTTGAGGATGTGAAAAAGGAAACTTCCAGCTGTTTATGAGGGGGATCTCCATGAAGCTGCACTAGCCAGGTTAAGTGTTTTTTCAATACGGTTATATACCCCATTTCAATTGAAAAAAGCACTTATTAACTAAAAAATAACAAAAAGTGCTCATCACTACAAGGAAATAAAAACGCCAAGTAAAATGTTGTAAAAACCAAAGCCGTTCATATAATGATAACAATAGCTTTGGTATCGCTTTCATTAAGTGGCTTTATTTGAAGTACTGAACTGAAAAAACAGTATTATTTGGTGCTTTTGGACATGATAGAATAAACATTTTAAAAAGGAGAATGAAAGTGAAGAAGTTGATTTTTCATTTGTTCATGTCCATGTTTTTGATCGTTAGTGTAAATGCTTGTGGTTCCAGTTCAGATTTGGAAAATGAAGCAGTTAAAGAAAATAAGAAAAAAGAAGACGAAGCCAGTAATGAAGCGAAGCCGGAAAAACTGATCATTTGGGAGGAAAAAGGTAAAGCGGAGGCTCTAAAGCCGGTAATTGAAGCTTTTGAAAAAGAATATGGAATCAAAGTTGAGCATGAAGAGCTTGAAATGGCTACCGAGATGTACGAGCGGCTTCGTCGTGATGGGCCAATCGGAAACGGAAAGGCCCCGGATGTCGTAACTTTTTCCCATGGAAAAGTCGGCCAAATCGTGAAGGAAGGCTTAATTCAGGAAGTGAAGGTGGACGATGAGGTATTGGATGCCTTCATTGAATCTTCAATTAGAGGGGAGATGTATCAAGATAAGGTATTTGGATTGCCGAAATCCGTAAACACATCCGTTTTCTTTTATAATAAAAAATTGATGCCTAAGGCTCCTGAGACGATGAATGGCCTTTATAAAAAGGCGAAGGGATTAAGAAAGGGCAATGTTCATGGTTACTATGCCAAATGGAATGATTTCCATGATTCGTATGGAGTAATCGCTGGAATGGGAGGTTATATATTTAAAGATAAGAATGGAAAATTAGACCCTAATGACATTGGCTTGAATAATAAGGGTGCCATAAAAGGGGCTTCGTACATCCAAAAATGGTATGGGGCGGGTTTGATTCCCAAAGGCGACAAGGCAGTGATCGAGAAGTTGTTTCTACAAGGGAATTTGGCTTCTCTCATGAGTGACGGGAACTCATTTACCGAGCGAAAGGATACAGGAATTGCCCCCATGCCCAAATTGCCCGATGGCAAGCCAATGAAAACGTTCATGGAAATCAAAGGCTGGCATGTAACAGCTTTCACAAAACACCCTTATTGGTCTACGAAGTTAGTTGAATATTTGACTAATGATAATAATGCAATGCAGCGTTATGATTTAACAGGGGAAATGCCTCCTAATGAATCAATCAAACACAATGCCGCAATCAAAGAAAATGAAAGGGCACAAGCCTTAAGCATACAATTACAATACGCTGAACCAGTGCCGAATATTCCGGAAATGAATAAGGTATGGGGACCGATGAATTCAGCCATGGATGAAATGACCACTCAAAAAGCAAAACCAAAAAGGGTTTTGGATAAAGCGGTAAAGACGATAAAAAAAGAACGTTAACCGTGTTCTGCTCTCTTCCAATTCAGTAACCATAACCAGTATCCCCAGTTTGTCCCTTAAGTGTAAAGTTTTTTATAAATTGGATTTGACGTTAAGGGGGCAAAAGGCTAATCTTAAAGGCGTAAAGAGATAGCTAGGAGGAGAGCGGATATGAGAAAAAGAGCGTTATCACTCGCTTTAATTCCGTTGCTTCTTTTTTACGCCATTCCAGTAGGAGCAGCTGAAAAAGAACAACGAACTTGGAAGGATGAAATCGTATATTCATTATTGGTCGACAGATTTTTCGATGGGGATACTCAAAATAACGGAGATGCGAACGTGAATGACCCTTCCGCGTTTAATGGTGGGGATTTCGAAGGTATCACGAAGAAACTGAATTATTTAAAAGATATGGGTTATACCGCTATCATCCTTTCACCGATTTTCGCTAATGATGAAAATGGCTATCATGGCGATTGGGTGGCCGATTTTTATAAAACCGATAAACACTATGGGACAATGAAAGAGTTTAAAAAACTCGTGAATGAGGCACATAAACGCGATATGAAGGTGATCATTGATTTTCAGGCAAATAATGTGGGCCCTGACTCCGCGTGGCTGACCGATCCCAAAAAACAAGATTGGTTCCATGAAGAAAAAAAGATTTCCAAGGACGGTAAGCAGAATGATTTGGAAACAGGATGGGTCGATGGTCTTCCCGATTTGAATCAAGATAATGAGGAAACAAGGAAATATTTACTGGATGCAGCCAAATGGTGGATAACGGAAACCGATATTGATGGATACCGTATAAATAAAGTCCAATACGTAGCAAAAGATTTTTGGAAGGAATTTGTGGATGCAGTCAAATCTGAAAAATCAAATTTCTATACAATCGGCGATGTACAAGGTGATGCGGAATTGATCTCAAGTTACAAGGAGACGGGTATCGATGCTTTTATGGCTTATCCGCAGAATGCTGAGCTACGTGAATCATTTGCTGCGCCCGATAAGGAACTGAAACCTGTTTTTAAAGCGTTTGCGAAAAGCGAAGATGAATTAGGGGGCAATGCCCATCAGGCATTGTTCATGGACACACAGGGAATGCCCCGTTTTACAAAGGATGCAGCCGATCATAACGAAAATCCAGGCTCCAGATGGAGAATGGCTCTGTCGTATCTATATACAATGCCAGGGGTTCCTATCGTATTTTATGGATCGGAAATTGCCTTAAATGGCGATATTGCCCCGGATAATCATAAGTTGATGAATTTTAAGACAGAACAGGAATTGGTTGAATATATAACAAAGCTTTCTGATCTCAGAGACATGTACCCAGCATTGGCAAAAGGGGATATGGAGCTTTTATATGAAAATGGTGGAGCTTCGGTATTCAAGCGTGCATATGGTGATGAAACCATTGTCGTCGCCATGAACAATACGACTGAAACTCAAACGATAAACCTTACTGATAAGGAACTTGAAAGTAATAAAGAGTTGAGAGGTATGCTGAATGGGGATCTGGTCCGCAGTAAGGACAACAGTTACTCGATCGTAATCGACAGGGAGACGACAGAAGTCTATACGCTGTCACCTAAGTCGATTATTAATATTCCTTACCTGTTAGTTATAGGATTGGTTCTTCTCATTTTTGGTATATTCATTGCTTTGGTTATTAAGCGTTCAAAACGGAATCAACCAAAATAATCATATACCTCTCGATTGTCGGTAGCCGCCAAACATTGTCCCTAAGGCTTTGTGGAAAACAGGATCGGGAGGTTACAGCATGAATAAGACCTGGTGGAAAGAAGCGGTTTGCTATCAAGTTTACCCGCGCAGTTTCATGGATAGTAATGGTGATGGAGTCGGAGACATAAAAGGTTTGATTTCAAAGCTCGACTATCTGCAGGAATTAGGGATAGATGTTATTTGGATTTGTCCTTTTTATAAATCTCCCAATGCAGATAATGGCTATGATATTAGTGATTATCAAGCAGTTTCCGATGAATTCGGTTCAATCGAAGATATTGATCTGTTATTGAAAGATGTTCACGGACGTGGGATGAAGGTGATACTCGACCTTGTTTTGAATCATACTAGTGATGAGCACCCCTGGTTCGTCGAGTCACGTTCGTCCCGCGATAATCCGAAACGGGATTGGTATATTTGGAGGGATGGGCAGGACGGCCGTGAGCCTAATAATTGGGAAAGCATCTTTTCCGGAAGTGCCTGGAAATTCGATGAAAGGACCAATCAATACTATTTACATTTATTTGCCGAAAAGCAGCCAGACTTAAACTGGAAAAACCCTGATGTGCGAAAAGCATTATATGAAATGGTCAATTGGTGGCTCGATAAGGGAATCGATGGCTTCCGGATTGATGCGATCACGCATATTCATAAGCGTGAAGGCCTTCCGGATATGCCCAATCCTTATTGGCATCAGTATGTACCTGCGTTTGAAATGCATACCAATCAGGACGGGATTCTGGATTACCTTCAGGAGTTGAAAGAAGAGACTTTCTCTAAGTATGATATCATGACGGTCGGTGAGGCCAATGGCGTCAGGATTGAGCAGGCGGAAGAATGGGTCGGGGAATCGAATGGGAAGTTCAATATGATCTTTCAATTTGAACATCTTGGACTTTGGAATAGGGGACAGAATCACGCTGTTGATGTTCAAGGGTTAAAGCGCACGATGACCAAATGGCAAAAGGGGCTGAAAAACAAAGGATGGAATGCTTTGTTTTTTGAAAATCATGACCAGCCGAGAAGTGTATCAACGTGGGGAAATGATCATCAATATTGGTTGGAAAGCGCAAAAATGATAGGAGCCCTATACTTTTTCATGCAAGGGACACCTTTTATTTATCAAGGTCAGGAAATTGGCATGACGAATGTCCAATTTGATTCGATTGATGATTATGATGATGTCGGAATGAAAAACTTTTACAGGATAGAGACCTCGAAAGGTCGTCCCCATGATGAAATCATGAACATTATATGGCATAGCGGCCGTGATAATTCACGAACACCGATGCAATGGAATGATATTGAAAATGGCGGATTCACTCATGGAACACCTTGGATGAGGGTTAATCCAAATTACCGCGCCATTAATGTAGAACAGCAGAAAAATGACCCGTCATCCATTTATCATTTTTATAAAAAGATGATTGAACTTCGAAAAAAACATCAGGTCCTCGTATATGGGGAATATGAATTATTATGGGAAGATCACCCCGATCTTTATATTTATACAAGAACTATGAATGATAATTCAGTCATGGTAGTATGTAACTTTAGTATGAATCACCATCAAATCGACCTTTCCTATTGGGGGGAAATGGAACTTTTGCTGGCTAATTATGAGGATTGTCCTGAGGTGTCGCTTATTGATTTACGTCCATATGAAACGAGGATTTATCGTTATTGATTTCTATGGACTAGATTGGAAATGGCTTAAAACCTATGTAGTTAGTCGTCTGACTTCTTGATTTCCAATAGACCTGTCGTTTTTTAAGAAGCTGATCATACATCAGCTTCTTTTTGGATTTTAAACATGAATGAAGAAAACGGAAAAGTAAGTATTTTCTGAAAAATTAAATAAACATTAAAAAAAGTATGGATATAACTATTGGACTGAGTGTATTATGAATACATACAAAATGTATAAATATAAAACAAATATTAAAGAAGTGTTTATTGGTATTCACCTTTTTTTAAAATGAAGTCAATAAAGGCTAAGAAGGGAGAGGGGAAATGCATGGCCATCACAATAAAAGATGTGGCACAGCTAGCGAATGTTGCTCCTTCAACAGTTTCTCGAGTGATTGCAAACAATCCTCGGATAAGTGAAAAGACAAAGGTACGGGTACGTAAGGCGATGACTAAATTAGGATACCATCCAAACTTCATTGCACGTAGTCTTGCCAATCAATCGACCAGGATCATTGGTTTGGTAATGCCAAGTTCGTCAAATGATTATTATCAAAACCCATTCTTTCCGACGATCCTCCAGGGTCTAAGTGAGGGAGCTCAGGAAAACCATTATTCCCTGTTGCTAAGCACGGGAAAAACAGAAGATGAAATCTACGAAGGAGTAGTGAATATGGTGCAGGGAGGGATGGTGGATGGAATAATCCTGATGTATTCAAGGATGAATGATCACATCCTGACCTATTTGAGGGAAAGGGCTTTTCCATTTGTGATCATTGGGAAACCCTATGATTACATCGAGGAGATAACATATGTTGATAACGATAATATCTTGGCTGCCGAACAGGCAACGGATTACCTCATACAGCTAGGACATGAAAGGATTGGATTCATCGGAGGTGATGTAACCCTTGTGATGACCCTTGATCGCTTGTCAGGTTATGAACGGGCATTGAAGCGGGCTGGAATCGATCGAAGGGGGGAATATACCCTGCATGAAGATTTTTTGCATGAAGGGGGACAAGCAGCTGCAAAAAGGTTACTATCCATCGAAGAACCACCAACCGCTTTGGTTGTCAGTGATGATCTCATGGCACTTGGCATCGTGCATTCACTTCGCGAGATGGGCGTGCGCACTCCTGAAGAAATTTCAATCGTCAGCTTCAATAACGTTCTTTTCTCTGAACTGTCATTACCAGCCCTGACTTCCGTAGATATTAATATTTTTGATTTAGGATATCAGGCCGCTAAGGGCATCATTCATATGCTGCAGACTGGAGATGCACCTGCCGGGACCATCATTCCACATCATTTCGTGGAAAGGCATTCCTGCAGATCGATCAAGCAAGGTGCAATGGCCATGACATACTGAACGAGAGGGCATTGCGTAAAAGCAATGCCTTGTTTTCACTAGAAATGTATGCTGAAACTTTTGAATGCATGTACACCCGTTCCGTGTCTGACTAAATTATTCTCTTTAAGATATTGAATGGCTGCAAGGACTTCTTCAAGGATCCCTGGTTCGAGGCCTAGTTGGTTGTGCCCGCCATAGATTTTGGAGACTGACTTGATCTTTGTGATTTTTTCCAACGAATTCACAAGGTCTTCAGGACTTGTCGAGGGATAAAATGCATAAACGGGAGTATCTGAATAAAGCAGGTCGCCAGTAAATAAATAACCTGTTTCATTATCCAAAATTGAAATGTGGCCAGGTGAATGCCCAGGTGTATGATAAATGCCTAAACTGCGGTTTCCAAGATCAATCGTGTCCCCATCCGATAACAGCCTATCAGGGTAACCCCGGTATGGCTTGTATGTATCAGGATTGAATGATTCGGGTATGGGTAATGTGATATCCCGGGCCATGTCCTTTCTTATTTGTTCCAAGGACAAACCTGCAATGCCATTAATCAGCCAATTGGCATCATCACCATGAACATAAATTGTGTCATAATCACCGTGACCGCCAATATGGTCAGCATGAACGTGTGTGGTCAGGACGATGATCGGAAGATCTGTAAGCTGGTCTGTAATCCGCTTAATCGAATCGATGCCTAACCCTGTATCGATTAACGCAGCCCGGGTCTCCCCTAGTAATAAAAAGGAATGAACTTTCTCCCAATGACCATATTCACTGATTGCAAACGTTTTTGAGTCCAATCCCTGAACGGTGAACCATGGATCTACAATATTTTTCAAAAATGACTCCACTCCTTCCCACTCATATATTCCGCGTTAACCGGGAATATCCTGCATGAAAGAGCAAAAGCAGTGGATTTCAATTTGTGAAATCCACTGCTTTTGGAAAGGTAAGGTCTTATCCGTTTACAACGGTCCCGCCGTTTACATGGATGACTTGTCCGCTTACATAGGATGAATCATCACTTGCCAAATATACATAGGCTGGTGCCAATTCCTCTGGCTGCCCTGCACGGCCCATTGGAGTATCCTGCCCGAATTTGGCAACATCCTCTTCGCCGAATGAGGCAGGAATCAACGGTGTCCAGATCGGACCTGGCGCAACACCATTCACTCGGATGCCATCTTTTGAGATGGAGTTCGACAGGGCTCTTGTAAATGCCAGTATTGCACCTTTTGTTGAAGAGTAATCGATTAGTTTTGGGTTGCCCTGATAGGCTGTGATAGAGGTTGTATTAATGATGCTGCTTCCTTTTTTCAGGTGCTTCAATGCAGCTTTAGTTAAGTGGAACATCGAGAAAATATTCGTGCGGAACGTTTTTTCCAATTGTTCAGCCGAAATGTCCAGGATACTTGTCTGCACATGCTGTTCTCCGGCGTTGTTGACTAGAATGTCCAAACCGCCAAATTCTTCAACCGTTCTTTTGACGACATCCTGGCAGAAGGCTTCATCACCGATATCACCGGAAATGAGTAAACATTTTTGGCCTTCTTTTTCGATCAATTCTTTTGTCGCTTTGGCATCCTCGTGTTCATCCAAGTATGCAACTGTCACATTCGCTCCTTCTTTAGCGTAGTAAATGGCAACTGATTTACCGATTCCGCTGTCTCCTCCTGTTATGATTGCCGTTTTACCTTTTAATTTGCCGCTTCCTTTGTAGGCAGCTTTAACTGAATCAGGGTTCGGTTCCATTTTTGTTTCCAATCCAGGTTGATGCTGCTGATGTTGAGGTGGAAATCCTTGCTTGTTCTGATTTTGAGTAGTCAAGATATAAACGCCTCCCATTTAATTATCTACGCTTTCTCTATTCCTTCTTTTAGGAAAAAGAAAACATGGAAAAAATACCCACAAAAATCATGTTTAATGTTTTAACTGAAGGGAACATGACTAGTCTTTCCATGTTCCATGAAGGCGATTCATTTGAAGGAAATGGGGGATGAACGCTGAAGGAGGCAGTTGAAACAATTAAAAAAAGACCCACCAACAGGTGAGGCCTTCATACTTAGCGGTAATTTAAGAATTGTACATCAATGGACAGATCAGCGCCCCGAATAGCGGAAATGATACCTTGTAAATCATCCCGGTTCTTACCGGTAACCCGGATTTGATCATCCTGGATCTGGCTTTTTACTTTAAGGCCGCTATTTTTAATGATGGTATTGATCTTTTTAGCTTGCTCCTTATCGATGCCTTGAATTAGCTTGGCCCGTTGGCGAACGGTCCCGCCAGAAGCCCCTTCTAATTTGCCATAATCCAGGTTCTTGACGGGTACGTCACGTTTAATGAGTTTACTGATGAGAACATCCTTTAGCTGTTCGAGCTTATATTCATCGTCGGATACTAAAACCAAGTCTTCTTTTTCAATGGTGATGCTGCTTATGCTCCCTTTGAAATCATAGCGTGTCTGTATTTCCTTCATAGCCATGGTAACTGCATTCGTTACCTCTGAAAAGTCTACTTTCGAAACAATATCAAATGAATTTTCCTTTGCCATCACTTACCTCCAGCAGGGTTTATTTCCTTTATTATAGAGAAAGTATGTTAGGAAGACAACTATCTAAACGATATAAAAAAGCGAGGGGACAAGCCCCACGCTTCATTTATGGTCCGTTTTCTTCGAATAGGAGTGCTTACCTGCAGCAAGGTTTTCCTGATATGCGATATTTTTTTCAGCATTTCTCGCTTGGTTATCTTTTGGCCTTTTATTGTCATCGGCTGTTTTGGACATAGTGAAAACTCCCTTCCATTATCTGATCAATATATATTGTTCACAATTATGGAAGGGAGTATGTATGTTTATGATTTCTCAGGGGTATCGTTTAAGAAGAAGAGGGCAATTGTGCCAGGACCGGCATGTGCACCGATGACGGAGCCAATTGTATGGATCATGAAGTCGGTTGTCCCGAATTCATTTTGGATGGCTTCCTTCCATTCCAGGGCAGTTGCTTCATCGTCACCATGACTGATGGCAATCGTTTGGGTTGTTAAGTTTTTGCCTCTTTCATGCATTAATTCGATTACACGTTTAATCAATTTCTTTTTGCCGCGTATCTTTTCAAGCGGAACAAGCTTCCCATCTTCAACATGCAATAACGGTTTAATGTTTAATAAACCGCCAACAAGGGCAGATGTCTTGGAGATACGGCCGCCACGGGCCAGATATTCAAGGTTATCTACAGTGAATAGATGCTCCATATGCCGGCTTTGGAATTCGATGGCAGCCAGGATTTCTTCTTTAGTGGCACCGTTGGCTGCCAGATCGGCTGCTTTTTTTACAATTAAACCGACGCCCATCGAAGCGCATTTCGTATTGACGATTTCAATGTCAAGGTCAGGGTACTCTTCCTTCACCTGATTAAGAATCATCACTGCCGTTTGATATGTTCCAGATAACTCAGAGGAAAAGGCTATATAAATCCCTTGTTTTTTCTCTTTGGCAAACTGTGTGAAAAGTTCTATAAAGTATTCTGGGGAAGCTTGCGATGTTTTCGGGGTTTTTCCTTCAAGCATCGCCTGATAGACTTCGTGAGAATTAATGGTAAGTAAATCTTCATAATTTTCCCCGTCAAGATGGACTTGTAAAGGGATTAATGAAACATTGTTTTCCTTATAGAAAGACAACGGCAAATCACATGCACTATCTGCAAGAATTGTGATAGCCATAATACACCTGCTTTCTTTTTACAATTTTTAGAAAATGAGTGGTCACTCTACTTTTTAGTGTAGCACGTAACGGTAAAAATTCAATCTCTACGTAAATAGAATAAATAATTAAGGGTAAAAAGATAATAGAATAAGGGTGAAATGGAGGTTTTTTAGGATGTACAGTGGTGAAATGAAGAAAATTATCATAGTTGTGGTGGGCGCATTGCTTAATGCCGTTGCAATGAACTTTTTTCTAATACCGGCAAACGTATATGCAAGCGGCTTTACGGGAGTGGCCCAGCTTCTATCGAGGATGATTGGATCTTTTGCTCCTTTTGATGTATCAACAGGTATTCTATTGTTTTTATTGAACATTCCAGTAACGATCATTGCTTGGCGAAAGGTTGGAAAGTCTTTCACATTTTATAGTTTCCTCAGCGTCGCCTTGATGTCCTTCTTTATGGAAATCATTCCGATCACACGCTGGTCACCTGACATATTATTGAATGCGGTATTTGGTGGAGTCATAGCTGCAGTAGGTGTGGGGATCACCTTGAAATACGGTGCATCGACTGGCGGAATGGATATTATCGCCATGCTTCTTTCACGGAAGAAGGATAAACCTGTAGGTACTTATTTATTTCTGCTGAATGGCGTGATCATTGTAACGGCAGGTGCTGTTTATGGACCGGAAAAAGCTTTGTACACGCTTGTTACCCTTTACACATCGACCCGTGTCGTGGACGCGATACATACACGTCATGAAAAGCTTACGGCCATGATCATTACAAAGAAAAGCGAAGAGCTTAAACAGGCAATCCATGCTAAGTTAGTTCGCGGAATTACAAGGGTTCCCGCTAAAGGTGCGTTCACCAACGAAACTAAGGAAATGCTATTGATTGTCATTACAAGGTATGAACTTTATGACCTTGAAAAGATCATCAAGGAAGTGGATCCACATGCTTTCACGAACATCATAGAAACGTCAGGCATTGTTGGAACTTTCCGCAGGGAATGATATTAACAAAAAATCAAGGCCACTATTAAAGGCGGTAAGGCACGAAATAACAATTGATGAAAACAAAGTGAAAGCCTCCAGGAATCCTGGAGGCTTTCACATTATTTAGAGTGATTTTCCAGCTCTTCCTGAAGTTCTCGCAATTGTTCTTTTTCAGCCTCGGTCGTATTGGCAAAAGCTGATGAAAGAGCGTTTTTAGCGATTTCCTCAGTCTTATGCTGGTCACCCTCATGCTCAGAGTGGAGAGCTTCTTCAACAAATTCCCTAGCCTTTTGGAATAATTTGTTTCCCATTAGAAGCCACCATAGCTTTGTTCAGACATAATTCTTAACCTGTCTTTTTCAGCCTCTTCAAACGTAGTGTGATAAGGGATTTTTTCGGCATGCCTGGCAACACTTTCTTTGCCCTGCTGAACAAATCGTTTAGATTTACTGCTTTTACCCATTCTTATCTCCTCCGATTCTGAGCGTTGTCGACAACGGAATGAATCTGTTGTCCATATTAGTTTGGCTTGAAAGGTGGAAATTATGAAGGTAAAAAATGACGGATTAGGCTTTTATATTGAATTTTTCTTCGAGGAAAACGGCTATACCATCTTCTTCATTCGTCAATGTAGTCGTATTTGCTACCGTTTTTACTGGTGAGATCGCATTTCCCATGGCCACCCCGGTTCCCGCATATTCGAGCATTTCCAAATCATTATCTTCATCACCGAAAGCGATTATCCTGTTTTGAGGAATTTCCAGATAGTTGGATACGCGTTTTAGCCCTACGGCTTTACTTAACCCGCTTTTTATTATTTCGATGATATGAAAAGGCTCTGCCCATCGGCGATGATCGACCAATTCTGCATGGACATCGGATAAATGCTGGCGAATCTGTCCTACGAATTCACTATCTGTGTGAATCAGCATCGAAGTTGGGGAATCCTGAAGGTAATCGCGCAAGTCACCGGTCTTCATGATCGGATTTCCTAGATTGAACATGTTCATCAACTTTTCATCATGATAATGGACATAAACTTCATCCCGGACTTCAGCGATGATGTTGTGAAATTTAAACTGATCACACGCTTCGACAATATCTTTCGCAACATTTATATCCAGTGGAGAGTGGTATACCCCCCAGCTTGTATGTAATGGGTGATGGACGAAAGCGCCATTGAAATTAACGATTGGTGTAGTCAACCCCAATTCCCGGTAATATTGTTCACTTGAGCGAAAGGGACGCCCGGTGGCGATCATAACCTCGTGTCCATCTTCCTTTAGTTTTAGGAGTGTTTTTTTAGTCCTTGAAGAAATTGTTTTGTTATCTGTAAGTAAAGTACCATCAAGATCCAATACGATTAAATGTTTCTCAGCCATGTACACACCTTCTGTTCTTTTTGATTTCATTATATGCAAATATTGTTAAGCCTATTTTAAGGTAAATGTAAATCTTTTTCATTCTTTATGCATTCCTGTATGATATTACTATATCCAGGATTATTATAATTAAAGCGAAGCTCAGGTTTAAAGGAATGGAATCCATTTTGATAATGGTATTGGAAAGACCGGAACAAATTATTCGGAGGGGTTAACTTGATAATAATTGAAAAAGAACTAATAGGACAAATTCCTGTATTGCACCTAGGGGAAGAAACCACTTTCAATCAGGAATTGCCGCTTATAATTTTTATACATGGTTTTCAAAGTGCAAAAGAACATAATCTACACTATGCTTATTTATTGGCTGAAAAGGGGTTTCGTGTGCTTCTGCCTGATGTGATTCATCATGGGGAAAGGGAAGCCGGTTTAAGTGAATCTCAAATGATGCCCCGTTTTTGGGAAATGGTTTTACAAACAATCCAGGATTTATCTTTGTTGAAGGATGATTTATTATCCCGAAAATTGATTGAGCCCGAAAGAATTGGCGTAGCAGGTACCTCAATGGGGGGAATAGTGACTAATGGGGCCCTGGCTGCTTATGAATGGATTTCCGCCGGAGTCAGTTTAATGGGGAACCCATCATATGTCGCGTATGCTGAGCTCCAAATGGAGGAGATTAAGAAAAGGAAAGTTAATTTCCCAGCTACTGATGAGGAAGTTGCGAAGGTGATTGAACAGCTCAAGCCATTTGATTTGAGTCTTAATCAGGATAAGCTTTCCGACCGACCGCTTCTTTTTTGGCATGGAGCCAAAGATCCGGTTGTGCCTTATCAACATGCATACCGTTTTTATGAAGGGGTCAAAGCAGGGAATGACGAGACAGAAGGAAAAATTGATTTTATCCTTGACCCTAAGGCTGGACATAAGGTCAGTAGAGAAGGAGTGCTTAAGACAGCAGACTGGTTCACGAAACATTTACTGTCAACTGTGCAAAATGCTTAAGTACTCACTCAAAATCTGTTATGATGCTTATACGGACATAATGATGAAACCGATAATCTAAAACGAAGAAATTTTTCCATAAAAGGAGTGATCGAAGTGGATCAAGATACAAAAGACATTATTTTTGGAGCTTTGGAGCAGGTCATTGACCCTGAGCTTGGTATAGATATCGTTAATTTAGGCTTGGTATATGATGTGGATATGGATGAGGAAGGTCTGACTACCGTTACGATGACATTGACAGCAATGGGCTGTCCGCTAGCCGGGACGATCGTCGATCAAGTTAAATTGGTTCTGGAAGATATCCCAGAGGTCAAGGAAACGGATGTAAAGATTGTCTGGAGTCCGCCATGGACGAAAGACAAAATGTCCAGGTATGCTAAAATTGCATTAGGAATCAAATAATATCTCTGTAATAGAAATGAGAAGCCAGTCAAAAAAAGTGAATCCATTCAAGGAGCCACTTTTTATGGTCTGGTTTTTTCTAATACATTCGGCTAGGAGTGGTTAATTGAACAGTCAAATTAAAGATTCATTGGACAGGCCACTAAGGGATTTAAGGATTTCAGTCATAGATCGCTGTAACTTTCGCTGCTCGTATTGCATGCCTGCTGAAATTTTTCATGAGAATTTTCAGTTCCTGCCTAAAAGTGAGCTATTATCTTATGAGGAAATTGTAAGGCTTTCTAAAATATTCGCAAGCTTAGGTGTAAAAAAACTAAGGTTGACAGGCGGGGAACCATTACTCCGGAGAGATCTTACCACTCTGGTTTCAAATCTCGTTAAAATTGAAGGTATTGAAGATATTGGACTGACCACGAATGGTGTCTTCTTGAAAAAGCATGCCGTGGATTTGAGGGAAGCTGGTTTACAGAGAGTGAATATCAGCTTGGACAGCCTCGATGACGATCTTTTCAAGAAGATGAACGGCAGGGATATCGGCATAAAGCCCGTTATTGAAGGCATCGCTGCTGCCAAAGAAGCAGGGCTTGGCGTTAAAGTGAATATGGTTGTGAAAAAAGAAACCAATGAATCTCAAATCCTGCCGATGGCCCGATTTTGTAAAGATGAGGGCATTCAATTACGCTATATTGAATTCATGGATGTCGGACACACAAATGGCTGGCAGTTGAAGAATGTCATTACGAAAAAAGAACTGCTTGCGATGCTTCAAACCGAATTCGATCTTGAACCTGTTGAAGAAGATTATTTTGGGGAGGTGGCAAAACGCTTCCGTTATAAGGGCACTACTGCAGAAGTGGGCTTCATAACCTCGGTATCCGAGTCTTTTTGTTCAAGTTGTACACGTGCACGTCTTTCTGCAAATGGAAGTTTATATACATGCCTGTTTAATGGAAAGGGACATGACTTGAAGTCATTGCTCCGTTCCGACATGACAGATGAAGAGTTGACCGGGTTCATCATTTCACTTTGGAACCGCAGGGACGACCGCTATTCGGATGAACGGGCAGCGGGAACGGTGAAGAAACAGGAAAAAATCGAAATGTCATTCATTGGCGGGTAATCTGTCCTAATGAATGAAAAATTAAGGGATGGCAGCTATGCCATCCCTTATTAGTATAGTGTCAGGATTTGATGTCAGACAATGGACGAAATCGATTTTTATACTTTTTTTATGCATTTTTATATAGGACACAAGGTAATGAAAATAATTCAAAGGTCCTAGGGGTGGATTTAGCCTGAAATAAACTCCAATCATATTAAGATCAGTAAGGCATTATGTATTGCTTCTTTTTATGGGATGGATTCAATCGATGGTACAGATTTCAATTGGACAGTTTTCACAGTCGATTTCCTGTTTCAAATAGTCAAAGTCAAGAATCGTAATGCGTCCCTTTTTAATCGAGATGACATTGTTTTTCCTTAATTGAGCGAGCATTCGATTGACCACCTCGCGGGAAGTACCGCAAAAATTGGCGAGTTCTTGGTTTGTAAATGGAAGATTGATAATTTTACCGTTTTCTGCTTCAGTTCCATAGCTATTTGATAAACGGATGAGGGTGGAGTAAAATGCCCCTTTCTTACCGTGCAGGAGCATATCGCGGAATTTAGCCTGATTTTTACGGTTTTGAGAGGATAACCATGTCATCATCTCAACAGCAAGAAGGCTATCGGAGGCGATTTTTTTCTCTAATGATTCTTTGGAAATAACCGCAACAGTTCCATCTTCCATCATTTTTGCATTCATCATATATTTAGGATTTTGAGAAAACAAGACTGTTTCCCCAACCAAATCATTCTCCGAACTAATGCGTATAGTTAATTCACGACCGTCTGGAACAACCTTGCTCACTTCCACTTTCCCTTTAATAATGTAATACAAATCACTTGCTGGGGTGCTCTCATGAAAAAGGTAGCACCCTTTTTCCATATGTTTAACTTGTTGTTTATTATCTAAAATTGCATGCATCCGATTAGATAATGATAATTCATTCATGCCTATGACCACCTTTCAAAAACCGTCATTACTCAATTACTCCTTTGATTTAAACGAAAAAAAACCTAGTAGTCAACAAGTTTGGATAATTTTAGGATTTTAGATGGATGATTTTTCATTTGGAATTTATGTTTTAAATTTTATAAAAATACATTTGATTTTATTTTTATTCAGTCTTATAATAATAGAATCAAAGATTGACAGGGACCTGAAATTATAGGAGATGGTTTTATGAACGTATCAATAGTAGGCGCAACGGGTTATGGGGGAATGGAACTAATAAGGTTTTTGAATAATCATCCGCAATTTAAAATAAAATCATTGCATACTTCATCCCAATTTGGTCGAAATTTATCTGAAGAAAATGCACATTTAATGCATATGGAAGATACATTAGAAGAAATTGACCCGGAAGCGATTGCAAAAAAATCCGATATTGTATTTCTTGCAACTCCTTCTGGTGTTTCATCGCAATTGGTTTCGGAATTTTCTGACCTTGATATTAAAGTGATCGACCTATCAGGAGACCTCAGGCTTCAAACTCCAGGTGAATACGAGCACTGGTATAAAAAGCAGGCCGCGCCACAGCATATTATTGAAGAATCTGTATACGGATTGGCTGAATGGAATGCCGAAGCAATAAAAAAAGCGGCGATTATTGCAAATCCTGGGTGTTACCCAACCGCTTCACTATTAGGTCTTGCCCCTTTATTCACTGAAGGATTGGCCGGAGCAGCTGCCGATGTCATCATCGATGCAAAGTCCGGGGTTTCAGGGGCGGGTAAATCACTTTCGGCAGTCACCCATTATAGTGAAATGAATGAGAACTTTAAGATATATAAGGTGAATCAACATCAACACATACCGGAAATCGAACAACAGCTCGGGCGATGGTCATCAGGTTTACAGCCCATTACATTTAATACCCATCTTGTTCCAATGACAAGAGGGATTATGGCAACGATGTATATAAAGGTAAATCGGGAAACCTCAAATGTTGAATTAAAAGATTTATACGAAACCGTATACGAGAACCACCCATTTGTCCGGGTACAGCCCCTTGATCGCTTTCCATCCACGAAACAGGTATATGGATCGAACTTTTGCGACATTGGCATTGATTATGATGAAAGGACAGGTAAGGTAACGGTGGTTTCGGTTATTGATAATTTAGTGAAGGGTGCTGCAGGGCAGGCCATTCAAAATGCAAATATAGTAATGGGACTAGAAGAAACGGCAGGACTATGGAACAGTCCGATATATCCGTAAACTTTGGAGGGAAACAATGAATACACTACAGCCAGTTGAGGAAATCAAACAAGTTCAAGAAGGAAACATTTTAATGCCCCAAGGGTTCAAAGCGTCAGGTGTCCATGCAGGATTACGCTATTCTAAAAAGGACGTTGGCATCATTTTTACCGATGTTCCAGCATCAGCGGCGGCGGTTTATACACAAAATGTAGTTCAAGCCGCTCCAATCAATGTAACGAAAGATAGTATTGCGGTTACTGGAAAACTCCACGGCATAGTAGTGAATAGTGCTTGTGCGAATGCTTGTACAGGTGAACAGGGTTTAAAAGACGCAAATGAAATGAGGAAGCTTGCGGCTCAAAAGTTCGGTTTGGAGGACCATTCATTTGCAGTGGCTTCAACGGGTGTCATAGGGGAATTCATGGAAATGGAAAAGGTAAGAAAAGGCATAGAGTCATTGCAGCCAGAAAATACACCTGAAGCTGCTGAAGCTTTTGGTACCGCCATTTTAACAACGGATATCGTAACCAAGAGCTGTGGATATGAAACAATCATTGACGGTAAAACCGTGAAAATGGGCGGTGCTGCAAAGGGTTCGGGAATGATTCATCCAAACATGGCCACAATGCTCGGCTTCATTACGACGGATGCTGTAATTGAACCGGATGACTTACAGCAAGCACTATCCTCCATTACAAATGATACATTCAATCAAATCACGGTTGATGGCGACTGTTCAACGAATGACATGGTTTTGGTGCTCGCAAATGGAGAAGCGAATAATGAACCTTTGACACCTAACCATCCAGAATGGTCCATCTTCCTGGAATTATTAAAGCAAACTTCGGAAAATCTCGCCAAACAAATTGCTAAAGACGGAGAAGGTGCCACAAAACTGATTGAAGTGAATGTTCATGGCATGCATACGAAACAAGATTCACAGATGATGGCGAAGACGATAGTTGGTTCAAATCTAGTGAAAACGGCAGCTTTTGGAGCGGATGCAAACTGGGGACGAATCATAGCTGCAATGGGAAGAAGCGGAGTGGTATTCAATCCGGATCAAACAACAATCGTTTTTGGTGATATCGTCGTACTTAAAGATGGTGAGCCGATTATGTTTTCTGAGGAAGATGCCAAAGCATACTTGGAAAATGAAAGTATCATCATAAATGTTTATTTGAAAGATGGTAATGAATCAGGCACGGCATGGGGCTGCGATCTAACCTATGATTATGTGAAAATAAACGGAAGCTACCGTTCGTAGAGGTGAAAAGTATGAACATATTAGTCATAAAGTGCGGCGGCAGCATCATTAATGAGTTATCGGAGTCATTTTTCAATAGTGTTAAAGAGTTACAAAACCGCGGCTACCATATCGTCTTTGTGCATGGAGGCGGCCCTGATATAAATTCAATGCTTGAAAAATTTGAAATTGAACCAGTATTTGAAGATGGGTTAAGAAAAACGACCGCTGAAGTGCTGGAAATCGTGGAACTTATGCTGGCAGGCAAATCGAACCGTAGCCTCGTTCATAAATTGGCAGCTCATGGCATCAAGGCAGTCGGTTTAAATGGCTCTGACGGCGGAATTCTCACAGGTGATTATATCGATGAACAGAAACTTGGGGCTGTTGGTGAAATACAACAAGTCAATACGGAATTATTCGGACTTTTATTCGAAAAAGGTTATTGTCCGGTATTGACGCCCATTTCATCTACCGAAGAAGGCACTAAATTAAATGTGAATGCCGATATGGCTGCCGGGTCTGTAGCGAAGGCACTATCGGCTGATATGTGTTTATTTGTGACCGATGTTCAAGGGGTCTTGAAGAATGGGCAGATCATTGAGAAATTGAATGAAACGGAAACGAAGAATATGATCATGGATGGAAGTATCCATGGCGGAATGATCCCGAAAGTCAATACAGCTTTATCGGTGCTGAATAAAGGGATTGAAGAAGTGATGATCGTTAGCGGGAAAGATCATTTTTATCAAGGCGGACAATTCATCGGTACGAAATTTCTTCAGGAGGAAGGGGTATTTCAATGAGTTCTTTATTTCCAACATATGCAAGGTGGAACATTGAGCCAAGAAAAGCGTCAGGATTGAAGATTACGAGTGCAACAGGTAAAGAGTATCTGGATTTCACATCCGGAATCGGGGTTTTGAATCTTGGACATTGTCATGAAAAAGTAAAAATGGCCGTGACGGAACAACTTAATAAATATTGGCATGTATCGAACATGTTTCAAAGTTCCATACAGGAACGGACAGCAAAAATGCTGGCTGATGCCTCTGGTTTAAGTCGGGTGTTCTTTGCCAACAGCGGTGCCGAGGCGAATGAGGCAGCTATCAAACTAGCACGAAAAGCTACCGGGAAAAGCAAAATTGTCACATGTCAGCAGTCTTTCCACGGACGTACGTTTGCGACGATGGCTGCAACGGGGCAGGAAAAAATCAAGACTGGTTTCGGACCGATGCTGGCTTCGTTCGAATATGTTCCATTTAATGATAATGATGCCATGACAGCAGCCATTGATGAAAATACGGCAGCTGTAATGATTGAAATCATTCAAGGAGAAGGCGGCATCCATGTTGTACAGCAATCATATCTGGACGTGATTCAAACCAAATGCCAAGAACACGGAGCTCTCCTCATCATAGATGAAATTCAGACTGGGATAGGACGTACAGGGAAACCATTTGCATTTCAGCATTTCAATATCCAACCGGATATCATCACTTCAGCAAAGGGGCTGGGAAATGGCCTGCCAATCGGGGCGATGATTGGGAAGGAAGCGCTGTCTGAGTTCTTTAACCCTGGAAGTCATGGATCCACTTTTGGAGGTAATCCCGTAAGTGTCTCTGCAGCCGAAGCCGTATTAAAGGAAATTTTTCAATCAGGGTTTTTAAAAGAAACCGTTAAAAAGGCTGAATACCTTGAAAGTGAATTGGCAAAAGCATTGAAGGACATGGAAGAAGTGAAAGAGATTCGCGGTCTGGGAATGATGGTCGGAATTGAATGTAAACAAGATGTTCAGGTGTTTTTAATGGAACTCCAAGAAGAGGGCTTACTTGTATTGAGTGCAGGCCCTAAAGTACTTCGTTTACTCCCATCCCTGACAGTTACCGAACCTGAGATCGATAGGGCTATATATAAAATTAAAAAAGTATTGGGAATAAAACAAACCGTCTAAATTTATTGAATTTTTATAGAACAAAATGAATAATTATGCTATTGTATATATAAATATACATCATCTAAAGAGGTGAAGATCATGAAAAGCTATCTATATTTAGAGAATGGTTCCGTCTTTGAAGGCGAGCTGCTGACTAAATCGACTGAAAAAACAATCACTGGAGAGATTGTCTTTTTCACAGGAATGACCGGATATCAAGAAGTGCTGACAGATCCTTCATATAAGGACCAGATTGTCATCTTCACATACCCGCTAATAGGGAATTATGGAATCAATGAACATGATTTTGAAAGTAAGAAGCCGCATGTTGCCGGTGTGATTGTATATGAAGGAAATATGAGCCATTCCCATTATCAGGCTAAATATTCACTTGGCGAATATTTAGACAAGTGGAACATTCCTCTTTTAAGCCATGTTGACACAAGAGCGGTCGTTAAGAATATAAGACAGGAAGGTTCCATGCAGGCAGTCATCACAGCCGAAGAAAAATACACTGTCGTACCGGGCCTGAATGGATTATCACCCCACGTTGCCGAGGTATCCACAAAGGTTGTCCAGAGCTTTGGGGAAGGCGACAAGCATGTTGTGATGATGGACTTCGGCTATAAAAAATCCATATTGGATTCATTGGTCGAGCAGGGCTGCCGAGTCTCTGTCGTGCCATTCGATACTGAATTCGAGCAAATCAAGGACTTGAAGCCAGATGGTATTTTGCTTTCAAATGGGCCTGGGGATCCAAAACAGCTTGAATACCTCTTAGGAAACATTAAAAAAATCATTACGAATTTCCCAACGATGGGCATCTGCCTCGGTCATCAATTAACGGCCCTTGCCTTAGGCGGGAATACAAAAAAAATGCTGTTTGGACATCGCGGTGCAAATCAGCCCGTGGTCGATTTGAAAACGAAAAAGGTGTATATGAGTTCGCAGAACCATAGTTATGAGGTTGATGAACCGAGCCTACAAGGAACATCGCTGCAAGTGAGATTCAGAAACGTGAATGATGACACGGTTGAGGGACTCATGCATGAAGACTTGCCAATCTTCACTACCCAGTACCACCCAGAGGCAAATCCGGGACCTATCGAGAGTTCATTACTATTCAATGACTTTTTACAAATGATAAATGATTATAGCGGGAGAGAAAAAGCTTATGCCTAAGGACGACACGATACAGACCATTTTAGTGATTGGTTCGGGGCCGATTGTCATCGGGCAGGCCGCCGAATTCGATTATGCAGGTACACAGGCCTGCCTTGCTTTAAAGGAAGAAGGATATAAAGTCATCCTGGTCAACAACAATCCTGCAACGATCATGACTGATGACATGAATGCGGATGCTGTCTATTTCGAACCTTTAACGGTTGATGTACTGGAAAAGATCATTTCCAAAGAAAAGCCCGATGGCCTGCTCGCTACATTAGGCGGTCAAACAGGATTGAACCTAGCTTATCAGTTGGATGATGCTGGAATACTTGAAAAATATAAAGTCAAATTATTGGGAACTCCGATCGATTCCATCAAAAAAGGGGAGGATCGTGAGCTGTTCCGTGAGTTGATGTTTGAAATAGGTGAACCCGTTCCCGACAGTACGATTGTCCATACACTTGAAGAAGCGCTGGCTTTTGCCGACAAAATCGGTTTCCCCATAATCGTACGTCCCGCTTATACACTCGGCGGAACTGGCGGTGGTATTGCCGATTCACTGGATACCTTTAAGGAACTTGTACGGGGCGGACTGCAAGAAAGCCCAATTACACAATGCTTGATTGAAAGAAGCATAGCTGGTTATAAGGAAGTCGAATATGAGGTTATGCGAGATGGCAACAATACGTGCATCACCATCTGTAATATGGAAAATATCGATCCGGTAGGGATCCATACAGGTGATTCGATCGTCGTGGCACCATCACAGACTTTATCGGATGATGAGTTTCAGATGCTGCGTGCCGCTTCCATTAAAATCATCTCTGCTTTAGGCATCATAGGCGGCTGTAATATTCAATTTGCACTTGATCCGAATAGCAAGCAATATTATTTAATAGAAGTGAACCCGCGCGTCAGCCGTTCATCGGCACTAGCTTCAAAAGCAACAGGTTATCCCATTGCCCGCATAGCGGCAAAGCTCGCTGTCGGCTACGATTTATCGGAGCTCATCAATCCTGTAACGAAAAGCACTTATTCAAGCTTCGAACCTGCGCTTGACTATGTAGCTGTGAAGTTTCCGAGGTGGCCATTCGATAAATTCACGACCGCCGACCGCAAATTGGGAACACAGATGAAGGCGACTGGTGAAGTGATGGCTTTACACCGCAGCTTTGAGGGTGGAGTCCAAAAGGCCGTAGATTCTTTGGAATTGAAAACGATCGGGCTGCAGCTATCATCGCTGAAAAATAAAACCGTTCCTGAACTTTGGGGAAAGCTTGCCGAAAAATCGGATGAACGAATCTTTGTCATTTTTGAAATGCTTAGAAAAGGCGTGACCATTGAAGAAATCCATGAAGCGACAGCCATAGATTATTTCTTCCTTAAATCCTTTGCTTCATTGATCCAAAGCGAAATGGAGATTGAAGCGAAGGCAATCGATCAGGTAACAAGGGAAGAACTTCAGACATACAAGGAAAAGGGCTTTTCCGACCGCTATCTTGCTTCCGTATGGAAAGTAAGTGAGATGGAAGTGAGAGCACACCGCAAATCACTAGGCATTACGGCGGTCTACAAAACGGTTGATACATGTGCAGCCGAATTCGAATCACATACAAACTATCACTATTCAACATATTTTGGTGAGAACGAACAGCAAAAAACTGATAAAAAGAAAGTCTTGATGATTGGCAGCGGTCCGATCCGCATCGGACAGGGAATAGAATTTGATTACTGTTCGGTTCACGGTGTTTATGCACTCCAGGATGAAAATGTTGAAACGATCATGATCAATAATAATCCGGAAACGGTGAGCACGGATTTTGCGACGGCAGATCGCCTTTATTTCGAACCGTTGACCCTTGAATATGTTCTTAATGTAATAGAAGCGGAAGACATAAAAGACGTTATCGTCCAATTTGGTGGGCAGACTGCAATAAACCTTGCAAAAGGCCTGGAAGAATACGGTGTCAATTTGTTGGGGACATCCTTCGATACACTTGATCAATTAGAAGATCGTGATCGTTTTTATCAGCTTCTTCAAAAACTGGATATCCCCCATGTACCAGGTTCAATGGCTAATGGTGAAGAACAATTAATTGCCCATGGAGAGGCAATCGGCTATCCGGTGCTCTTACGCCCATCCTATGTAATAGGCGGCCAGGGAATGGAAATCATCCGCTCCAAGGAAAGCTTGTTGAATAGAATAGCAAATGGAACGGCACTAGTCTATCCCGTGTTGATCGATTCCTATATTCCAGGGAAGGAAGCCGAAATCGATTTGATTGCGGATGGAAATGATGTATACATTCCCATCATTGCCGAACATATAGAGAAAGCAGGCGTCCATTCAGGGGATAGCATGGCATTATTGCCAGCTCAATCCTTAACGGATGATATCAAAGATAAAATGACCCTTTATGCTAAAAAACTTGTTAGTGAACTTGGTTATAAAGGGCTTATGAACATCCAATTCGTAATTGAGGGAAATAGTGTATATGTATTGGAAGTGAATCCTCGTGCAAGTCGGACAATTCCAATCATCAGTAAAGTGACCGATGTACCCTTGGTGCAAATAGCGACAAAAATATTGCTTGGGAAATATTCATTGTCGAATGCATTCGAAAAAACGGGCTTAATGGATGAAATTCCATATGCAGTCGTCAAATATCCCGTATTCTCTACATTTGCGCTAAGCGGCCTTGATTCGAAGGTAGGTCCGGAAATGAAATCAACAGGTGAAGGAATCGCCATTGGGGATACGGTAAATGAAGCGTTGACAAAAGTGTTCCATGCTCAAAAAGCTAAACATACTACAGGTGTTTATCAATCAGGATCAGTCCAATTAAGTGAAGATTTGTTAGTGCAAATCAAAGAAGCAGGTTTGACATTGGGGAACTCAGGTTTTGATAAATGGTTAAATGAAGGAAATGCGGCGGTCGTTTTGGCATATGGATCAACGGAAGAAGATAAGAAGCTAAGGTTACTTGCAGCGAAATACCGACTGCTTGCATTTACGGAAGAAGAGACGTTCAAGGCCTATCTACAATCGGTAGAAAATGCTGATCCAGGGGTTACCTCGCTTCAGGAGTGGCTTTTACCATATACGAAAGGAGTGTCACACGTATGAGTTCAATGACGGCACCGACACAAGCGAAGATTTTAAATGGAAAAGATTTTTTGACCATGAAAGAGTCTACACCAACGGCAATTGCAGATTTGTTAAAGCTGGCACAGACCATTAAAGGCAAATTGCAAGCTGGTGAAGAATATACCCCTTTAAAAGGGAAAACGCTGGGGATGATCTTCGAAAAATCGTCTACCCGTACCCGTGTTTCTTTTGAAGTGGGCATGATGCAGCTTGGCGGACACGCTTTGTTCCTGAGTGGCAATGATTTGCAAATTGGACGTGGTGAAACTATTTCCGATACTGCAAAAGTCCTTTCTGAATACATTGACGGCATCATGATTCGTACCTTCGAGCATGAAAAAATCCTGGAATTGTCAGAAAATGCTTCTATTCCAGTCATCAATGGATTAACAGATCTTGCACATCCCTGTCAGGTGCTTGCTGACTTCTTGACGATCATCGAGATAAAAGGGCAGTTAAAAGGCTTGAAGATGAGTTATATCGGTGATGGCAATAATGTTGCCAATTCATTGATGGTAGGCTGTGCAAAAATGGGAATGGATTTTTCCATTGGATGTCCTGACGCCTACAAACCTGATGAAAAGGTCGTCGCCTATGCTAAAAAAGTGGCAGAGGAGACTGGCAGTGAAATTTTGGTGACAACCTCAGCTTCGGAGGCCATAAAAGATGCGGATATCGTCTATTCAGATGTTTGGACCTCCATGGGGCAGGAAGTCGAGAATGGTATCCGCTTAGAAGCTTTTAAAGATTATCAAATCAATGGCGAGCTGGTAAAACTTGCCAAAGAAGATTATTTATTCATGCATTGCCTGCCTGCACATCGGGAGGAAGAGGTTACGGCTGAAGTCATCGATGGACCTAATTCCGTCGTTTTCCACCAAGCCGGAAATCGCCTTCATGCCCAAAAGGCGGTCCTGGTTGACTTAATGTCTTAACCAAAAAAGGCGTCTGCTCTGAGCAGACACCTTTTTTGTTTCCTAATTTTTCTGACATGAAAGGAAGGAACCTGGTAATAATAACAGAGAAAGCATGCAAAGGGGTGAAATCTATGGGGCAAAATCGTCAATTTAAGCCAGGTCAGAAGGCACCTAATAATGGGACCTACGTAGAAATCGGTGAAACGGGCAGCACGGTAGTGAATCCGAAAATGGTAAAGCTTGATGCAGGGGATTCTTTTCCTGAAACATCCAATCATAACCGGATTTGGACATATAAGCGGAAGCCATGAAACATCTAAAAGCAGGAAAAAGGAATGGTGGCCATCCTTCTTCCTGCTTTTTTCCTATTCAGTGGAATAACCGAATATATTCGAGATTTCCAAACAGCTCTTCCTTAAATAGTCGCTTAAAGGATCTTCATAATGATCAGGAATGCTTTCGGTGAACCCAACGGCAGTGATCGCTCCCAACAATTCCGAATTATAATTAAAAACTGGAATGGACATGGAGGAAACCGATGGTACAAGAGGCTCTTTGGCAAAAGCAATTTTGTATTTCCGAATTTCATCATATTCATTTGTTTCTTTAAGGAACGAGCCCGCAACATTACGATCTTTTTCAATCCATTCCGCCGTCAAGGAAGGATCCTGAAATACAGTGAATACCTTTCCGGAAGAGGATGATGGCGGAAGTCGCGTACCTAACTGTGCCCCGATGTTTAAGTTTTGGTTGGAATTCCATATTTTTGCCGTGATTGGTCCATCATATGTCCAAACGGAAAAAAGGACCGTGCAAGAAGTATGGTGACTGATTTCCTGTAAATAAGGAGTTATTCTGCTCGTTACATCCTCATTTCCTATCGCTGCCATTCCGTATTGAATCAATTTGCTCCCAAGGTGATACATACCGGTTGTCTTATCGCGATATAGTAACTCCAGTTGAGTCAAAGTATTTAAATACTTATAGAGGTTACTTTTCGTTATTTCCGTTAATTCCTGAATATCAGAGAATCTTAAAGGAGTTCTTTGGGAAGCAAGTAAATCTATGATGCTCATCCCTATTTGTAATGATTGAATCGTCGAACCGGATTTTACGATTTCCATAAATCAATCTCCCTAATCTGTTTTAATTTAGGTCTAGTATATCAGAATCTCTAAAATATACGTAACCGCCTGCTGCTGAAGCTATCAATATACTTTCCTATTAAATGAATAACTTTAGTTCATTTTTTGATTCCGCAGTACTGATAATGGTGTAGATGATAACATTTGCGCAAAAATTTGCAATACTTTCTTGACAATATTCCGAAAATTGAGTTATTATTTATATAAATAGTGAACAATGTTATCTATAAGTGAAACAGATAAGGTGTACAGTCATTCAAATTCTGGTTTGCGAAGCAAATACAGCAGAATTAGGATGGTGGCATCAAAAAGAGTTTTAATAAAAATCCAGATTAATAAAGGAGAATGAAATATGAAATTAGTAACTTTCAGCAGTCAAGGATTTAAACGTATTGGTGCAATTTACCCAAATGATGTTGTAGTTGACTTGAACTATGCCTATCAAGCTCTTCTAGAAAGCGAGGGGAAACTTCGCAGTGAACAAATCGCTGACGCGTATGTCCCTGCAACAATGGAGGAGTTTTTACAGGGAGGGAATGAAAGCCTTTCCATCGCGCAAAAGGCTGCGGACTACGCTATTAACAATCGTGATTCCTTCAGACATCAATTGGTCCATGAAATTGAAAATATAAAACTTGAGGCTCCTGTCCAAAAGCCAAGCAAAATTATTTGTGTCGGACATAACTACCGTGAACACATTGCTGAAATGGGTCGTGAACTGCCGCCATTCCCTGTAGTATTCGCAAAGTTCGCCAATACAGTAATCGGTCCCCAGGATGATATACCGTTTTTCCCAATCTCAGAGCAACTAGATTATGAAGCGGAATTCGCTTTTGTAGTCGGACAAAGGGCACGTAATATTTCAAAAGAAGATGCTCTTGATTATGTAGCTGGTTATACAATTGCGAATGATGTCACTTACCGTGATATCCAACGTCGTACACTTGAATGGCTACAAGGGAAAACGGTTGAAGGAAGTGCTCCGATGGGGCCTTGGTTAGTCACTTCAGATGAACTTTCCGATCCATCAGGCTTAAATGTCCGATTAACGGTAAATGGTGAAGAACGCCAAAAAACGAATACATCCAACTTCGTATTCGATGTGAAATATCTAGTTGAATTCTTATCGAACTTAATGACTCTTGAACCAGGTGACATCGTACTCACAGGAACACCGGGTGGGGTAGGAGTAGCCCGTGATCCACAAGTGTTCTTAAAAGATGGTGACGTTGTCAAAATCGAAATCGACAAAATAGGTTATCTTGAAAATCGTGTGAGACGTGTCGGGGAGGGAAAATAAAATGGCTTATCAGGAAATCGGGACATCAATCCAATCGGTTCAACAATCAATCGACCATATTCTAGAGACTACGGCAAACCTACCGGAAGAAACGATCCGATTTAAACCAGCAGAGGATGAATGGTCGATCATGCAGATACTCTCCCATTTAGCTGAAGCCATTCCTTATTGGTTAGGTGAAGTGGAAACTGTAATAGCGATGCCTGGAGTCGAATGGGGACGTGGATTGCAAGATCCAGCCCGATTGGCGGCAGTTACCGATACTGACAAACTTGCTGTCGATGATGTCATGAAGCAAGTGGAGGAGCTTAAATATAAAGTGGAGAGCATTCTCAAGAATTTAGATGAAGAAACACTATCCAAAGAATCGCCACACCGGAATTTCGCTAAATTCGGAAACAAACCAGTTTCTTATATAGTCGATCACTTCATCGATGAGCATGTTTCAGGACACTATGATCAAATCAAGCGAAATCTTTCTAAAATCCAGTGAGGCAAGATAAAAAAGAAAGTAGGGACTAATATGGCTGAAAAATCGGAATACATGAATAGTACAATCGTAAAAGATTTTACAAAGGATATTCAGCAGTATAACCTTGGGCCGTTGTGGGAAGCCATTCCCGCTCTGATGGACCATGAACCTAAACCCCATGCGCATGCCTATTTATGGAAAGAAGAGCTTTTGACAAAAAAATTGATGGAAGCAGCCGAAATCTTCACACCTGACCGAGGCGGGGAGCGCAGGGCGATTTATTTTCAAAACCCTGGCCTTACTTATCGCCAGCCTTGGGGATGGGCTTCGACAACACAAACGCTATATGCGGCGGTCCAGCTATTGTTGCCAGGTGAAGTGGCCCCTTCCCACCGTCATTCCCAAAATGCACTCCGTTTCATTACGAATGGTGAAGGTGCCTACTCCATCGTGCAGGGAGAAAGGATCTTCATGGAAGAAGGAGATTTCTTGATCACGCCTAAAAACCTATGGCATGGTCATGGACATGTTGGCGAAAAACCAATGATTTGGATGGATGCCCTTGATATCCCAACCATCTATTCCATAGGCGGCACTTTCTTTGAACCATATCCAGATAGGATAGAAACGCCTAAACGGCCGGATAATTTTTCAGAGCTCCGTTATCAAGGCGGAATGGTTCGTCCAGTATCCGACCGTTATTCACAAGTGGCACCGCTTGCCAACTACAAGTGGAAAGGCACCAAAGCAGCGATAGAAGGGTTGATGAATTTCGAACCAGATCCATATGAAGGTTTCGCCGTGGAATATATCAATCCATCAAATGGCCAAACGGCCAATCCAACGATGGGGGCATGGATGCAGAAACTTCCTAAAGGTTTCCATACGAAAGCACATCGCCATACCCATTCCACAATTTATCAAGTGCACCAAGGATCAGGATATACGGTCATTAATGGAGTGCGTTTTGACTGGTCCAAGGGAGATTATTTCGTCGTTCCGAATTGGGCCTGGCATGAGCACGTTGCAGAGGAGGATTCCTACCTATTCTCGGTAAACGACCTGCCAATAATGGAGAGATTCGATTTGGAACAGCAACAGGCATTAGACACAAACAATGGGTACCAAAAGGTTGAAAGTGAATTCAAGCCTGTTTTGGTTTGATAATAACCTGTTTGGAATCTTAAGCATAGATCCTTGTGAATATATGAATGCCAGTCGAATGAAAACGCTTACTGTGGTAGTGGTCCGCAACATTGGCTAAAAGCAACTATATAGGGGGAATTGATGATGAACACAGAAAATAAACCATTCATCGTTATCGGTGGGGGAATTGGCGGATTGGCAACTGCTTTAGGAATCGCAGAAACAAAACAGTATGTAAAAGTCCTTGAACAAGCTCCCGAATTTGGTGAAATTGGTGCAGGGATTCAGCTTGCAGCAAATGCCACCAACGTATTGCAGCGTTTAGGCGTCATGGATAAAATCAATGAAATTGCAGTATTTCCAAAAAGATTGGTGCTGATGGATGCCTTTTCCGGCAAAGAGCTTTCCGCTTTGGATTTAGGTGATGTTTATAAAGAAAGATATGGAGCGCCGTATGTTGTTTTGCATCGTTCCGATTTGCATAAAGTACTGGCTGAAGCCTGTGAAAAGAACCCGTATATTGAACTGGTCACGAACCAAACCATTATTGAAACAGTAGAAAATGAAGGTGAAGTGACGGTTACTTCTGCCAACGGGTCTAAACATTCAGGAACTGCTGTCATTGGAGCTGATGGATTATGGTCCAAGGCACGGAAACTTTTTGTGGAGGATCAGCCGGTCTGTTCACAATATGTTGCATACAGGGGAGCGATCCCGATGGAAGAGGTTACGAGCCATGGAGATTTAGATGATGTATATATGTGGATTGGGCCAAACCTTCATCTTGTTCAATACCCGGTTAGAAGGGGAGAACTATACAACCAAGTAGTGGTGTTCAAAAGTTCTCAATACACGGAAGAAAACGAAAAAACAGATCAATGGGGAACCCCGGAAGAAATGGACAGTGTATTTGCCGGAACTTGTGAACTTGTTCAGAATGCGATTTCATTCATTCAAAGACAACGCCGCTGGCCGATGTATGACCGTTTACCAATTGATAATTGGACAAAAGGAAGAATTACGCTTACGGGCGATGCTGCACATCCGATGCTTCAATACTTGGCACAAGGGGCTTGTCAGGCTTTAGAAGATGCAGCTTATTTGTCGGATATGCTTCATAAGCATGGGAATGACATTGAACAGGCATTTTTGGAATATCAAGAGGAACGCATTCCGCGTACGGCTAATGTTCAAACGAGTGCAAGAATGTGGGGGGAAATCATCCACAATACGACCGATGCAGGCATTCTGCTCCGAGATACGATCCTTGCAGGTCGGACGGATAAGGATTTCCAATTCGTCGATGAATTTCATGGTTACAATAAAACGGCCGTGAAAGCATAATCCATTTTGTTTCATCTATGCAGTTGATTGGAACGGAAGTACGAGACTCCTGCGGGAAAAGCGAGTCCAGGGGAGACCCCGCAGGCGCAAGGCGCTGAAGGCGGAACGCCCGCGGAAAGAGAGTGCCTGGAGAGGAATCAACCAAATTGTACAAACGGCAAAAGCCTTTCTTCTATATGAAGAAAGGCTTTTGCCGTTTATCCTCCATACCAACTGCATTTTTTATAACTTTCCTTTACATGGGGAAAATTAGAAGTATAATGAAAATATAAAGGTCAAATTTGGTCAAACCGAGTGGGAATTCGTTCATGATATATAGATGAATGGGAGGTTTTAAGATGGATATTAATAATATGACGGAGAGAACCCAACAGGCATTCATTGGCGGCCAGGAACTAGCCAAAGATAGAGGGAATCCCGAGCTGACGGAGCTTCATCTATTAAAGGCCTTAATGGAGCAGGATGAAAGTTTATTAATCAGGATTTTATCGGAATCTGGTAAACCGGTGAATCAATTTGATATAGAGCTGAATAAGGAACTGGATAGATTACCGGAAGTGAGCGGGGGTGTTTCCCAGGTTTACATGTCATCCTCCCTACAGCAAATTTTGACGGCTGCCGAAAAGGAAATGCAGATGTGGCAGGATGAATACTTATCAGTCGAACATATACTGCTTGCGTCTTTGCAAGTCAATAAAACGAATGTAAACAGGCTATTTTCATCATATGGAATTGATTATGATAAAGCAAAACGGGTTATAAGCGATATAAGGGGGAATCAGCGAGTGACTAGTCAAAATCCTGAAAGCACTTATGAAGTACTGAAAAAATACGGCAGAGATCTCGTTGCTGAGGTTAAATCGGGTAAGGTCGATCCCGTAATCGGTCGAGATACGGAAATCCGTAACGTCATTAGGATCCTTTCACGGAAAACGAAAAATAATCCTGTATTAATAGGAGAACCTGGAGTAGGTAAAACAGCGATTGTCGAGGGGTTGGCACAAAGGATCGTCAGGAAGGATGTGCCGGAAGGTTTAAAGGATAAGACCGTTTTTTCACTGGATATGAGTGCACTTGTCGCAGGGGCCAAATTCCGCGGTGAATTTGAGGAACGCCTAAAAGCGGTGTTGAATGAGATCAAGAAGAGTGACGGGAAAATTCTCTTATTCATTGATGAATTGCATACTATTGTCGGTGCAGGAAGAACGGATGGCGCACTAGATGCCGGGAATATGTTAAAGCCGATGCTTGCGCGCGGTGAGCTGCATTGTATCGGTGCAACGACCCTTGATGAATATCGGCAATATATTGAAAAGGATCCGGCTTTGGAACGCCGTTTCCAACAGGTTCTGGTTCCTGAACCGGATGTTGAAGATACGATTTCAATTTTGCGGGGATTAAAGGAACGGTTTGAAATTCACCATGGTGTCAGGATACATGATCGGGCGATCGTTGCGGCCTCTGTCCTTTCGAACCGATATATAACGGAGCGATTTTTACCGGATAAAGCGATAGATCTTGTGGATGAAGCATGTGCGATGATCCGAATGGAAATCGACTCAATGCCATCCGAATTGGATGAAATCACGAGAAAAGTCATGCAACTTGAAATTGAAGAAGCGGCCCTGAAAAATGAAGAGGACCCTCAAAGCAAAGCAAGGCTGGAAGTGCTTCAAAAAGAACTATCAGAACTTCAGGATCAAGCGAATAGCATGAAATCCAAGTGGCAAATGGAGAAATCAGCGCTTCAAAAGGTGCAGGATAAACGTGAAGAGCTTGAGAAACTGCGTCATGAACTGGAACAGGCAGAGAATGACTATGACCTTAACCGGGCAGCTGAACTTCGGCATGGAAGGATTCCGCAGCTTCAAAAAGAATTGGAAGCAATGGAAGGCGAATTGGAAAAGGAAAAACAGGAATCACGATTGCTTCGCCAGGAAGTGACGGAGGAGGAAATTGCCTCGATTGTTGCAAGGTGGACGGGGATTCCGATAAGCAAGCTGGTGGAAAGTGAAAGGGAGAAGCTACTACGCCTATCCGATATCCTGCATGAACGTGTAATAGGTCAAGGAGAAGCGGTGGAACTCGTGTCCGATGCTGTTTTAAGAGCAAGGGCTGGAATTAAAGATCCAAACAGACCAATCGGTTCATTCATTTTTCTTGGGCCGACTGGTGTCGGTAAAACCGAATTGGTAAAAGCTTTGGCAGAAACGTTATTCGATAGTGAGGAACATATGATTCGAATTGATATGTCGGAATATATGGAGAAACATTCCGTGTCCCGACTTGTTGGTGCACCTCCTGGTTATGTTGGATTTGAGGAAGGCGGCCAACTTACGGAGGCTGTTAGGAGAAACCCATACTCAGTCATATTATTGGATGAAATTGAAAAGGCGCATCCGGAAGTCTTCAATATTTTACTGCAAATGTTGGATGATGGAAGGATAACAGACTCCCAAGGCCGAACAATCAACTGTAAAAACACGGTGATCATCATGACTTCCAATATCGGTTCCCATTTCTTATTGCAATCCAACCGGGTGGATGGTGGCATTGAAGAAGAAATAAAAGATCAGGTCTTTAAAGAATTAAGAGGGCATTTCCGTCCGGAATTTTTGAACCGCGTTGATGACATAGTTTTATTCAAACCTCTGACGAAACAAGAAATCGTTGAAATCGTAGATAAAATGGTTCATCAATTACAAGTGAGGTTAACTGAACAAAATATAGTCCTGAACGTTACAGAAGCGGCTAAGGAATTCATTGCGGACCAGGGATATGATCCGGTATATGGAGCAAGACCGCTGAAGCGATTCATCCAAAAGCATCTGGAAACGAAAATCGCCCGTAAAATCATATCTGGGACTGTTGAGCTTAAAGAAGGAATGACGATTGATTATGCTCATGATGAATTGATCCTCATATAAAAATGTTAAAATGCAGTTTACCGGTAAGCAAAGTACGGTATAACAAAAAGGACATCCTAAAAAGGATGTCCTCTTTTGTTTCTTAATGTTGATGGGAGTCTTTAGCTGGCCCGGCAGGCATGATAGCTGGGATGATACAAATCAGGATAGCAGCAGCTAATCCTAAAATAGTTCCCTGCGCAGCATCATATGAAACTCCGATCATGGAAGAAACAACATATACAGTCATATGCACTAATAAGAATGTCCAAAAAATTGTCCAAGCATAACGCATCGAATTTCACCTCATTCCACTACATTCATTTTTATCTTACCATAATTAATATACAGTTAAAACGTGTTTTTAATAATAACCTTTAAATAATTCAATACATTAAATCATAAGTGAAATTTTTTGGCAGACAAGTTGGTTCCAAACTTCAAAAGGGAAATCATAGGGGGAAATAAAAACAAAAATCGTCCCTGCTTGGTTAATTTAAGATAAGAAGTTAGGCGTTTCCACTGACCCTTTCTATTTTTCGTCATAAATTAATATAGTAGTAGTAATATTCCTTAAAGGAGTTTGAACGATGGAACAACGAACTTTTCAAATTGATGACCAATGGAATATCATCTATTATCCAGAGCGGCCCAGTGGTTTTTCCGTAATGGTTATTGGAGACCGTAGTCATTTTGTCGAAAAAGACAGCAGCTTTTGGCTGCAGCATCCTGGCAGGCTGCAGATATTGGAATATTTAAAGGAATACGGATACACGCTATTTTCATCCAATTTTCACGGAGCCAACTGGGGCAGCCCTAAAGCACTGGACCTTTCCCTTAACCTATATATTCTTTTCATGAAAAAAGAAATAGTCAATCAAAGGGTTCATATATTGGCAGAGGGGACAGGCGCACTACTTGCCCTAAAGCTAATGAATGAACTTGGAAATAAAATTCGGTCTGTCGTATTGATTGATCCGGTTTTTTCCTTGAAAGCACAATTGGAAAAAGAAAAGGAAAATAAGTTCTTCTATAAAAAGTGGCTGTCCGAGGTTGCTGCTGCATATGAGCTCGATCCGGCAGAATGTGAACAGCATATCCTGGACACTGAAGATTCAGTCATCGCAGAGAATATCCCCATGAAAGTGATTCAGGTTTTTGGAAGCTTACGGAAAGAGCAAGCCTCCCTTTATCGGCAAATCCAGCTGGCTAGAAAAACAGACTTGCAGCTGACGTATATATTGCCCGAAAAACGTTATAAAATCCCCTATCAAATACAAAAGTTTTTCAATGAGAATGAAGAGATTTTATGAGAAGAGATATATTTTTACAATAGTTTGCATACGATACAGCATCTAAAAAAACCAGACGTGCCGGGTGAAGTGGGCTTGATGGCATACGAGGAGGCTGTATTTATGCAAACAAACATTGTCATTGGCACTTATCGATTTGTGGGATTCTATGTGACTCAATATTTTTTGAACCAAGGGAAAGAAGTAATCGGAATCGATTGGGCTGATTCCGAAGCAAATCAATATATTATGGAAGAAAAGGAACTTGAAATAGGCAGGAATTCAAATTATATATACTTTCCGATAACTAAACTAAAATTATTGGATATTTCACAGGAGGACACGGTGTTCATCTCTTGTTACGATATTCAAAGCGGAAAAATGGACAAAATCGATTTTCTGATTGGCGAAATCGTTTCCTTCATTGAGAAATTCAAAAATGGCAAGAATGAAACGCCAAATTTCGTTCTTTTCATGCCCATTGAAAAAGATATCAGTATATTTCAGTCCATTTTAAGCACGATTCGTGGCATAGATTCTGCAAAAATCCTATTTTTGCCGACGATTTATGGACCTTGGCAATCGGAAGGCATGAGCTTTGAAGCTGGAATCAATCAGCTTGGACGGTCTGATATCGAAGCGGCAATTGCTGCCGAATATACCGGCGATGCTCTCTATATCACTGATTTTGTTAATGCTTTGGAAGCGGTGCTTACCTCAAGTTCCGATAGGGACATCCAATTGTACAGCAGTATAGATGATCATTGGATTGAATGTGCCAAGCTAATATTTGGTGAAAGTATGGATTCATTCACTACCCAACAATCAATAACTAAAATCAATAAAGGAACAAAATTTGAAGTGCAATGCAAAATGGAACCAGAAGAAGGCATTGCATTGCAAAGAAAACATAATAAACGGTTAAACTTACTTAAAAAGTGGAGAAAGCGTGATTAACGCGGGACAGCGATAATCAAATATTTTCGTTATTTGGGAAGGACAAAACTGTATATTTGCCTCTAATCTATATGTCTTGTACTATAATGTTCAAGGATAGGAATTAACATCAAAAGATATTCATGATTTTATATGTGCGCCCTTTACGAAAGGGTTCTGTGGAATTATGATATTATTGAGCTTTATTTGGGCATCACAATGATCAATTGATGAACATTCAAAAGATAGGGGGGAAAGCGAATGAGTTCAGATAAAACTCTTGAATTTATGGGAATCGCCATGAAATACTTCCCAGAGGCTAAAGCGAAGCTTGAGGCAAGCGGGATTCCATTCTCAATGGAGATGGCAGAGCCATTCATGGAGCTCTTTAAAAGCGTAATGCAAGAAGCTTATGAGCTTGGTAAACAAGATGCTCAGCGTTAATTAAAGGCAGGCTGTCCGGATAAAGGGCAGCCTTAATTTTTTTATTCTTTTTTCAAGAACTTGGCGATCAATGGGTTCAGATTGATTTTATCAATGGTCGGTTTGTATTGACTGTATAAGCCCATCAATGTTTCAACGCTCGCCATCAATTGCAAGTAATCAACCTGCGATTCCTCTTGCTCCGGTTCAGCTTTCCTGCCAAACATCAAATTCGAAAAATGATCATCCGGTTTTCTTTCGCGGTTGCGATTGAAGATGTCCACAATGAGTTCCTCCTCTGCTCCTTTTATTTATAATGTATGTCCCTGAATTTCCCCTGGCATAGGCGCTTGACCGACTTCCGAAAGAGATTTCTTTAGCTTTTCAAACTGTTAACTCTTGCAAGGAAGTCTTTTTTTATATAAAATTAGTACCAGGTAATAATAGATGATTATAATAACTCATTAAAATATAAGGGGATGGCAAGATGAATGCTGGAATACTAGGGCTTGGCCGCTACTTACCCGACAAAATCGTTACAAATGCGGATTTAGAAAAAATTATGGACACTTCCGACGAGTGGATCCGGACTAGGACGGGTATTGAGGAAAGAAGAATTGCAAATGATGATATTGATACATCGGATATGGCTTATGAAGCCGCAAAAGCTGCATTGAAAAATGCGGAAATTTCGGCTGAAGAGATAGATTTAATTCTTGTGGCCACTGTTACACCTGATCAGTCGTTTCCTTCTGTCGCTTGCATGATTCAAGAGAAATTGGGAGCGATGAAGGCAGCTGCAATGGATGTAAGTGCTGCATGTGCCGGATTTATGTATGCAATGATCACGGCGCAGCAATTTATTCAGTCAGGTGCATATAAGCATGTGTTGATTGTCGGTGTTGAAAAACTTTCGAAAGTAACCAATTGGGAAGACCGCAATACTGCTGTACTTTTTGGTGACGGAGCGGGTGCAGCTGTACTTGGACCTGTATCTGATGGCAAAGGGGTCCTTTCCTTTGAATTAGGCGCAGATGGAACTGGCGGGAAGCACTTATTGCAGGAAGGAGATTTCATTCATATGAATGGACGTGAAGTATTTAAATTTGCTGTCCGTCAAATGGGGGAATCCAGCCTGGGTGTATTGGACAAAGCTGGTTTGACAAAGGAAGATGTGGATCTGCTTGTTCCGCATCAAGCAAACATACGCATTATGGAAGCCTCAAGGGAACGATTGGGTCTCCCGCTTGAAAAAATGACAAAAACGGTTCATAAATATGGGAATACTTCATCAGCGTCCATTCCAATGGCCCTTGTGGAAGAAATGGAAGCGGGTAGAATCAAGGACAATGACTTAATCGTCATGGTCGGTTTTGGTGGTGGCCTTACTTGGGGAGCGATCGCTCTTAGGTGGGGTAAATAATAGAAGAAGCAAAACGTAAGAGCTTTAAAAATAGGAAGGAGCCATTTTTAATGACTAATCGTCGTGTAGTTGTAACAGGTATCGGAGCAATCTCTCCAGTTGGTAATGATGCAGAAACTGGATGGAAGAATATAATCGAGGGGAAATCGGGAATAGGGCCTTTAACTCGTTTGAATGCTGAAGAATATCCCGTTAAAGTGGCTGCTGAAATCAAGGACTTTGATATAGAGACATATATAAATCGTAAAGAAGCACGCAAAATGGACCGTTTTACCCATTATGCAATTGCAGCTTCCGTTATGGCATATAATGATAGCAAGCTGGAAATAACAGATGAAAATGCTACACGTGTCGGGGTCTGGATCGGTTCGGGTATCGGCGGGCTGGAGACACTTGAAACACAGCATGAAAACTTTTTAAACAGGGGATATAAACGGGTGAGCCCATTTTTCGTTCCAATGATGATTCCGGACATGGCAGCTGGCCAGGTTTCCATCTTACTGGGTGCAAAAGGAATCAATTCATGTACGGTAACAGCTTGTGCAACAGGAACAAATTCAATTGGTGATGCGTTTAAAGCCATCCAACGGGGCGATGCCGATGTCATGATCACAGGCGGGGCCGAAGCGCCAATCACAAAAATGTCGGTTGCAGGCTTCTGTGCAAATACGGCTTTATCGACAAACCCTGATCCACAAACGGCTAGCCGTCCTTTTGATCTTAACCGTGATGGTTTCGTAATAGGTGAAGGAGCTGGAATCATCGTTCTGGAAGATCTTGAACATGCATTGAATAGAGGAGCCAAAATTTATGCTGAAATAGCTGGTTATGGATCAACTGGAGATGCCTTCCATATTACCGCTCCGGCACCAGGTGGAGAAGGCGGGGCAAGAGCGATGAAAATTGCAATTGAGGATGCTGGTTTGAATCCGGAGGACATCCAGTATGTGAATGCCCATGGAACGAGTACACCATACAATGACAAATACGAAACGATGGCAGTCAAGGAAGTCTTTGGCGACCATGCTAATAAACTTGCAATAAGTTCCACTAAATCAATGACAGGCCATATGTTAGGCGCAGCAGGCGGTGTGGAAGCAATATTCACGATTCAGGCAATCAGGGACAGCATTTTGCCTCCAACCATCAATATTGAAACCCCAGACCCTGAGTGTGATTTGGACTATGTTCCGAATCAAGCAAGGAAAGGCGAAATCAATGCAGCCATCAGTAATTCCCTTGGATTCGGTGGACATAACGCAACTATTCTTTTCAAAAAATATCAATAAGTTTTGAAGGAAGAGCAGATCTTTTGGGGTCTGCTCTTTTTATGTTGAAGGGAAAAGGGATATAAAATGTGTCAACCGCCTTCATTGAATCATACGATAGTCAATAGATGCGGAGGTGTATGGGAAATGGGAGTCATTTCAACCAATGAATGGATGAGGAAGGATTTCAACCGGCCGGTCCAGATGATGGAAAGACTTAAAAGCACATTCAACGATACCCTTGATGCGGAAATGATTTATCATCATTTAATGAAGCATGGCATGTATTCACCGAATCAAAAAACAAAACTCACATGGGAAGACTTAAAAGAAAATAATGTATGGGAAAAAACACAAAGCTTGTTTACAGCTTATAAGAAGCTTTGGGGAGGGCCTGATGTTCCCATATATATTTTCCCGCTCATGTCTTCAGGAATATGGAATAAAAAGGTTGAAACGAAGTCAGGGTTGGCATTTAAAGATAAACTATTCCTTTTTTACGGCAAGGGGATAGCGGAAAAGGAAATGGAGGCCCTGTTGATTCATGAATATCATCATGTTTGCCGTCTGCATCATTTGAAAAAGGACCAAAAAGAATTCACTCTCCTTGATACGATGATCATGGAAGGACTGGCGGAAAGAACGGTGGGAAAATATTTAGGAACAAAATTTTTAGCGAATTGGACTAAGTTATATCAGGAAGATAAACTACGAGAATTTTGGAGCAAGCATTTAGAGGAAAAGCACACGATAAAACGTACAGATCCTCTTCATGATGTACTTCTGCTTGGGATGAAAGGATATCCATATATGCTTGGATACTGCAGTGGTTACTACCTGGTGAAAAATTTTGAGAAACTCTCTGTGAAAAAATCGTTCATTATTCAATCTGAAGAATTCTTATCAAAAAATAGTTAATATATACGTTCTTTTTTTCTTAATCTGTTTTCTAGAATAGGAATAAATTGTATGGTTCCTGCCTATACTGATTGACAAACAGAAATTTGTTTAAGTGAGGGATGAATGATGCTATATCTTCATGATGTATGGGTTAACTGGTTTGAAGGAGAAGAAAACGGCTATAATATTTGTCATTTTCATGAATGGAGGAAAGATGACGGGATCGAACTACTAGATCAAGTTCCTTTGTTGAAAGTGTCATCAACATTGTTCCACTACATAGAAAACGACTTGTCAGAGTTACCCAAGCCATTGCTGAATGATGTTTATCAAAAAGCATATGCAAGGAAAAATCATGAGCGAATTCAGCTTGACTATTGTTTTATCGTGACTGACGGAAATGGAATTTTAGCTGTTGATACGATAGGTTATCATATTCCGATTAGGAAAAGCAGAATAATTCCCCGGCAGGAACAAATTGTTTATGACATGATAGAAAACCATGATGAGATGGATTACACCTTTACTGAAAAACCTACATCTGAGAAAGAATATCATATTTTGTCGCCGTCTCCCTTATTCATGAACGGTTTGACAAGAAAAGAAAGACAGCTAAAGCAACTGCTATTCATGGCCATGGACCAATTATTCACGGCGAAAAACACTGCTGAAATCCGCTATTGGTACACAGAATGGGCCCCTGAGAAATATGAAAGCATTCAAGAAATGGATTTTCAGATCGCTTGGCTTGAGTTATATGAAGAAATGAAGGAAGGCTGGTCAGAGAAGCACCTTCAACTTTGTGAAAACCTTGTGAAGGGGCAGCCTTTTTTTGAAAAGCTTTGGCAAGTGGAGGCTGGCGATAGCCCATCGATATTATGAACAAAAAAGACGACCCATTGAGTTAAGTCCCAGACTGTAGACAGTCTCGATGAAAATCGAGTTTGTTTACAGTTTTATTATGGTTTGTACTATTGGAAATGCCTTTCAGGCACTCGCTTTCCGCGGGCGGTCCTTTGAGCCAGCGGAGGAGTACACATCATATTTGGCAGGAATGCGTGAAAGGATCACGAGTCAACTTCTCTCTAACCGCTTCAATTCCAATAAAAAATCAAAAAGGTTTCGGAATGATATCATTCCGAAACCTTTTGTTTACAAACTGAGACGATTCGTTTGGAATCGTCTTTTTTTATCTCTTTCTGCCAAGTCCCATGCCATTATACATTTTTCTGATCATTTTATTGGCTTCAATATTCGCCTTTTCTGCACCGCGGTCCAGAATTTCATCCAATTCAGGTGAATCGATCAATGCATTATAGCGTTCTTGGATTGGAAGGATTTCACCAAGAACCACCTCAGCCAAATCACTTTTAAAGTCACCATAGCCTTTGCCCTCATACATCTCTTCAATTTCTGAATAGGATTTTCCACTGAAGATGGAGTAGATGGACATCAGGTTGGAAACACCGGCTTTGTTTTCCTTATCGTAACGGACAATTCCTTCCGAATCGGTAACTGCGCTCTTGATGTTTTTCTCGATTTGCTTCGGATCATCCAATAAGGCAATCGTCGCCTTTTTATTAGGATCTGATTTACTCATTTTCTTGGTTGGTTCCTGAAGGGACATGATACGGGCCCCTTCTGTAGGGAGGCTGATTTCCGGGATTTTAAATATGTCATTATGCTTTTTATTGAACCGTTCAGCCAAATCGCGTGTCAATTCAAGATGCTGTCTTTGATCTTCCCCAACAGGAACCACATCTGTACTATAAAGGAGAATATCGGCAGCCATCAACGGCGGGTAAGTAAGCAGTGCTGCGGATACCCCTTCTTTGCCAGCGGATTTGTCCTTGAATTGTGTCATTCTCTCAAGTTCCCCAATATAGGATATACTCTGTAAAATCCAGCCTGCCTGTGCATGTGCTGGTACTTCTGATTGAATGAAGATGGTATTCTTTTCAGGATCCAGGCCAATGGCCAGATATAGAGCGGCCAATGTTTTGATGCTTTTCCTTAACTTAATGCGATCTTGTGGAACTGTAATTGCATGCTGGTCAACAATACAAAAGAAACATTCATATTCATTTTGTAAGTTAACGAATTGTTTCATGGCTCCGATGTAATTTCCTAAAGTAACGGAACCGGATGGCTGAATGCCGGAGAAAATCCTTTTCAACTGCTAGTCACTCCTCTAAATACGTTATTGATAAATGGATATTCGCTCTTCATTATTGTAAGGATAAATAGAAAATGAATCCACATTCTTTGAAAGAAATGTGCATATTCCTGTGATGGGAAACGCTCATTTGAATCTTGTGGAGGGCCGTTTTGTCCTGTATCGATGCCATTTTGAGAATACGAAATGTCCACTATACTGTATTTTAGCATTTATTCATATTAAATGTATAATTGAAACGGAAATCAAGCCAATTGAACGGATTATCCGTTTCTTTTTTTTGACATGGAAGAAATGAAGGGTTCAAGGAAAATCAAACCGTTTAACATATATCACAATGGGCAGACCATTTTAGGGAAGGATACTCACAAGGGGATACAGGATTGTTTAACGTTTTAAATTATTTTTAATATATAGGAGTAAAATTAATTGTTTGTGGTATTAAAGAAAGGGGTTTATTATATTTGTTGAATATTGATGACTGATGGCGAATGAGGTGGAGAAAATGAAACCAATGTGTAAATGGTTGATGACAGGCATGTGCATATTCCTGATTCAACAGCCAGTTCATGCGCAAGGCATGAACGAAACCAGGCAGGTAGCATTAGAAAATAAAGAATTGCCTGTGAGCGTACCACGTTTTGTTTTTGATTCGGGGTTGAAATTTGACTATCCGGATGCTGTACGCGGGATATATGTGACAGGGCCTGCAGCGGGTGGCACTAAATTGAATGAACTTATTAAATATGTAGATGAAACCGATTTGAATGCGATGGTCATTGACATTAAGGATGACAAGGGGAACGTAACGTTTAAAACCGAAGATCCCGATTCTCCATATGCTGGGATTGGTAAAGACTACATAAAAAACCCAAGGGCAATGCTGAAAAAATTTGAGGATAAACAGATTTATCCGATTGCAAGGGTTGTCGTCTTTAAAGATTCCCTTTTGGCCAAAGAGAAACCTGAATTGTCTTTTTTAGATGGTGAAAAGGTGTGGAAGAATGGCAGAGGTGAAGCCTTCGTGAACCCATTCTTAAAAGAGGTATGGGATTATAATGTCGGTGTTGCCATTGAAGCGGCAAAGATGGGTTTTAAAGAAATTCAATTTGACTATGTCCGTTTTCCCGAAGGATTCGAAAATAAAGAAGATGATTTGGAATATAATGTCGGTGAATATGATGAAGCGAAAATGAGTCATACAGCCAAAAGGGTTCAGGCAGTGACAGACTTCGTAAGTTATGCGAGGAAACAACTGGAGCCATACGATGTGGAAGTGTCAGTGGATATTTTTGGATATGCGGCTACATTGCCTGAAGCTCCCGGAATCGGGCAAAACTTCACAAAAATCTCTGAGAATGTCGATGTAATTTCCTCGATGATCTATCCGAGTCACTGGACATCTTATTTTGGTATCGATAAGCCTGATTTGGAGCCTTATAATCTCGTTAAGGAATATGCGAAATTGGAGAACGGAAAGCTGAAGGAATTAAAAACACCACCAACTTCAAGACCTTGGTTACAAGATTTTACTGCCTCATATTTAGGAGAGGGTAATTACCAAAGGTATGGTAAGGAAGAAGTGGAAGCCCAAATAAAAGCATTGAATGATAATGGTATTGATGAATACTTATTATGGAATGCAGCAAATCGATATACAAAGGGAGTAGACTATACCCCATGAAAAAAGGATGACCTTGGAATTTCCTTCCGGTCATCCAATTTCTCTCAGAATCACCGCTTTTTATTCCCGCCAACTTTACTCCACCCTGACTGAATTCGTTTCGATTGATCGAAAATATGAGAGTGACGTTTCCCGCCAAACCATTTTTCGCCGACGCCATTCGTTACAACGCCATTCACAGCTGTAATGCCAATAACGCAAGCAGCGACTAAAAAAAAGTCTAAAAAGTAACTGATCATCAAAACCCTCCTAATATTTTCAAGCTATTCAAGTTCCATTGTAGTGGATAAGAAAAAATCTGGAAAGTATAATCTAGCAAATGAGGAGATTAAATTATGAATTGGTATGATAAGTTGAACCAGTATTTCCCTATTGAGGAAATGAAGTCCAAAGAACATATAGAAGTTCTTTTAGAAGATAAGCAGGAAATATATAAAAAGGATGAAGGCCCCGACCATGTTTTATTGTATGTGGAAGGGGAAGAGTTTATATTCGTTGATTACCTTTTTGTATCAAAGAATTCAAGAGGGCAGGGACTAGGAAGGAAATTGATTCAAAAATTGCAAAAAAAGCAGAAAACGATCTTGCTGGAAGTAGAACCAGTACAAGAAAATGATGACGATACATTTAAAAGGCTGAAATTTTATAAAAGGGAAGGATTCCAGCATGCCTCTTCAATTTCCTACAGCAGAAAATCCCTTGCCACCAAGGAGAATACGCCTATGGAAATTTTATATTGGCCGGCAAATCCATCTGTTGATGAAGAAGACGTATTTGATTTCATGAAAGAGATATATTCTGAAATCCATACTTACAAAGATGATGACCTTTATGGGAAATCTTATCAAGATGTAGATGAAGTACTAAGTTTGAATGCAAGTCAGGAAACGGATATTTTTAAAGAGATGGAAATTTGAGGGGAAAGGGCCGGTCGTTCACCGGCCCTTTTTAGTTTGTCGAAAAAAGTTGCGGAAAAGGACGAAAAAAGTACTCAGCAGAGAACATTTATTTTAGAAAAAGTGAAGCAATCTGTTTTTTCTTAGAATTTGTCGATAAAAGAGATCCGGAATGGTTTTACTTCACACCATGCTTTTTAAAAGGAGAACTTGGTTAAGATCCAATGTTCACCCTTTTCACTTGGATGTAACCCCAAATATATTGAAGAATTTTGCGACACTCCAGCCGAGCAACTGGCTGACCAAGCTACCGGAGACGCTTGAGTTCAGGAGGGGATGGCAGACAGTCGACGGAAAGGGGGCGGATTTCTGAAATCAACTGGAACGCTTTTAAAGAAAAAACTGTAAGCAAACTCGATTTATATGGTTTTTTATTGTTTTAGGAAACCCTTAATGGATTGAAGAAATATGCGACACTCCAGCCGAGTAACTGGCTGACCGAGCTACCGGAGACGCTTGCGTTCAGGAGAGGGTGGCAGACAGTCGGCGGAAAGGGTGAGGGTTTCTGAAAACACCAGGATCTTTTTTTAGACTGTCTTTTCTTATTTTGCATATTTTGCAAGAAAATGAATATCTATAACTTCTTGGATGGTAGATTACTCCCTTATCGTTGATTCTTTCGAATTACCTTTTTAACTTTTGGAAATATATGTGCTAAAAGAATGGTTTTTAATGTAAAAGGAGGAATTTGCTTTTTATTAAAGAAAATATATTAACATGAACTTGTTTATTGACAAGGATTGGGGGTAAATAAAAGTAACGAATTAATTAAAAAATCATGAGGGCCGAATTGAGAGTTAAATGAGAATGGCAGGTGTGTTTTTTCAATTAGAAAATGTGGTCTTAATGTATTACATAAAAAAATGAAAAAGCTATAGTACAGGCTGAACAGGAAGTTTTAAAGGATTTTTTCAAATATCAAAAAGGGTATTCATTTTAAAAAAATTAGTGTATAATAAGGAACATGAAATACTTATTTAAAATTATTTCAAATTAGAGTGGTACTTATGAATACTAATAGTAGATTTCCCCTCATAGATCACCGATTCTATATTTAGGGAGTGTGAGTAAGCATGGTAACATTATATACATCACCTAGTTGTACTTCATGCAGAAAAGCAAAAGCATGGTTAGAGGAACATGAGATTGGATATAAAGAAAGAAACATTTTTTCAGAACCGTTAACGATTGATGAGATTAAAGAAATTCTTCGTATGACAGAAGATGGAACGGATGAAATCATTTCAACACGGTCAAAAACTTTCCAAAAGTTAAACGTTAATTTAGAGAGCCTGCCTCTTCAAGAATTATATAAATTGATCAAGGAGAATCCAGGATTGTTGAGACGCCCAATTATCCTTGACGAGAAACGGCTTCAAGTTGGTTATAATGAAGATGAGATAAGACGCTTTTTACCGCGTAAAGTCCGTACCTTCCAATTACGGGAAGCACAACGTATGGTCAACTAATAAGGTCTTTCAAGCTCTGCCAGGAAATGTGCAGGGCTTTTTCTTTATACATATCCGATTTTCCGCCGATTTTTTTTACTTAATGACGGGGAACATAACAGGATTCATAGGCGACAGCGGTCGTTCCCGAGCTGTAGCAGGTTCCTTGAACCGTCATCATTTAAAGAAAAAATAAGAATGCAGCTCATCATGCCGTGTATATAATATGACATTGACGGCATTAAGATTAAAATTTATTAAAGCATTATGATAGTTGCATGTGGATGTATTTTTTTATAGAATGTATGGAATATTAGGCAAACAATTGTTTTTTAGATAAGTAATGTTTTTTATTTCCCTTCTTCAAGGTTTTGTCATAAAATGATGTAAAATAGTCTGTTTTAATGACTATCATGATTTACAGTATTCACTTACGGGTAAAGAGCTTTTAAGAGCAATTTTCGCTTGGGGGTTATTATCCCTTCAAAATGAGAAAGGAAGGGAGAGGGGAATCATGGAAATCGAACGCATTAATGACGATACGGTAAAATTTTATATTTCCTATATAGATATTGAAGAAAGAGGCTTTGATCGCGAAGAAATTTGGTACAGCCGCGAGCGAAGTGAGGAACTTTTTTGGGAAATGATGGATGAAGTGCATCAAGAAGAAGAATTCATGATTGAAGGACCTTTATGGATTCAAGTTCAAGCCCTTGAAAAAGGCTTGGAAGTTTTGGTCACAAAAGCCCAGCTTGCCAAAGATGGTCAGAAACTCGAGCTGCCTCTTTCAGATGATAAGTTAAGGGATTTGAATGTATCAGACAAGATGGATACGCTTCTTGATCAACATTTTCATGGTAAAGATGAAGAAAGCGGTATGACATTCGAAGATGGAATGATTGAATTCATCACGACTTTCGAGGATTTTGAAGATGTCATTTCATTGAGCAAACGTCATGGCTTGGATGATTGGACGACTAAACTTTATGTTTATCAGAATAAATATTATCTTTATATCGAATTTTCCGAAGCGGAGATTGATGAGGAAGAAATCGATAATGTTCTAAGTCTTTTATTGGAATATAGCCAGGAGTCACCTATAACGGTGCACATGCTTGAAGAGTACGGAAAGATAGTTATCGAAAATGATGTATTCACAACGGTCGATAAATATTTCGCATAGACTGTTGAGGCCGATTTCAGTAGAAATCGGCCTTTTCGTCTAAGGGGGTTTTTTAGTGTGCCTGTGTTTGTTAATTGGAGGGAGTCTAGGTGAAGAATATAGTTGGCATCGGTCTGCTTATTCTCATGTTGGTCAGCACTTGGTATTTTCTAATAAATGGCGTTGATGGGGGGCTGATTTTTTATTCTAGCCTTATATTGACCCTTTTCTTGGTGATAATTGGATTCAACATTTTCCTGGAAAATCGAGATCCCATCCAGACCATAACATGGCTTGTTATTTTTTGCGCTTTCCCATTCATCGGTTTCATTTTTTACTTTTTGTTTGGCCGTAATTTTCGGAAAGAAAGGATATTTCGCAAGAAGTACTTTTTGGATAAACAGACTTTCGTGAAAATAAGCGGCGAAGCGGGATATAATGAACGAATTAAGGAAATGGGCGAGAACCCTCAGCAGTTAATCACTCTTGCAAATAGGCTGGGGAATAGCCCTGTTTCATTTACGACCGAAACCAGGGTTTTAAGGAATGGTGAGGAGACATTTTCCAATATCATCGAAGAATTGAAAAAAGCAAGACATCATATTCATTTAGAATATTATATTGTTAGGGATGACCGCATTGGCGTACTGCTAAAAGACATCTTGATACAAAAAGTAAAAGAAGGGGTAAAGGTCCGTTTTCTCTATGATGCGGTTGGTTCTTGGAAGTTGGCTCGCTCTTATATCGATGAACTGAAGAATGCGGGAGCCGAAATGGTGGCCTTTGGTCCGTTGCATTTCCCTTTATTAAATAATAAATTCAACTTTCGCAACCATCGTAAAATAATTGTGATAGATGGTTCTGTCGGTTTCATTGGCGGCCTCAATATAGGGGATGAATATTTGGGACAAGACCAGAAATTCGGTTCTTGGCGGGATACGCATCTTATCATAAAGGGGGAAGCGGTCAGGACTTTACAGCTCATATTTCTGCAGGATTGGTATTATAGCACCAATAATAGTTTTTTAAGCGATGAATACCTCATGGCCGGAATGACGAACCATCACGGACATGGCGGAGTACAATTGATTGGCGGCGGGCCGGATAGTGAATGGACAATCATTAAAAGCATTTTTTTTAAGATGATCACTTCAGCAGAAAAGTCCGTCTGGATTGCCTCCCCGTATTTCGTTCCTGATGATGATATCTTACAAGCATTGAAGGTGGCTGCTTTAAGTGGTTTGGATGTCAGGCTTCTCGTCCCGAAGAACCCCGATAAACGTATCGTATTTCATGCATCGAGAACTTATTTTCCCGAATTGCTTGCTTCGGGAGTTCGTATATTCCAATATAATGAAGGCTTCATGCATAGTAAAATCATCATTGTGGATGACCAACTGGCATCAATTGGGACAACCAATATCGATATGAGAAGCTTTCACCTGAATTTTGAAGTCAATGCTTTTCTCTACCGGACGGAAAGTACTCAGCAGCTGGTGAATGATTACATGGAAGATATGAAGGTATCCCAAGAACTGGAGATTGATGCGTTTTCCAAACGGAATTTCGGTTTGAAATTATTGGAGTCCACTTGCCGATTGCTTTCCCCCCTTCTTTAGATAGTAACTCTCTTTTATGCCGATCAGGCATTTTTTTTTGCACATTAAAAGGAATCCTAAGCGAAGCAGGCGAATGTAGTGGATGAGGAGGAGATGTATGCTAACTGCGATAAATAAAGATGGGGCTTGGATTACCCTTCCTGAAAAGATACCGGCAAACATGATTGATGAGTGGAGAAAATCAGCAGATTATTACTGTCCATGCTGCAAGATGGAATTGACCATCAAAGCGGGAAACGTAAGGGTTCCGCATTTCGCCCATAAAAATAGTTCTTCATGCGGTGCTTCTTCAGAACCGGAATCTGCCTATCATTTAATGGGAAAAAGAAAATTGTTTCAGTGGTTTTTATCACATGGTTATCAAGTGGATCTAGAAGCCTACCTTCCCGAAATTAAGAAAAGGGCTGATATTTTAGTTAGGATAGGAAGTAATCGCTATGCGATAGAATTTCAATGCTCAGTTATTCCCGAGGTGGAATTCATGGAAAGGTCAAGAGCCTATCAAAGCATAGGCATCAAGCCAATCTGGATCCTCGCTGCAAAAAGCTTAAAAAGGAAAGGCTTTTATGAATTCAGTTTATCCCGCTTCCAATGGCTCTTCGTCACCGGCAGCTTCCATCATCCGTTTCTTTGGTTGTATTGTCCGGAAACTGATCATTTATCAGTATTGAAAAACCTCACTCCTTTTACCCCTAGAACCGTCTTTGCCGAATTGACAACAGCTTCTTTCAAGCTCCTTCCCCCTAGTCGGGCATTGCCCCAGAACTGCTTCCGTTTCCCTTTTCTCCCTGTATGGAGATATAAACGAAATGGCTGGTCCCTCCATCGAGTGAAAACAGCACGCAGACGCGATCCTTTTTTCGAAGCGCTATATTTACATCATATATCACCTGCGACACTTCCAATTGAAGTGGGTGTTCCCGTCAGAGGGATGCTGTTGATCGAAACTGCCTCAATAGAATGGCAGGCATGGTTATACATGGAGGTGTTTCAAGGAAAAAGAACAGGGGAAAAGATTTCTATGGCTGATATTATCCACATTTTTAGAAAGCGTTCAAAAAAAGGGGAAATAAAGTTCAGATCGTTGCCATTGCTTCATGAAAAAACCATCGAGTATCCTATAGGTCAATATATCAGGATTTTGGAGCAATTGGGTTATCTATCAAAGCTGGAAGAAGGGGTTTTTAAAGTTGAAAAGGAAATTACTCTTCCCGTCACAAGTGATCAAGCTCAAATTTTGGAAAAAGATTTCTATGAAAAGCATAAATTGATGATTGAAAAGGGGAATATCCAGTATAATCAGTGATGACATCTCTATTTATCTTGAATTCAGATGAAATGGCAGGATTATTTTTGTAAATGGAGAAATAGTAATAAGAACTGGGAATCAAAAACGTTAAGAAAGAATGAACGCAGAATGAAGCATTGCAGTGTTCAATCGGATTAATGAGTCAGCCCAATGGCAAGTTTCTATAGAATGGGGAGGAATTTTTTATGGCACAGGAAACAAAAGCGAATACATTACCTTCAAGAAGCGAAATAGCTCCTGAAGATACTTGGAGACTGGAAGATATCTTCGCAACCGAGGAAGATTGGGAAGCTGCCTTCAAAACGGTAAAGGAAGACCTCAAGAAAGCGGAGGCACATAAAGGGACGTTGGGGGAAAGCGCAGAAAAGCTATTTGCGGCCCTTCAACTTCAAGATGAGGTTTTCGAGAAGCTAGGCAAAGTTTATTCTTATTCACATATGCGCAATGATCAAGATACAACCAATCCTTTTTATCAAGGGATGGAGGATCGGGCAAAAGCTTTATACGCCCAGGCAGCGGCTGCGTTTTCATACATGGTTCCTGAACTATTGAGTATTGACGAAAGCAAAGTGGAAGGGTTTTTGGAAGAAAAAGAAGAATTGAAATTATATAAACATTCTTTAGAGGAAATCAATCTTCAGAGACCCCATATCTTATCAGCAGAGCAGGAAGAATTATTGGCGCAGGCATCAGAAGTACTCGATGCATCGGGCAATACTTTCGGTATGCTTAACAATGCCGACCTGAAATTCCCGACCATCAAGGATGAAGAGGGAAATGAAGTCGAAATTACTCACGGAAGGTATATCAGGTTTCTTGAGAGTGAAGATCGCCGTGTACGTGAGGAGGCATTTAAAGGGGTATACAGCAAGTACGGGGAGTTCCGTAATACATTTGCTTCAACCCTGTCAGGTGAGGTGAAAAACCACAACTTCAATGCCACGGTTCGAAAATATGAATCAGCACGCCAAGCGGCGTTAAGTAATAATAACATTCCTGAGACCGTATACGATAATCTCGTTAAAACGGTCAACGACAACTTGCCATTACTGCACCGTTATCTTGATTTACGTAAAAAAGTACTGGAATTAGATGAACTTCATATGTATGATCTATTCACTCCTCTTGTTAAAGAAGTGAAGATGGAAGTGACATATGACGAGGCCAAAGATTATGTCCTTAAAGGCCTTGCTCCGCTTGGGGAGGACTATTTGAACGTTTTGAAAGAGGGATTTGAAAACCGTTGGGTCGATGTGCATGAAAACAAAGGGAAACGAAGCGGTGCCTATTCTTCGGGTACATACGGGACGAACCCTTATATTCTGATGAACTGGCAAAATAACGTCAATAACTTATTCACGCTCGTTCATGAGTTTGGGCATTCGGTCCATAGCTACTATACACGGAAACATCAGCCATATCCATACGGGAATTATTCAATATTTGTAGCGGAAGTTGCATCGACTTGTAATGAAAACCTGTTGAATGATTATTTACTGAATTCAATCGAAGATGAAAAGAAACGCATCTATTTACTGAACCATTACCTGGAAGGTTTCCGTGGCACATTGTTCCGACAAACGATGTTTGCAGAGTTCGAACATACCATTCATTTAAAAGCTCAAAATGGGGAAGCGTTGACAGCGGATATGCTCACTAAGGAATATTATGAGCTGAACAAGAAATACTTTGGCGAGAACGTGACGATTGATGAAGAAATCGGTTTGGAATGGGCTCGTATTCCACACTTCTACTATAATTACTATGTTTATCAATATGCAACTGGAATCAGTGCAGCAACAGCATTGAGCAAGCAAATCCTTGAAGAAGGAGAGCCGGCTGTCGAAAGGTATCTGGAGTTCTTGAAGTCAGGAAGTTCCGATTATCCGATTGAAGTACTCAAAAAGGCCGGCGTAGATATGACAAAAGCCGAGCCTGTACAAGAAGCCATGAATGTATTCGAAGAAAAATTAAATGAGTTGGAAGAACTTTTGAAAAAATAGGATGTGAAAAGGACCCGAACACTTCGGGTCCTTTTCATCTTTATATCGATGTCCGTCATAATCCTTTAAAACGATTTCTCTGATTTAAACTATGAAGAATTATGAAGAAAGCAAAAAATAGAATAGGGGAGGTAAAATACAGAGGAATGAGGTCCATGATACCGAGTAGCTGGACAAATAGCGACCCTATCAAGAGTATGAGTAGAATAAAGCCTTTCAATTTGGTCACCTCCAACCTGGCAGCAGTAAAAACTCATCTGCTCTTTATTAGATAGTATGTTTTAGAATAAGCAGTATTCTAAGAATATGACAATAATGTGAAGTTGCGCACAAAGTTCTTGCAAATAAGGTGTATAATCTGCTATAGTACAGATATAGAAGTTATCACATCCCAAACATATACCCCTTTGTTTGTTCGTCGTGAAATTTCTCCCATCCCCTTAATCGTATAAATAGATGAAAACCTCAGCAAATTTCGCGATTTGCTGGGGTTTTTCATTTGAATGAAATGTAAAAAGATTAAAATGGTAACGGTAGTAACAAAAGTAACGAAAGATGAAGTTATAAAAAGAAATGAATTAGTTTATTATTGTGATATATTTCACAATTAGTTCATTCCAAGCTATATCAGATATCAAAAACACTTAAGGCTTTAAATTAAAATTGGCTCTTATTTAGCTATATATACCAGCAGGGATAATAAAAGATGAAAAAATATATATTGTGAACAATTTGTGAAAAGTTACACATATAGTTGAAACGTAAAAGGGTTATCTGTTATATTATATATTGTGAAGTGAATCACAAACAAACTTATACCCCTTTGTTTGATCGTGTAAAATTTCTCCCATCCCCTTATTTCTAAATAAAAAAACCATGCAATCTTTTGATTTGCATGGTTTTTCCTTTTTATAACTAAGAAGCAGCCAAATTCATGACTGCTTCTTTGTATATCTCCAAAAAGTTCCGTATTTAGCAGGAATTTTCTCTGCCAACTGTTTTAAAACAAGCTTTTTCATTTCCAACTCGACGTTATTCTTACTCATATTATAAACCGTTTCAATCTCCTTTGTGGCCACTAGTTTGAAACAGCTTAAAAATTCTTCGAGAGAGGGAGGGGGTGCAGGGGCTGGAAGACCATTCAGCATATCTTCTAAAATTTGAACATATACCTCGTAAGAATAGACACCTGAAACCTTTATTCCCTCTTCTTCAATATTTTGATTGAAAAAGACAAGGGAAGGTATTTCAGTCACTTCCATTTCACTTGTGATTTTCATGTCACATTGAAAGCCTTTGGCTGCACTGGAAGAATTGATGTCATAAAGGAATTCCTCAACATCCAGTCCAACCATTTTGGCACATTCGGTCAAGACTTCGATATTGGATATATCCTTTTTACCTATGAATACATATTCTTGAAGCTGCCTTAAAAAGCGAATGGCCAATTTACGGCCCTGCAATTCCGCGGCTTTTATTGCGATGGAAGCTGTATATGGAGAAGAAATTGGGTTTTCAGACCAAAGGCTCCCGTCACAGGACATTCCCGAGCGGCTGGCTGTCTTTTCCCAAACTTGAGCAATGTTTTCATAATTTTTATTTTTCCCCATATTAAGAGAATCGATTTTACCGCTTAAAACATGGCGTAAACTGAACAATTGGCCATATTCTATCTGTAATTTCCTAATAATTGGTTCTAAGCCCCAGCATTCGGGACAAAGCGGATCAACAAAAACATAAATTTCAATTGGCTTTTTTCCTATATCATAGCAATGCTGCGTCTTGATCCAATCGGAAATATTGAAAACTGGTTTTTGTGCGCTCAACTGTCTTCTCCTTTCCCGTCAGTTCCGGATGTATTGATCATATGCTGTGCCGTCAAATAGAGGCGGTGATAGAAAAACTCCCTAATCTCACCTTCAAGGCCAACTTCGTCCATGGCTTGATACATGCATGAGAGCCAGGCTTTCGCACGTTCTGGTGTAATTTCAAAAGGTATATGTCGAGCCCGCAACATAGGATGGCCATGCTCTTCGGTATATAAAGAGGGACCCCCTAAATATTGAGTCATGAATTGTTTTTGCTTACGGACCGTTTCAGTTAAATCGTCAGGGAATATTGGCTGCAGATCCGGGTGTTGACTAACGTTGGAGTAAAACACATCAATTAATTTGTGTAATTGCCCTTCTCCAATTAATTCATATGGTGTAGGGTTCCCTTGCATCATGTTGATTACTCCTTTTAAAGAAAGATGGTTGATATTTATTCATATTTTATCAATGACGTACTGATATAACAAATATATAGCTTAAAGAAAATTTTACATCTGTAGTATGACACAGGGGAATGGTTGAAAATGAAGGCTTTTGGGGAGCTTTACCATTTGCTCGGGGTGCGTGGAAGAAGCATATATAGACATGAAAAAACTGACCCGTCATGAACAAACAGGGTCAGCTTGCTTTAGCTTGAAAATGTGCCAAAAACTTTTTGAACATAGTTCTGAGTTTCTCTAAAAGGCGGGATGCCGTTATATTTATCGACATTTCCTGGTCCTGCATTATAAGCAGCAAGGGCAACCTGGATGTCCCCGTCATAACGTGCCATCATTTGACTTAAATATTTACTCCCGCCCATGATGTTTTGTTCTGGATCGGTTGCATCATCCACCCCAAGGCTTTTTGCAGTTGCTGGCATTAACTGCATAAGGCCAGTTGCACCCGCATAACTGGTGGCTTCAGGGTTGAAGTTCGATTCTTGTTTAATGACAGACTTAATCAGTTTTTCCGGGAGATTATATAAACTTGCCGCCTGGCTGATGATATGATCATAGTTTGTTTCGGTTTCGCTGCTCTGATTGTTAGCATGGGCAGTGGATATCGGGTTGATGTTCATGTATGTCAGGCTGCCGGGCTGAAGAAAGGACTTCGTTTCCGCTTCCACATTGGATAATAAAGAACCCAATGTCTGTGAAGTGCCTTCCAGAGCATCACCCGAAACCAGCGACGAAAGCATGTCCTGGAAAACGGATCGAGATGAATTTGTATTTTTGATGTTGTCGTTCGTGAATTGCTGGATTGCCTGCAATTCCATAAACGTTTTGAAATCTTGGATTTTCAAACTCTCCACCTCCGAATGGGTTCAAACAGGATTATTCCTGGAATTTGGCACGATAAAACCTCTTAACTTTATTTTCGGTTTCCCTTACCGGAATTTGAAGGGTTTCAAGGAGGGCCAGGAAATTTTTTTTCCCGGCTTTTGCATCCGTCACTTCATATTCAAGCTCAAAATCTTCCTGATTCAAATACGAACTATGATCTAAAACGATTAAACCCTCTTTGTAAGGAAATTCAAAACGGTCTGTCTTTAGTGTCCCGAAGCATATAAAGTCTTTTGGATCAATTCCGCATTCGAGGATAAGATGTCGGATCCCGCCATCAGGGAATATGTTTTGTTTCAGGAACGCATATGCAGTTTCTTCAGGAATATCCTGATTCGTTTCCAATAATCCTTCTGTAGCTGGCTGTTTTAAAGTCAGCTCGTAATGCCCGTTTTTCTCCCTGATCCTAAGTGCAGAGTCTTGCTTTTTCAAAGAGAATCCAGGTGTATCGAAGTAATGGTTTTTCTGTGTTTTAAACTTCGATGCCCCGACATGAAAGTAGTCGATCAGTTGGCGAAATTCTTTTTCGTTTAAGAGGTTTTTAAATTCAATTTCAATATGCTGGTTCATGTGTTACCTTCCTTTCTGGCTGATTCTTAGGTTAATCATATAAGAACCATTCCAGCTGTCAAATTGAATTCAATAATTTTTTGCTATTGTACTTGAATATTTAGGAATCAATTGCAGGATATGATAAAATATAAACGTTGAGCACGAGAATGAATCATCGTATATATAGAAATTTAATACATACTTTTTGCTAGGGAAAGATTTAATAGGATCCAGTGGTGAATTTTGCATAAGTCATGTGACTTCTGGATTCAGGAGAGCGTTCTGCCCATACCAGAGTTGAACAGGCGCTTTTTAGATAGATATAGGTGGTGTGGCAATGGAGAGTTGGGACGATTTCTTGGCGCCTTATACTCAGGCTGTCGAAGAATTAAAGGTTAAGCTAAAGGGTTTAAGGAAACAGTTTGAGAGAGAGAATATTCACTCACCGATCGAATTTGTAACAGGCAGGGTAAAGCCGATTGTCAGCATATTGGATAAGGCGAGCCTAAAGGACATTCCCATTGATAAATTGGGAACTGAAATTCAGGATATTGCAGGGCTTCGCATGATGTGCCAGTTCGTGGATGATATCGAACAGGTAGTTGAACTATTACGAGGTCGCAATGACTTCGAGATAGTCGAGGAGAGGAATTATATTTCCCATAAAAAAGCAAGCGGTTATCGATCTTATCATGTTGTAATCCGCTATCCGGTCCAGACGATACATGGCGAAAAGAATATCCTTGCCGAAATTCAAATCAGGACTCTTGCGATGAATTTTTGGGCGACGATTGAACATTCTTTGAATTATAAATATAAAGGCATTTTCCCGGAAGATATTCAACTGCGGCTCAAACGCGCAGCTGAAGCGGCCTTCCTGCTCGATGCAGAAATGTCGCAAATCCGTACGGAAATCCAGGAAGCACAGCGTCTTTTTTCCAGGAAGAAAGATTCTTGAACGCATAAATGGGAAAACGAGAAGAAGTCTAAATTGAAGGTGGGATTACATGAAATTTGCGATTACGTCAAAAGGAGATGCTAAATCGAATACTTTAATGCAAAGGATGCGAACATATCTCCAGGACTTTCATTTGGAATATGACGAAGATCAGCCGGATATTGTCATTTCTGTCGGTGGTGATGGCACTTTATTATATGCTTTTCACCGTTATAAGAATCGATTGGATAAAACCGCCTTTGTTGGTGTACATACAGGACATCTTGGGTTTTATGCAGATTGGACCCCTGATGAAATCGAAAAATTGGTGATAGCTTTAGCGAAAACCCCATTTCAAATAGTGGAATATCCACTGCTCGAAACGATTGTCCGTTATCAGCATGGAGGACGGGAAGCCAGATTTTTGGCTTTGAATGAATCGACAGTCAAAAGTGTTGAAGGTACGCTCGTAATGGACGTTGAAATACGCGGCCAGCATTTCGAGACGTTCCGTGGAGATGGTTTATGCATTGCGACGCCATCTGGAAGCACTGCGTATAATAAGGCGCTTGGCGGGGCCATCGTCCATCCATCAATCGATGCCATCCAGATTACCGAATTGGCATCCATTAATAACCGGGTATTTAGAACGGTAGGATCTCCACTTCTGCTGCCGGCACATCATACATGCATGTTCAGGCCGGTAAATGCGGTCAATTTTCAAATTACTGTCGACCATTTGTCCTTGCTTCAGGAGAATGTAAAGTCGATACAGTGCCGAGTGGCAGATGAAAAGATCCGATTTGCCAGATTCCGCCCTTTTCCTTTCTGGAAAAGAGTGCATGATTCATTTATTGCTAATTAAGGAGATAGACTCACCTCATGTCAAATCAAAACTTTTCTTTGACCTGGTCGGTTTTTGAAGAGGATTCTGGCTCTTTATTGCGAGAGTTTCTCAGCAAATGCGATATTTCAAAACGAGCATTAACGGATATTAAGTTTAAAGGTGGATATATCCGGTTGAACGGCGAAGAAGTAACCGTTAGGGAACGGATTGAAACAGGCGACACCGTCACCGTCATATTCCCGCCGGAGCAGGCTAGCGAAGGCCTTTTACCGGAACCCATCCCACTGGATGTCAGGTATGAAGATGACTTTGTATTGGTGGTGGCCAAGCCCCCTTTCATGAATACCATTCCTTCCCGCGAGCATCCCAACGGCAGTCTGGCGAATGGCTTGGCGGGTTATTATAGGGAGACGGGAGTACAGGCGACGATCCATATAGTTACACGTCTTGACCGGGACACATCGGGTCTGGTTTTAGTTGCCAAGCACCGGCATATCCATCACCTTTTAAGTGAACAGCAAAAATCAGGACAGGTTAAACGGAGATACCAAGCCATAGCTGAAGGTATCGTTGAAGGACCTGTAGGGGAGATAGTCGCGCCAATCGGACGAAAATCGACAAGCATCATTGAACGGGAAGTCAGGGAGGATGGCCGGCATGCCTGTACCCTATTTAAGGTATTGGCACACACAGAGTCCCATACATTCCTTAATTTGGAATTGCGAACAGGGCGTACACATCAAATCAGGGTCCATATGGCGCATATTGGTCACCCGCTGGCTGGTGATGATTTATATGGAGGGAACAGGAGAGGTATCCCTCGCCAAGCCCTGCATTGTTTTGAGTTGAAATTTTTACATCCTTTCACAAAGAAGATGATGTTGTTTCAAGAAGAATTGCCAGAAGATATGACCCGTTTGCTCGAGGGAAGTAAAGGATGGGATTCCTGACTTTATAACGGGGCACATTAAAACGAATGATTCAAGATTATGAAAAAATCCATAGACGCAAAAAAACTCACCAGGATGGCGAGTTTTTTTGGTTAATCAAAAGATGTCCTGAATTTTTCAGCTATATATGGCATCGTTGAAGGCACCTCTTGAAGATCCATTTCGGGATAACGGACAGCCGTCAGTTTTCCACCGAAGACGCAGCCTGTATCAATATTGTATGTATGATTGACTCGTCTAGCTTCAGGGACAGGTGTGTGTCCATATACGATCCAAGTTTCCCCTTTGTATGATTTGGCCCAGTCCTTCCTGACCGGAGACCCATCCGGATGTTTGGAGCCATTTATATCACCATAGAGGACAAAGGTTTTTACTTTACTGCTATATTGACCAATATAGTCACTGCGAATTCCTGCATGGGCAATGATCAATCGCCCTTCATCAATGAGTTGGTAAAGTGGGGAACGTTCATACAGATCCATGAATTTTTTTCGGATTTTTTTCTGCTCCCGACTGTTCAGTGATTCGTATTCAGCTACAGTAGTCTCCAAACCATGTGATATTTGGACTTTATTGCCTGAAAAATAACGATACAATTTATTGCAGTGGTTACCTGGGGCATACCTTGCTATATTTTGGTTAATGACTAATTCATGGACAACCTCGATCACTTGCAGGGAATTGGGGCCGCGATCGGTTAAATCCCCTACAAAGCCGAGGATCCTTCCAGAGGGATGTACAGGAAACCCAGTCTCCCATGTATAGCCCATTTTTTCGGTCAGCTGCCTGAATTCAGCGAAACATCCATGAATGTCCCCTATGATATCGATGTTCATTTGACACATCCTTTGTTTGTTTTGTATATGTTTATGGTATTAGTATAGTATTATTTAAAAAATAAAATATAAACCGAGGAAATGAAAAAATATGTTTTAGGAGGTGTATGGTTATGGAGGAGATGAAGGACCGGGAGCGGGAGAGTAGTCAAGTGGATAACGAGTTTTTGCTTGAAGCGCTTAAAACGGAAAATCTAGATCAGTTTCGTACGGAGTTCCTTGAAATGCATCCTTATGATCAGGCTCAATTTTATACAAGCTTGTCAGATGAATTCAGATCCGTCGTTTACACATATTTGTCACCGGAAGAAATGGCGGACCTTTTTGAAAATATAGAAATAGATGAAGAGGATTACGAAAGCCTGTTGGCTGAAATGAATCCTTCTTACGCAGCCGAAATGCTTTCCCATATGTATGCGGATGATGCTGCTGACGTCCTGAATGAAATCAATGATGAGCAGGCCGTCAGCTATTTGACCATCATGGATGATGAAGCCGCAAGTGAAATCCAGGGGCTTCTGAATTATGAGGAATCTACGGCAGGAAGTATCATGACGACAGAGTTCATTGCCATAGAAGCAAATGAAACGGCTCGATCAGCCATGCAGATCTTAAAAAGGGAAGCTCCGGATGCGGAAACGATATATTATGTTTTCGTTACCGATCAGGATAAGAAGCTGCTTGGTGTTTTATCGCTCAGGACATTGATCATTGCAGATGAAGATGCTTTAATCGGTGATTTAATGGATGACAGGGTAGTTTCGGTACCTGTATCTGAAGACCAGGAAGAGGTGGCACGAAAAATAAGGGACTATAATTTCCTTGCCGTGCCGGTCGTCGATTTCCAAAACCATTTGTTAGGGATTATTACGGTTGATGATATCATTGATGTCATGGATGAAGAGGCATCCGATGATTATTCTAAATTGGCAGGTATATCTGATCTTGATCATGTTGATAAGAGTCCATTTTCAGCTGCAAAAAAACGGCTGCCATGGTTGGTCATCCTCTTGTTCTTAGGCTTGCTGACTGCGAGTTTGATCGGCCGATTCGAAGAGACACTAAGCCAAAAAGCGATTCTGGCTGTATTTATTCCATTGATTGGCGGAATGGCTGGAAATACAGGAACACAAGCATTGGCAGTAGCGGTCAGAGGGATCGCAACAGGTGAATTAGAACAGGAAAGCAAGTGGAAACTAGTCCTTCGAGAGGCTGGAACTGGCCTTATTATTGGCCTGACATGCGGAATTGCCATCATTTTTATCGTCTATTTTTGGCAAAATGATTTAATACTGGGATTATTAGTCGGTATTTCGATTTTCATAACTCTAATCGTTGCCACACTTGCCGGTTCAATCGTCCCGCTTCTCATGCATAAAATGAAAATCGATCCAGCAGTAGCTTCAGGTCCTTTCATTACAACTATAAATGACCTTATCAGTATTCTTATTTATTTCGGATTAGCAACATTATTAATGGGCTATTTATTATAAGTCAAAGAATGCCCTCTTGGAGGGTCATTCCCAGAGGACTTTAGAAAACGGTTTTTTTATCAAAGGAAATTTGATATACTGTAATTAGTAGCAGGTACTAATAACTTGTATTAAAAATAGGAGGTCACATACGATGACTTTTTCATTAGAGGGAAAAACGTTTGTCATAATGGGTGTTGCGAATAAAAGAAGTATTGCATGGGGAGTTGCCCGTTCCTTACATAAAGTAGGTGCAAAGCTGATCTTCACTTACGGAAAAGACCGTACAGAAAAAAGCGTTAAGGAATTATCTTCTACATTGGAAGGGGAGCCCTCCATCATTTTACAATGTGATGTAACGAAGGATGAAAGCATTGATAAATGTTTTGCGACGATTAAGGAAGAAGCAGGTATCATTCATGGCGTGGTACACAGTGTCGCATTCGCTAACAAGGAAGAGCTGGATGGTGAGTTCGTCAACACGAGCCGTGAAGGGTTCTTGCTTGCCCATAATATCAGTTCATTTTCTTTAACAGCTGTAGCTAAAGCAGCGAAGGAAATCATGCCTGAAGGTGGCAGCATCGTCACAATGACGTATCTTGGCGGTGAACGGGTCATGCCTAATTATAATGTAATGGGAGTGGCCAAGGCTTCGCTTGAAGCCAATGTCCGTTACCTGTCAAGTGATCTTGGCAAAGATAACATTCGAGTCAATGCTATTTCAGCGGGACCTATCCGTACTTTATCCGCTAAAGGTGTTCGTGACTTCAATACAATTTTAAAGAAGATTGAAGAAGAAGCACCGCTTCGCCGTACAACGACTCCTGAAGAAGTAGGGGATACGGCAGTATTTTTACTAAGTGACATGTCCCGCGGAATTACCGGGGAAAATATCCATGTGGATTCCGGTTACCATGTAATCGGATGACAATAAAAGTAGGGGGCCGATATCGGTCCCCTTTTTTATTGATTTTCACCTCCTTTGTCTCTATGCCCTTCAAAGATAGGAGATAATTTTGTTTACCGGTATCTTGAAGTTCTACCTCAACCCAAATTGATCTGAGCGTATCATCTTCCAAGGGGATCATTCCTTTGTTCTAAATTCTTTTCCAAGTATCATTTCCATTCCGATAGTATTTTAGGGAGGTTGAAGAGGTCGATATCTCTTTTTTGCGTATATTGATATGTCTTTTTTATCTCTTTCTTGATTGAGCGTTTTATTTCTGATTCATATTGTTTTACGCGTTATATCATTTTTCATCAATTCCACACTTGCCCTTATTTTTAAGTCCACATCAAAACGACTTTCCCGTTTTTCCCTTTGCTAGGAGTGATTTTTGTCTTTTTATCGTAAAGGATGACAGATGTATCCTTTTTTGTTCCGGGGAAAAGGGTTACGTTATCACGAACGAAATCTTTATTGACCAATCGTCCGCCATTCATGACGTTATTCGGCAGAAAATCTTTTATTTTATTATTGGAAATGATAGTTACACTTTCCATTAATAATGACTTCTTCTTTTTATCCTGACCGGTCCATTGTTTAGTTATTTTTAATTCTGGAATGGATCTCTCTAAGATTGATGGGCAGGATGAATGAACTTTGATGAGAGTTATCATCCGGATCACTCAATTTTGAAAATGCAATGGAGATACCCGTTTTGCACTTGGCAGTAAATGAGGAAGGATCGATCTTTCCGCTTTTTTTCATCTTCGGAGCTCCTTTAACAGCCATTATTTATTAGTTTTCTCCACTAATGCCCAACATATCCAAGATTGGGTGATGTCCTTTTTTTGGGGGAGTGGCACATCTCCAGCATAAAGAAGGGTGAATCTCATATAAATGATACATAGAGCTGATATTCATTATTTGCGAGAATCGGCAAAAACCTGCTTTCAACCCTATTCGTAAAAAAGAAGGAGGGGCATCATGGACGTGAAGAAAGTTGGTCTGCCTTGTGCTGTTGGAAAACAAACCAGACACAATCCGCTGAAGAGACATATTGATTTGAATGAAAAAAATATCAGCACTTCATATACCGCCGAGGAATTGGTGGAGCTATTGTCCCGACTTCCAGCCTTTGCACCTAAGCCTGTTTGTAAGTTCATCATCAATGACCGTACACTATTCGGGAAATTGGAACAAAAAAAAGAATCCAGTTTGTTCATAAGGCATAAATTCGGGAAAAAAGTTGTCCAATACCAGATGGAACAGCTACAGTCCGTGGATATTCTGAAATATTAAGGAGGGTTTTCATGTCAGAGAAAAATGGCGATAAGGAATCCAAACCACTTTTGTATGTCGATCAAGCAAAAATATCAGATCAGCGTGGAAATATGCAAAGTGATTTTCGAACGAAAAAAGCTAAACCTCAAGACAGCGCTGAGCCGGAACTTCAGGAAGAAGCCGAGAATAAAGAAGAAAAAATCGAAAAAGTCAAACGCGAATTTGGTGTTTATGATGCCATGATGGAAATTGAAAAAGAGATTACGGGATTAAGGAAAATCACCGAACAATATGTCCCTGAGCAAACTCCAGTTGAAAAAATGGAACACCCTGAACATATAGAACAGGAAAACGAAAAGCCAGTTAAGAGAAAAAGGAAAAAGGTGGAGAAGAAAGAATCTTCCCGGGACATCATTTCCCGCCTATCCAATCATCAAGGTTTTCCGAAACCATTATGTGAGGCTGTAATTAACGGAGAAACGCTTCGGTTTCATGTGTTGGGAATGAGAGGGGAGTCAGTGAAGATTAAAAGAGGGAACCATATCCGTTTCGTGGGTCTGCCGGATATTATCGATGCCAAAATAATTGAAGAATCCAAGTGAAGGAGCAATATTAAATGTTTCCCCCACAAAATGAATTTACCTTATTTATCATATTGGGCTTGGCTTCCTTCAGGCTGACACGCTTGATCGTTTTCGATAAAATCATGGAGCCGCTGCGCAGCCCCTTTTTTAAAGAGATAGAGGAAAAAAATGAAGAAGGGGAAGTGGAAATATTTTTAATGCCCAAGGAAAAGGGCCTGCTTGGCTGGTTTGGACAATTGCTAAGCTGTTTTTGGTGCGTGGGTGTCTGGGTCAGCCTGTTTCTGGTTTTCCTTTATATCCAACATTGGTTTATAGGCGACGTACTGATATTAATCCTTGCCGTCGCAGCAGTAGGAGCGATTATTGAGGTCCTAATCAGCAAAATTATGGACATATGATTGGAAACAACTTGTCTATTCGTTCATATAGTATGATATAGATCTTAAAGGAGGAGTCATGAATTGAATCAGAAACAGAATCCATGGGCATATGCCAAACCGATAAAAAAAGATCAGCCAATCAAAATCAAGAAGGACTGTGGCTGTAATAATAACAATAAAAATAAAGGCTATTGAGTAAAAAAACCTTTCCATTTTGGAAGGGTTTTTTTATTTTCCTAATCCTACCATTCATAAAAAAACAGTTAAACAAGAAAATAACAATAGAACGATAAATTAGGATGTGATTCTATGTTCAGACAAGGAAGATATTTTAAAGGAAGCTGGCTGGTTTTTATAGTTGTTTTGTGTGTGCTGCTTACTGCATGCAGCAATCAGAATGATGGAAAAACGGAGAATTTAGCAATGATTAAACGTACGAATCCTGAACCGATGGATATCATTAATGGAATGGATGAGAAGGATGAAAAGGGACTGATCTCAAAGGTCAAGGAAACAGTTGCTAATGAAGACACCATCTATGACGTGATCGTCGTGAAGAACGGGAAAAAGATTATCGTCGCTTATAAAGTTAAGCACTTACAACGTTTTCACATGAAGAAAATTGAAAAGACTGTGACTGAACATCTGGAAGAAAGGTTTCCCGATAATGATTTTATTGTTTCAAGCGATTATAAAATCTTTTTGGAATCTGTAAGATTGAACGAGTTACTCAAGGAAAAAGATGTACCTGAGAAAAAGGCAAGGAAGAAGTTCAAGGAAATTGAAGAACTTCAAAAAGAATTAATTTAGAAGAGAGGTTCAACACATGAGCGGCAAGGATAAAACGACCCCAATACAGGATGCGTATCAAGAGCTTCAAGGGAAGCATGAAATTAAAAGACCATTAGTGAAGAATTGTTTGAAAGCCTTTTTGGTAGGTGGCATATTCTGCGCAGTCGGACAAGCCATTTCCTACTTCTATATTTATTTTTTCAACTTTACGGAGCAGACAGCCGGAAGTCCGACAACGGCAACCATGGTGTTTCTGGCCCTTTTGATGACCGGGTTCGGGTTTTACGACCGCATTGGCCAGTTTGGGGGGGCAGGGAGTGCCGTCCCTGTTACGGGGTTCGGTAACGCAGTCATTTCTGCAGCAATCGAACATCGGACGGAAGGTTTTGTCCTTGGAGTTGGATCCAATATGTTTAAATTGGCCGGATCCGTTATTTTATTTGGAGTATTTTCAGCCTTTGTCGTGGCGTTGATAAAAACGATTTACCTAATGATTGGGGGCTAAGCGGTGTTAAAGGGAAAACAAACATGGATGTTCACCAATAAACCGGTCATCTTGGAAACAGGGGTAACAGGAGGGCCATTTGAAGCTAATGGAGAAATCGCGGGTGATTTCGATATTCTATACGACGATTTGTGGATGGAGCAGGATTCATATGAGAAGGCTCATCGACATTTGATGGAGAAAGCGGTAGAGCTTGCATTGGAGAAAGGGAAGATTGACAAGGAGCAGGTACAATTTTTCTTGGCGGGTGATTTAATCAATCAGGTTACACCGACAAGCTTTGCAGCCAGAACCAATGGAATTCCATATTTCGGCTTGTTTGGAGCCTGTTCCACATCGATGGAAGGGCTTGCTCTAGCTGCCTTCATCACTAATTATGGCGGGGCTAACTATGTGTTGACAGGTGCATCGAGCCACAATGCAGCTGTTGAAAAACAATTTCGCTATCCAACTGAATATGGAGGGCAAAAACCACCTACGGCTCAATGGACGATAACAGGAGCGGGGGTGGCGCTGGTTGCTCCTAATGGAAGCAAGCAAGGGGAATTTCCCCATATTGTCTCGGCCACTATTGGAAAGGTCATTGACATGGGGCTGAAAGATCCTTTCAATATGGGGGGAGCGATGGCCCCGGCGGCCGCCGATACGATTCTTTCCCATTTTAAAGATACTGGTTTGACCCCGGATGATTACGATTTCATCATTACTGGCGATTTAGGTCAAATAGGGAGGGAGACAGCTCTTGACTTATTAAAGCAAAAGGGCTGTGATATCAATCAGGAAAAATTCAAGGATTGCGGATTGATGATTTTTAAAAAGGACCAGCCTGTTTTGGCTGGCGGGAGCGGTGCGGGATGTTCGGCAGTCGTTTTATACGGTCATATATTAAATGAAATGATTTCCGGTAAATATAAAAAAATCCTGCTTGTCGCAACAGGAGCATTATTGTCGCCGCTTTCCGTCCAGCAAAAAGATACGATTCCGTGCATTGCCCATGCGGTGGCCATTGAGTATGGGATGAATTCATGAAAAAGGAGGGATTTCGATGTTAGCAATGTTTTTTTGGGCATTTGTCATCGGTGGCTTGATATGTGTAGTCGGCCAGCTTCTTTTCGATGTTGCTAAGCTGACGCCAGCACATACGTTAAGCTTGTTCGTTGTAATAGGAGCTGTTCTTGCCGGATTTGATTTATATGAACCGCTTGTTGACTTTGCCGGTGCTGGAGCAACCATACCGATCGTTTCGTTTGGGAATTCGCTGGTGACCGGGGCGATGATGGAATCGGAAAAACATGGTCTCGTTGGCGTACTGACAGGTATGTTTGAGATTACGAGTTCCGGTATCTCTGCAGCAATCGTCTTTGGATTCATCGGAGCTTTGGTTTTCAGGCCAAAAGGGTAAAAGAAGCGAAATAGGCAGCCTTCGAATAGGACATGGCCTATACATATTTGTCCAGACCTACATATGTTATCAGTAAGCTTTAGCGAGAGCGAGGTGATATTGTATGTTTGGTTTTGGTGGCTACGGTTGTTGTGGCGGCAGCGGTTATGGATACGGCGGAGGATACGGCGGCGGATCTACTTTCGCGATAATCGTTGTATTGTTTATCCTATTGATCATTGTAGGGGCTTCTTTCTGCTAAGGCATAAAAGGAATAGGCAGAAGAAGCCTATTCCTTTTATTTTTTTTGTTGGGCCTAGCACTTTTTTCTGATAATGCCATAGGATAGGTACAGAAAAGGGAGGGGCTTAAGTATGGATAATAACTTTTTTAAAAACATAGAAGGTAAAACCGGCGTAAATATGAAAGATGTATTAGAATTGGCAAACTCGCTGCAAGGAGCCAACTTCAAAGATGAAACAACGGTTAGAAACGTCATTAAGCGCGTTTCAAAAATAGCGAATAAACCGGTCAATAAGGAAACGGAAGATAAAATCGTTCATTCCATCGTAGCGGAAGGGAATAAACTCGATTTCGGGACGATATCCAATATGATAAATAAAAAGTGAAAAAAGGCCTGCTATCATGCAGGCCTTCAGACTGCAGCCAAACTCGAAAAAAAGCGAGCTTGCCTGCAGTTTTTTTATTTAAAACAGTATTTGCAAGCTTTATAGCATCACCTTTTGGTCAAAGCTTCAGGAAGCGTGATGGATGGGCGGTCCGTCCGCGTCTAGTTTGCAGGATGGAAAGGTAAAGGTCCTTTTTAGCCCTGGTTGCCGCCACATAGAGCAATCGTCTTTCCTCTTCAAGAGGGGATAGTTCCCCTTTGCGGTAAGATTCAAGTGCGAAATCATGAGGAATGCTGCCATCGACAGCAGCAAGGACATATACGGTTTGATATTCAAGCCCTTTGGAACGATGTATGGTGGTAAGCTGTATGGCATCCTTAAAGTGTTTCGATAGCTGTTTAATCTCTTGCACCATCGCGGTCATATGATCGACATGTTCAAGGAAAGCGGCGACGGTCGGGAAACGATTTGCCGCCACCTTTAAGTCACGGATGTCATCGGACCCTTTTTCCAGGTTCGCATCATTACCGCGTTTTTTTACATATTCCTGGTATCCCAAATCTTTCTCGATGATTTCTAACGCTACGAGTGGCGACATGATTTTTAAAGATCGGATCTGTCCCGGAATCGTTTTTAATTTTCGTTCTTGAAAAGCATGTCCAGTCTTAACGAAAGCAAATGCATCGATGAAATCACAATCCTGCAATATTGTCATTGCTTTTAACTCCTGTAATATACTTTGCTTTAAGAATAAGGAGGAAAGGACATCGGATGCTGCCTTGCTGTCATGCGGGAACAAACTCAAGCGCATAAAGGCAAGCATGCCGCGAATGACCTTGCGCTGATAAAACGAATCCGCATCCTTTTCAATGACGAATGGCAGATTGGAAGCGGCTAGCCGTTCAAAAATGGCCCTGGACATCGTGTGTGTCCTGTACAATACTGCAAAGTCCCCAGGGTTTGCTCCCTTGGATATTTTCTCCTGGATATCGGATACGATCATCGTTGCTTCCAATTCCTCATCATAAGGATAAAATAAAACAGGGGGATTTCCTGAATCATGCTGTGCCCTCATCTTTTTCTCCATCCGGTTCTGGTTGCGCTTGATCAAGCGGTTCGCTGTAGCGACAATTTCATGGGAAGAGCGGTAATTCTCCGTCAGCTTCACAACTTGGGAGCGAGGGAAATCATGATTGAAATTCAAAATATACTTCGGATCGCTTCCACGGAATGAATAGATCGATTGATCATCATCTCCAACTGCACATACATTTTTTGATTCAGCAGAGAGGAGTTTTATCAATTCATATTGAACTTTATTAATATCCTGAAACTCATCTACCAAAAAATAGTTAAACCTTTGCTGATATTTCTTTAAAAAATCCGGGTGGTTTTTTAAAAATACATAACAGCCTACAAGCATATCATCAAAATCATACTTCCCTGTTTGCTGTTTATATTCTTCATATTTCTTATATAAAAATAAACACGATTTCTCCCAATCGTCCTTAGGTTGGATATCTTCTGGAAAGGCCAATGAGTTTTTCCAAAGCCCAATTTGTTGAAGGGCTTGATCATATGCAAATTCCTTCTCATCAAGTTCCAATTCCCTGCCAGCCTGTTTCAATACCTTTTCTTTTTCCCACTCCCACTTCAATAGGAAATCACGCTGCCATTTGGCTGGTTCATGGAAAATCAGGATTTTATAAAAGATGCTATGAAAGGTCCCGCTAACGATTTGAGAAACAAGGGAAGGAGTCATATAGGGATAACCGAGCAGACGCTGCTGCATTTCCTTTGCGGATTTCGCCGTAAATGTTACAAGCATGATACTTTTAGGATCAATCTTTTTCACTGTAAGCATGTAGGCTGTGCGTACCGTCAATACGCGGGTTTTCCCGCTGCCTGCTCCTGAAAGGACTAGGATGGGTCCATCGATCGTCGTTACCGCCTTTAGTTGCTCTGCATCGAGAACAACCCCTGATGAGGCTAATTCTTGAAAGTATGGTTCCTCTGATTGTGCAAGGCAAGATGGTTTATCTGAATATTTCGGATTGCCGGTTATGGGCCGGCTTTTAAGGAAAGGTTCGGTAATGGTTTTCGTTTCCGTAATGGTTCGTGATGTAGGAATCCTAAATCCATTCTGTTCCATGTATTCTAATGGGTTTTCCTTATTTATTGGTTCTGAAATTGGCATGTCACAGGGTACCTGCGATGGATCACTATGATAAAAATAAGGCGTTTCATGGATTCCAATAAATAATTTCACTGGTTTATGACAAATGATACAAGAAAGCTGATCACGTTTTCCTTTTTCAAAAAGTGTCTGCAGCTCACCAGCTGAAACGGTATGTAAATGTACGATTTCATTGCCAGATTTTGCTTGATTCATATAAATGGATACCTCTAATCTATTAAAAATATCGGCAATACTCATCATACCAGAAGATCAGGAAAAAAGAATGCGGAAATCATGTTTAAATATTGTTCCGGCAGGGTAATTAAATGACAATATAACTATTTCAATATAAGGAGGGTTAGTATGGGATATATAGCACCTGTCACACAATTTGATTATATTCAATATGCCAACCGGACTGTCGAAGCTGCAGGGAAAGTAAGAATTGTTAAAGGAACGACACCCATTCAACCCATCCGTTTTGATCAGGTGTTGGAAAGGGAAAGGGAAAGCGTTGAAGGATTACATCAAATTCAAGATAATGATCGGGTATGTGCATATGGAGCAGGCACATATCAATATAAAATGGGCATGAGCGCCAGTGAAGATTTAACGGCTGGAATGACGGGAAAAGGCAGATTCATCAACGAAATTGTCTAGTTCCTCCAGAAAGACAAAAGAGGACACGTGAAGTGTCCTTTTTGTGTTGATTTCTTAAAGAATGTCTATTTCCACGATTAGAGCTAACAATAGTTGCAATAAAAGTTGGATGTTTAGAGCGATTTGTGCATCAGTTGTTGTAATGTCGATATCACGGCTGTTTTCAACAATTGTTTTTTGGCGCGTGATTTGTTTAACATTAGAAGATTGGATTAATTCTTGAGTGATCTTTTCAGCATTATCAGCATCTGCAATGGAAATGCTTACGATGACCGCAATTGCAGCTTGTAGAGCAGCTTGTAGTGATAGGGCCGCTTTAACATCCGTTGAAGTGATATTTACATTACAAGAATCTTTAATGTAAATAAGTTCTTCAGAAAGCTGAACTTGATTATTATCCTGTTTCGCATCTTGGTCAATCTTTGTGTCATCGTCGTTACAGAATCCTGAAAGGGGATGTCTGGAAGCTGAATCTAGAGCCGACCATGACCTTTCAGAGTCATCATGTGTGTTACAGTTGCTACGATATACATTTTGGTTCATGTTGTTTTTTCCTCCTTAGGTTTTATTCCCTATTAAAATATGCTTTGCTGGTTAATCGGGTTGGACGAATAAATCAGTTCATTCGTCTATTTTTTAAATACTTAGAGAAAGTATTAGTGTGTGGGGGATGAACAATAAAGAAGCTGGAGCTTTAGGAATGAAATGTAAGTGCTGCTATGACTCGGTTTACTTATTTCTCGCCAGCAAGTAGGGTGATTAGGTGATATGGTGCATCATTTATCTTTGGAATCCGTGAATTTGTTGTGAATGGAATTTGTAACTGGATTAACATCATGTTCCGTGATGTTCTTTTCTTGGTTTATGATTTTTAGTGATTGCTCTTGTAAATAACGCACGGTTTCTTTAAGGTTGTTTCTCTCTTTTTCAGTTAGATCGACCTTTTCCTTTTTGAAACCATGTTTTCTCATAGTCCTCGAAACCAGCAGTTCCATCAGTCTTTTTTGAGACTCCTCCAGGTTAAAATCATTGTTACCCATAAAATTTTCCCTCCTTCTTGCTTTCTATATATAGACTATGTATTTTTGAGGAGATTGCCATTGAACGGAAATGGTTTTTTTCATAAAACGATAATTTAAATCCATGAACGAACAAAAAAAGCTGTCCAATCAGAAGACTGAAAGGACAGCTTTTTCATATCATAAAATGGTTTTCTTCATCGTTTTATGAGGAATGCCAGCATCCATGAATTCGTCGGAAACGATCTCATACCCTAATTTTGAATAAAAAGGGATAGCGTGCACTTGGGAATCAAGCTTCAATTGAGGCACTTCCTGCTGGATTGCGTATTCCTCAATAGCATTCATGATCATGGCCCCGGCACCATTCTTACGGCCCGATGATAGTACACAAATGCGCTGTACTTTACCGATGTTGTCAATGACCCTGAAGCGGCCGGCACCGATTGGCTGATGCTGCTCATCATATAAAACGAAATGTGTAGATTCTTTTTCATATTCATCGATCTCTTCTTCAAGAGGGACGTTTTGTTCTTGGACGAACACTTTTTTTCGAATCATATATGCATTTTCAAGCTCTTGGCTGTTCTCTGCAATTTTTACAAACACGAAATCATTCAGCTCCTAATCTAAATGTTTCATAAACGGTCCATGCCCCGTCATCAAGTTGATACAGCAAGTGAACTCGTTTCACCTCTTCTTCATGGCTGATGTCAAGCATGCTTAATTGGCCTAAAACATCAGAATGCTCATTATCGGATAAATCTTGAGCGATCGTAATATGCGGGACAAATGCATGTTCACTTTCACTTTTTATGAAATCCTCATTGTTAAGTGCATCATGCAGCTCTTGGAGTCCTTCGGATAATTCTACTTTGAAATAAATAGTATTGCTTACTGGTTGGAAAGACTTCGTTTTCGTTACGCTCAGCGTAAAAGGCCTGCACTTTTGAGCGATGCCTTTTAATTGTTCCGCGATTGTTGAAATTTCCATATCCGTCGCTTCGAACGTTGGTTTAAGCGTTAGATGCGGTGGTATGAAAGCATATTTCGTATCATACCGTTTGCGATAGGAGTTAGCTAAATCTTGAAGTTTTTTTGAAGGGAAAATTGCAACACCATATTTCATAAATAAAACCTCCTGATATTTTTTATTGTGTATTATAGTTGGACATGTTTTCTCTTGAAACCATCCCAAAGAAATGATTTCGAGTGAATTAGAACATTTCCAACAGTGCTCGTTTCAAATCTGCCTGCCAGTATTTCCAGGTATGATTACCTTCAAATTCTTCATAGAAGCAAGGAAATCCTTTTTGGTTTATTAATTTATGCAATTCCCTATTTGGTTCTATGAAGTTTGCCTTATTGCCATCCGTCGTCGGAACATCTGTTTCACCAGTCCCGATCACATGGTAAAGTTCGAGGAGATGCGGATCCTCAAAATTACGTACAGCATCCATTACTGCTTCATTGGCAAGTGGGGACTGCATGATGCATTTCCCGAATGTATGCGGATACTGCAAAGCGGCCAATAAAGAAACTGTACCGCCAAGAGAGTCACCGATCAAAGTTCGACCATGTCCCATTTGATAGGTTGGGAATTCATCATCTAAAAACGGGACAAGTTCATGGGCAAGAAAACGTATGTATGCAATGTGCTGTTCCCCGTCCGGATGATATTTGCGCCTGCGGTCAAAGCGGTCTTTATAAGGTATGCCGACAATGATGATATTTTCGATCTCATCGTTCCCTAACAGTTCATCTGCCACCCGGCCGATTCGTCCCATTTGAAAATAATCACGGCCATCCTGAGCAATCACAAGCGAATATTTATACAATGGCGAATAATTAGCAGGCAAGTAAACAAGCAGTTCCAATTCTTCTGCTAAAGCTTCGCTTTTAAACATGTACTCTTTAATTGTGCCTTTGCGTAAATTCATTCTCCCGCACCTCAATGATAATTAATAATGAAAAACAACTTACTTGATTATTTTAGCATAGCCTCGCAACTTTTTCCCGCGACAAGAATTTGGAATATAAAATTTTCGTTATATTTTCTAAAAATTTAAATTATAAGGTGCTATAATACAAGGATATAGAAAAATAATACAAAAAAAGGTGGCGAATAAAATGGCAGATGTACACGTACACAGCAGGGAAGTGACAAAGGCGGCTAAACGAACATTATTGGAGCGTGGTGTCAGTGTGGAGGCAATTGCAAAAATCGTTTATGAATTGCAGTTCCCGTACAAAGCTGATCTTAAGCTGGAGGAATGCATCCACAGCGTTGAGCGTGTCTTGTTGAAAAGGGAAATTCAACATGCCATTTTAGTCGGTGTGGAGCTGGATAAACTGGCAGAGCAAAAAAAGCTATCAGAACCCCTGCAATCGATTGTTGAATCTGATGAAGGGCTTTTCGGAGTGGATGAAACGATTGCCTTTGGTGCAGTACTCGGTTATGGAAGCATTGCTGTAACGACCTTTGGCCATTTGGATAAAAATAAAATAGGCGTCATACACGAACTTGATAAGAAGCAAGAAGGAATCGTGCATACCTTCCTGGATGATATCGTTGCAAGCATTGCCGCGAGTGCCGCCTCAAGGTTAGCCCATCGTTTGAGAGATGAAGAAGAATCGTTAACTGAACAGGAAAAGGACATCCAGGAAGAAGAAGAGTTAATAGGTTGAACCTTGATGAGCAATCTTCATCCAGACCTGTAAAACCTGGCCTTAATGAGGCGGGCAGAAAGGATGTTGGCTACTTTAAATGTCCTTTTCGTCTGCCTTAGAAAACAGAATGCGTGAATATGCCCTGGATAAATTTCAATCACCTGGATTTTCCGTTGCGTAATTTTACCTTGTTCGGAGAGATAAATTATCTCCAATGGAGCATTATCTTCCATATGTTTACGAAGCATATATTTCATTCTCTGTCACTCCTTTGCTGACTTGCTTGCTATTATTATATGCGAACATACGTTTTGTATGCAAGTGAAAAAGGGGGAACGTTAGTTCGCTTTTTTGGTGAGGGAAAATAAAATAAGTTGAAATTATACCTTTTTTTATATAATATGTGGACTTTTTAACAAAAAAACAAATAACAAATTATGTACTTTAAGTACATTACTAGTTAGTCATTACATACGAAAAGTTAGTTCAGTTGAAGAACACTTCCTTGACGGTGAATATCTCTAATGGTGATCCTCAACTGTATTCATCCCATTTTCTGCGGGAGTTTCCTCTTAGTAGTACAGTAGCTAGGTTCTTCATCAATCCAAACTGAAGTGCCATTTATACCCCACCTCTTTTCAGATTAAGAATAAAGAATCTGTTTCCCCGATTATCATCCACAAAAATCCCTTCTTTTTTTATTAACGACCAACCTTCTTAAAATGGTTTATAACCAGTAGATTTTCGCTGTTTGAGTTAGATTTATTTTCAAATTTGTAACATATGTACAAACATCTTTTCTTTTAATGAATAAAATAACCCGAAAATAAAAAAAGAAAAAGGTGATTATAATTAAAAATCATTATTCCATTTCACATTGTAATTCCTTTATAGACACCACATATCTTAATAAGAAATGTGTGCAAAAGAAACCGGATGATTGTCATTGCTGTCATAAGAAGCACAATGACTGTATTTGTCACCAAAAGAAACCGGATGATTGTCATTGTTGTCATAAAAAACACAGTGAATGTATTTGTAAGCAAAAGAAACCGGATGATTGTCATTGCTGCCATAAGAAACACAATGACTGTATTTGTCACCAAAAGAAACCGGATGATTGTCATTGTTGTCATAAAAAACACAGTGAATGTATTTGTGAGCAAAAGAAAACCGGTGACTGTCATTTGTGCCATAAGAAACATAATGACTGTATTTGTCATCATAAGAAACCGGATGATTGTCATTGTTGTCATAAAAAACACAGTGAATGTATTTGTGAGCAAAAGAAAACCGATGACTGTCATTTGTGCCATAAGAAACATGATCTAGTAAGAGCATCTGCGTTCAGGGCTAATAAGAACACACCACAACTTTACAAAGCAGAGGAAACTCCCTCTGTAAAAGTTTTATACCAAACAGAACAGTTTGATTTAGCAGATGAATATAATCCACATATATCAACATTTATTCCAACTAAGGATGGAATTTATGAGATAACAGCAAAAGTCTCGTTTCGTCCGTCAAAAAGTAAAAGCGATGATTCCTCAAAAAACAAAAAAGACAATTGTAAATGTGATTATTGCAGAAAAAATAGTTGCAAATGCGATTATTGCAAAAAAAGCCATCCTTCAAAAGACAAAAAAAAGCATCCTTCAAAAGAAGGAAGTGTCGCATCCATTTCAATTAACGTAAATGGAGATGATTTAGATATTGTTAATGACTTCTTGGAGAAATCAAGACCTATTGGACTATCGGTTACTGCAATCCTTAAGTTACAAGCAGGAGATCGGGTACAAGTATTATTTAGCGCAGATGCAAACGGAGAAATTTTAGCAGAAGCACCTTTAACCAACTTTCAGGCTGCTAGATTCCCTTCTCCAATGTAAAGATCTTTTTTGCTTAAGCCATAGATGGAGCACCTGGACATCATATTGGTTAATTAAAGTTGAGCCTTGAAAAAGGTTAGTCGGATTCTATTCTGAGAGATTTTTGGGGTCAGATCCTGCTGGCTTCTTTTTTTCTTTGACTTTGTTCAAAAAAACGGTTATCGGGAAAAAAGAGTAAACTCTCTTGAACAACTTCTCAAAAACAATGACCTTACTCAGCGTAGCTTTCAGAAGAATGACTAAAATGAAGACAAAAACAGTATCCGACTATAAAGAAAAGATACTTTATCAAATTGGCTCGTGTTACTTTACTACGAAGATCTGGAGATAACGGATATAGGAAATTCATTAAGATAAATAGTTTGAATAGTGAACTGATTCTTACAAGCTTGAAGCTTTCAGGGATTAACTTCAAAGATCGCTTTAAGGAAAAAACTTTTTTAGCAAAACTACTTGTTTTATTTTGAATACCAATATATAATAAATCTTGTCAGAAAAGAAGTCAGCAACTAAGTAAGGTTTAAAACCAAGCTCTAAAGAGCTTGATTTACATACGACTTGTTAGCTCAGTGGGAGAGCACTTCCTTGACAGGGAAGGGGTCGTGGGTTCGAATCCCTCACAGGTCATCAACTAACAAAGGCTCAAATCCTTGAAATAACAAGGATTTGGGTCTTTTTTTATTTTGTCTTACTAGATGCGTTTAGATCAAAGATAGTGATTTGCTCACATTTTGCTAACGTGACTTATGAAGAGCATTGTGGAAAATATCAGCCACTTCATCATCTTGGTTTGGAATCATATGGGCGTAATTCTTTAACGTGATTGTAGGATCCGAATGTCCTAAACGAGCCGCAACTTTGACGATATCTACCCCTTCAGAGATCAAGACGGAAGCGTGTGTGTGCCGGATATCGTGAAACCGAATAGATGTCACGTTAGCTGCTTTACTGATACGTTTCATCACACGTAACACATTCCGTGGATCTTGTAAGGTGCCGAACTCCGTACAAATGACTAAGTCTTGATTTTGATAATGTTCACCAAGCCTTTTCCTCTGTTTTTCTTGACGTTCTTTATGAGCCTTTAATTCCTTGACAAGAGAATCAGGAATAGGGACTTGCCGTTTTGATTTTTTCGTTTTCGGCGTGGATAAACGATATCCTTTATTCGGGATGTGAGAAAGGGACCGTTGTATCCGGATAGATTTTTTTCCAAAGTCAATATCGCTCCATTTTAGCCCCAGGAGCTCTCCTTTCCTCATTCCCGTATAAATGGCGAGTAAGAATGTTAGATAATGTCGTTCCCCTTTGCATTGATTAAGGAACGAATCAATCTCATCAAAAGACCATATCCTCATTTCTTCTTTTTTCACCGAGGGTGGATCAGCATTGATCACCGGATTGAAACTAATCTTTTTCCACTTTACAGCTTGACCGAAGGACTGATTTAACAACTGGTGTAATTTTCGTATGGTACTTGTACTATACTCCTCATCTAATTTGAGGTTATAAAAAGCATCGATATCTTCGGTCGTAATTTTTGAAAGGGGCTTGTTGGCAAAAGGATTTTCTCGTATTAAGTGCTTATCCATCAAATACTTTCTGCTTGAGGTCGTTGTTTCTTTAATCCTTTTTTGATAATGGGACGTAAACCAAAATTCCATATAGGATGAAAAGAATTCTTTGCTCGGTTCGGCATATCGATCTTCATCCAGTGCAGTCAGAATCTTTCGAAGAGCAGCATCTGCATCTTTTTCACGAGGAAATCCACTCTTTGTTTTTTGTCTTCGTTTACCTGAAATCGGGTCTCTTCCTATGTCTACAATATATGACCAAGTTTTACCCCTTTTTTTAACAGTGCCTTTCATATTGCTTGCCCCCATATCCTATTGTAGTTCGTGTTAGAAAAATGGAAAGCAAGTGGTCTAGTATCAGTTTGACCACTTGCAAGCCATTTTATAATGCGTTGAATTGTTGCTGCGACAGCCATTGGAAAAATTCATTTTTAAGAACCCGTTTGCTTCGCCCTATTTTAATGAGTGGAAATGACTTTTGTTCCATTAATTCGTAAGCTGTAGGTTTTGAAATACATAGGATTTCAGATAAGTGTACAGCAGTTAAAATCAATGGATAATCTTCGATGTTTTTAGGCATAAATTTTTTCTCCTCTTATGTTAATTTATTAGTTTAATAGTATTTAATTTGAATTAACTTATTTAATTCGCACACATTATATTTTTTGAATTCCGCATTTTCAAGAGTCTATAGAAAAAATTAAAAAGAAATTTAAAACCCACTTTCAGAGGAAAGTAAAAGCCGGTTATTCTCTTGAGAAATTAATTAGAAGTAAGTGTTTATCGTAGATTTAAAAACTGAAGAGGCAGGTTCACTGTTGTAAGAGAGTTTAATAATGAATTTTCGGATAGTTTTCGAAAAATTAGGTGGGTAATGTATAAACATAAAAAATATAACAGCGAAATCAAATATTGCCTATACCCAGGGCAAAAATTACATACTAAAGAACACGAAAAACAGGAATAACAAATAAGTAAAATTTGTTATCCCTGTTAGGATTAAAAAGAAAAGAAGCATTCCTAGATTTAGCCTGTTGATCAATCTTTTATATAAAAGAATAATTATTCATTTATCAAGGTTTCTAGTTTTAAAAAAATAACCTAAAAAGGGTCGAGTTTGATTGAATTACTGGTAGGATAAAGAGGTGGGGTGATAGGCACGGGAAAATAGGCTGGTTTAATCCATATTTACAGTATTAGATTGTTTTATGGGTTCAGGGTCAACAGGACAAGCTGCTATAAATCTAAATCGGAGCTTTATTGGTTTCGAATTAGATAATACCTACTTCACCAAAGCTTCTAGGGCTTTGCATAAAGCTTTCACAAGGTGATTGTCAATTCCTATTTTCTCGTCTTAGGAAGTTGCTCTTTCAACATTCTTGCATGTTTAGCTTAAATGTCCGATACGGGTTACCTTATTGAGAGTGTGAAGGTTTATACTTAAACTAATGGGTGCTTTACTTTAATAAGAGGGGTTGCTGCAGCGGCCTTTTTCTTATGGAACTAAAGGGTCAGGTTAGTTGCAGAAGGAAAATTACAGACAAATATAGAAACTAGTATTTACTACTTATGTGGGAGGATCTGTATGCTAAAGGAGATTTGCATTGTCAGACATTGCGAAGAACAGGGGCACCTCGGAATCTCAATTAACCGAAAAAGAGCATTGCTTCATTGTTCACTTTCCAAAATGTCGAGCAATGAAGCCTTTTTATCTGCTTTTTCCGCTTCTCTTTCTGATTTAATAATTTCTTTTTCCCCTTTAGCAGCAGCCACTTCCTTTTTAGTGGATTCCACTTCCTGGGTGTCCAATTCCATTTTTAAAAGTTTCTGTTAAGGGAAGTCCATTTACATTAAGTTCGATAAAGGAACAGAAAGAGGGAAGAGAAAGAATCAAAATTATTTCTTGGATTCTAAGAATTTCTCGAGGTCTCTATCTACAATAAACACTTCTAGTCTTTCCTCCATTTTCGTGCTGATATCACTATGACTGGAAAGAACGTTGCATTTTGTCAGCCGTTTCACAATCTCCTCAAAATCTTTACTGTACATTTCCCTTAACACTTGCCTCATTTCTTTGACAAGCTTCCGCCCGGTATCTTGGGAAACAAGGTGTTTTTCTTCCACAGTCAGCACTCCCTTAAAACGGGTAATGATCATATCCTGTACAATGTATGTTTTCGCCTCTTGAGGGCCCCGGCCCATTAGTTCTCGCTGAAAAGTTATAAAGGCTGCACTTATTTCAGCCTCTAGTTTCTTTTTGGAATTTACCATATTGTCTCTCCTGCTTTTCTCCAAATTTATGCAACTTATCATAATGTCCGATTTGAGTTCTTGTCAATCACTTTCGAAAAAATAATTCATAACTTGAATTAGTAAGATTTATAAAGAAAAATAGTTTTTTAACCGGAAAAATAAGTGATATCATAAGGAAACATTAGGAATAAGGAGCATATATTAAGATAAGTATGAAAAATGATCTTATTCAACCCAAAATGACAATTTACAAGGAGTAGTTAACGAGCATAAAATAACATCATATTCAACACCAACAATTGTAAATCGGCTTAGTCCTGAGTAATCAGGAACGGAGGAACCAATTTTTTGGGGTTAATTCTGCATTTGCAGAAGGGATGAGAGACTCTTTCGCCATCCTACCCGTCAGCTAACTTCGTCGGCTAAAGCGAAGGAGGTCATAAGACCGCCTTAATCATGGGGCTTTTTTGTTGTGTAAAAACGGCAAAAGGCAACTTGAATGATAAAGTAGGTCTTTTTAATTTGCCTATTTTCATATGAAAAAGGATCATGGAAGACAGAACGCAAAGGAAGCGCATGCTGGCTAGGCGTTAAGTAGACCAATGAGTACTTTTTCTCCAATTTTATATGTTTGCTTTGCAATGCATCCAATAACCGATGTGTGAATCGTATTGATTAACGCTGGAGTATGGATAGCTACTGCATGGCTGCATACATGGGGAAAGAGTAAGCATTGGTCTATTTTTTATGTTTTCAACTGGCAGGCTTTTCTTCCCCAGAAAGAATGCAGATTGAAATTAATAAGAGAAAGTACAAATGGGGTGAATCGTATGGGAAAAGTACTGCTTGTTGGAAAAGGAAAATTATTTATTTCTGTAAAGGAAAGTATAGGGGCCACCCACACGGATACAAGTAATGTAGAAACTGTTGACTATGATGAAGAATGGTTTAGGCCTACAAGAAACCTGAAGATATGTGATGGAATAATGGTTCATAAATCAGAGCAGGGTAACTGTGTTTATCTATTCCCTAATTCTCTGTTTGATGGAATTAATCTTGTGAGACTATTTTCAGAGTTCAAATCTTATAGGTTGTTTGTTGTCACTCATGACCAACAATATTCTAGTCTATATAAAAAAATGGGAGCCGATTTTGTCATCTTCAGTAAACCAGAATGTTACAGCTATAACTGGCTGCTAGCAAGTGGAACCTAGTTTCTTTAAGAAACTCTAAGGGGGTGAGTCATTGTAATTGTTTAACATATTTACAGTTTGGAAGGAGAGACGTTAATGGATCTTTTATCAGTTTCACTTACAGCTTTTTCATTCTTGTTATTTTTTGGATTTATCCATTTTTGTAACAAAGTTATAGAAGAAAAGGGAGAGTAGAAACATGCTTTTATTATTTATTGTTGGAGCACTTTCGTTGTATTTAATTCATGCTCTAATTTACCCGGAAAAATATTAATAGCTACAAAACGGAGGAAATGCAAATGGATTTTTTACAAATGGGTCTGGTATTGGCACTGGTCATTTTCCTGGCCATACCACTGGCCAAATACTTAGCAAATGTTTATTCCCTTGAAACAACAAAACAAGATCGGATATTTGGTGGGATAGAACGGGGCATTTATAAACTATCAGGTATTCATACCGGTGACATGAATTGGAAGCAATATGCAAAAGCACTGCTTTTGAGTAACTTAGTCATGTTTATTATTTCGTATCTTATAATACGCTTTCAGGGGATCTTACCGGGTAACCCAAGTAAGATAGACAACATGGATCCATTATTGGCATTCAATACTGCTGTAAGCTTCCTTACCAATACCAATTTGCAGCACTACAGCGGGGAATCGGGACTTTCTTATTTATCGCAAATGGTCGTCATTATGTTTTTGATGTTCACGACACCGGCTACCGGTCTTTCGTTATGTATGGCTTTTTTCAGAGGTCTGATCGGCCAGAGCAGTATGGGGAATTTTTATGTGGATTTAATTCGTTCCATCATCCGGGTGCTTCTGCCGTTATCTATTTTAATCGGTCTTGTCCTCGTATCTCAAGGAGTGCCGCAAACCCTTGATCCCACGGCGATTGCAACTACTTTGGAAGGTGCGAAGCAGAATATCGCGCGCGGGCCAGTAGCTGCATTGGAGTCTATTAAACATTTAGGGACAAATGGCGGTGGATTCTTTGGTGTCAACTCGGCACATCCCTTTGAGAATCCTAATGGTTTCACAAATATATTAGAGATTTTATCCATGTTTTTGATACCAGCCTCTCTACCCTTAACGTTTGGATATATGGCAAAAAATAAGAAAATAGGTTGGATTCTTTTTTCGGCAATGGGATTAATGTTCCTTGTATTCTTAGGTGTTACGTATTTCAGCGAACAAAATGGAAATCCATCATTAGAGAGTATAGGGATTTCTCAAGAGAATGGAAGTATGGAAGGCAAGGAGGTGCGGTTTGGAATTGCACAGAGTGCCCTTTTTACAGCCGTTACGACAGCAGCTACTACAGGTACAGTCAATAATATGCATGATACGCTTACTCCACTTGGCGGATTAGTGCCATTGGCAGAAATGATGTTGAACTGTGTGTTTGGCGGTGATGGAGTAGGGACGGTCAATATCCTTATGTACGCAATAATGGCAGTATTCATTGCTGGATTGATGGTTGGGCGAACGCCGGAGTTTTTAGGGAAGAAAATTGAAGGCAGGGAAATGAAACTAATAGCCATTACCATTCTTCTACATCCATTAATCATCTTAGTTCCGTCAGCCATTGCTTTAGCTACACAAATGGGCACTTCGGCTATTTCTAATCCGGGCTTTCATGGAATTTCGCAGGTTGTTTATGAGTTTACCTCTTCGGCAGCTAATAATGGTTCCGGATTTGAAGGTTTAGGGGATAACACTCCATTTTGGAATATATCCACCGGCTTGGTCATGCTATTTGGCCGTTACTTTTCTATGATTGCACTAATCGCTGTCGCAGGTTCTTTACTTACAAAGAAACGAGTTCCCGAGACGATTGGAACGTTTAAGACAGATAATAGCACTTTCCTGGTCATTCTCTTGGCAACGGTAATAGTTATAGGGGCTTTGACATTCTTCCCAGTCATTGCACTCGGACCAGTAGCAGAATGGCTCGCAATTAGATAAATGAAGAAAAGGAGTATTCTCAATGAGTACAACGCGTAAAGGGACTCTTAATAAGAAAATAATCGGGCAAGCCCTAAAAGATGCCTTTAAAAAGTTAGATCCAAGAATAATGGCTCGAAATCCTGTCATGTTTGTCGTGGAAATAGGATTTGTAATCACTCTTTTACTATCCATATTCCCAAACTTTTTTGGAGGAACATCGGATAGAGGTTATAACATTGCCGTGAGCGTAATATTGCTGGTTACAATACTCTTTGCTAACTTTGCAGAAGCATTAGCAGAGGGGCGGGGTAAAGCGCAAGCCGATAGTCTGAAAAAGACGAAACAGGATACTAAGGCAAAGTTATTCCAAAAAGACGGTTCGATAAAGATAGTCGAAGCCACGGAACTTCGAAAAGGTGATATTGTCTTGGTGGAAACCAATGATTTAATCCCAACAGATGGTGATGTAATCGAAGGAGTAGCGGCTGTAGATGAGTCGGCAATCACTGGCGAATCAGCTCCAGTAATCAAAGAATCAGGTGGGGACTTCTGTTCTGTAACTGGAGGAACGAAAGTCATCAGTGACTTTATCAAAATTATCGTCACATCAGATCCAGGCGAATCCTTTCTTGATCGAATGATTAACCTCGTAGAAGGTGCTAAAAGACAAAAAACACCTAACGAAATTGCACTGAGTACCCTGCTTATTAGTTTGACCCTCATCTTTTTGCTTGTTTGCACTACACTAGTACCAATTGCTTCTTATATTAAAGTCACATTACCCATCGCGACCTTAGTGGCATTATTGGTCTGTTTGATTCCAACAACTATTGGGGGCCTATTGTCTGCCATTGGGATAGCGGGTATGGATAGGGTTACTCAATTTAACGTCATTGCCATGTCGGGAAAAGCTGTCGAAGCAGCTGGTGACATTAATACCATCATCCTTGATAAAACAGGAACCATCACCCATGGGAACCGCATGGCTTCAGCTTTTTTACCGGTTAAGGGGATAAGCCAAGCTGAGTTAAATAAAGTGGCTGTTCATTCATCATTACACGATGAAACGCCTGAAGGCCGATCTGTCATCGAACTTGCTAAAAAAGCCGGTTTATCTGATAAAGAATTAGATAAAACCGGGACAGTAGGAATTGAGTTCACGGCTGAAACCCGGATGAGTGGTACAGACTTTTCTGATGGTAGAAAAATCAGAAAAGGTGCTGCTGATTCAATAAGACAATATTTACAGCAACAAGCTGGAAAAGTACCTGGGGATTTAGAGAGCATTACTAATGAAGTCGCAACTGCGGGTGGTACGCCACTAGTTGTTGCAGAAGGAAACCGTGTGCTGGGTGTCATTTACTTGAAGGATACAGTAAAACCAGGCATGAGGGAACGCTTTGATGAATTACGGAAAATGGGGATTAAAACCATTATGTGTACCGGTGATAATCCATTGACAGCTGCGACCATTGCAAAAGAAGCGGGATTAGATGATTATATTGCTGAAGCAAAGCCAGAAGATAAGATTTCCGTCATTAAACAGGAACAAGCACAAGGCAAGCTTGTGGCCATGACAGGAGATGGAACGAATGATGCCCCTGCATTGGCCCAGGCTGATGTTGGTTTGGCCATGAATACAGGAACCATTGCAGCGAAGGAAGCGGCGAATATGGTGGATTTGGATTCTGACCCTACAAAAATTATCGAGGTAGTGGCCATCGGGAAACAGTTACTCATGACACGGGGTGCCTTGACAACCTTCAGTATTGCAAATGATGTGGCTAAATACTTTGCGATCATTCCAGCTATGTTTATGTTGGCCATTCCGCAGATGAAGGCTCTAAATATTATGAATCTGGCTACACCACAAAGTGCTATTTTATCAGCTTTAATTTTTAATGCTGTTATTATCCCCCTTCTCATACCATTGGCAATGAAGGGTGTAAAATACGTTCCTATGAGTGCTTCGAAATTACTAACAAAGAATTTGTTCATTTACGGATTAGGTGGTGTGATAGTTCCTTTCATAGGAATCAAACTTATCGATGTAATCCTAGTCATGTTTCATTTAGCTTAAAATCAAAAGTAAGGGTGAGAATCCATGTTGAAAAATATACGCTTAGTTCTGGTGCTACTTGTTATGTGTGGAATTGCCTATCCATTACTAATGACAGGTGTTGCCCAAGTTATAATGCCTGCAAAAGCAGATGGAAGTTTAATAAAAAACGAATCAGGAAAAATCATAGGTTCTGAACTAATTGGTCAATCATTTAAAGACCCTGGTTACTTTCATGGTCGTGTTTCTTCTATAGAATATGATGCGACAAGCTCAGGTACACCCAATTATGCCTCATCCAATGAGGACATGATCAAGCTCACAAAAAAAGATTTGGCAACATTTTTAAAAGAGAACCCTACAGTCAAACAAGAGGAGATACCTACTGATTTACTGACAAACTCCGGTTCGGGCCTTGATCCAAATATTTCACCCCAAGGGGCGAAAATTCAGGTATCACGCATTGCTAAAGAGAGAGGTGTATCTGAAAAAAGTATATATAATCTTGTTGATAAATATACTGAAGGACGGTCATTAGGAGTATTTGGAGACCCCCGAGTGAATGTATTAAAATTAAACATAGCATTGGACCAACTAAAATAACTTTTGAAAAGGAGAGTTTTTCACTCTCCTTTTAACCTTGAACTGGGTTTAGGAGGTCAGTATTATGTTAGAACAATTCCGAAGAAAAACCCCAGATGAGATATTGAATTCCATATCAAAAATAAAAAAGGGCCGGCTGAAAATTATTCTTGGCGCAGTCAGTGGTTCAGGCAAAACCTATCACATGCTTCTTGAAGGAAACGATTTGAAAAAGCGAGGTATTGATGTCGTTGTCGGTATTATTAGCGCATATAATCGTCCGAAAACCTTGGAACAAGTGGGAGGTCTTGAAATCATTCCAGCTATCGAATGGGAAGTTAAAGGAGAGACTAAGCATGATTTAGACTTGGATGGAATATTCGCAAGAAACCCTGAAGTTGTGTTGATTGACCTGCTCGCTCATAAAAACAGAGCTTCTGCCAAAAACGCTACAAGACTAGAAGATGTACAGGAGTTAATTGACAATAAAATCAGTGTCATTACAACCATAAACATTTATGAACTTGCAGGTGTTAAAGAAGTAGCAGAACAACTCACGGGACTCCCAATTCATGTAAGAAATACTGTGCCAGAGGATACGCTTTCTCACGCTGATGAAGTGAAATTATTGGACGTAACCCCCGAAGCTATCCTAAAACGTCTACAAGAAGGAGATTTAGATGAAAAACATGAGCAAGTAAAAGGACATGCTCACCTTTTTAAAAGACATAACTTAGCTGTACTTAGGGAATTGTCCCTTCGCTTCCTAGCAGGGGAGGTAGAGGATGATTTATACGAATATCGGGAGAGTAAAGGGTTATCTGGTCCCTCTGGTGCTTCAGAGCGAATCTTAGTATGTGCTCAATATCATTGGAATGGTTCCATTTTAATCCGAAGGGGAGATCAAATTGCCAAGCGATTAGGCAGTGATTTATTAGTTACTTGTTTTATCCCTAATCAAAAATCACTTTCCAAAGTAGAAGCCACATTTAAACGATCAATGGGGAAATTAATAAAAAAATTAGATGGGACGTTTGAAGAAATATCTATCAGTAAGGAAAACATTGCTGAAGAAATTGTTGCCTATGCTTTATTGCATAATGTCACTCGAATTATACTTGGTCAGTCTAAAAGAACTCGTTGGGAAGAGATTATTCATGGATCCATCGTCAATCGGATTTTACGTATAACAAAGAATATTGATGTATTTGTTGTTGCAGACCGAGCTGAAGTGGAAGGAGAACGGATCATACCTGCTATTCAAACACAGAGGAAAAAAGAAAATCCCTATCGCAGGCTATCTTCAACCGAATTAAAAGAGAAAATACAAAAAGTTAAAAGAGGTACCTTAAAAGTTTATATTGGTGCTGCTCCTGGAGTAGGAAAAACATATACTATGTTAAGGGAAGCCAATCAATTAAAGAAAAATGGGATCGACGTAGTCATTGGCTTACTAGAAACACACGGGCGTAAGGATACGGGGAACCAGATAGGGTGTTTAGACATGATTCCTAGAAAAAAAGTGCAATATAAAAATGTAACCTTGGAAGAAATGGACCTTGATACTATCATTTTGCGTAATCCTGAAGTAGTACTAGTGGATGAGTTAGCTCATACGAACATTCCGGGTAGTAAAAATGCTAAACGGTATGAGGATATAGAAGAGATACTAAGTGCAGGAATTTCTGTTATTTCCACTATGAATATTCAACATTTAGAGAGTTTAAATGACAGTGTCGAACAAATTTCTGGAGTCCGAGTAAGGGAGACTGTACCGGACCGTATCCTACATTTAGCAGACGAGCTGGAATTAATAGATATTTCGCCTAAGACACTAAGACAACGTATGCGAGAAGGTAACATTTATACAATGGATAAAGTAGAGCAGTCGTTAAGCAATTTCTTTAAAACTGGAAACCTAATTGCACTCAGGGAGCTTGCGTTACGTGAGTTAGCAGACGATGTAGATGATCGGTTGGAATCATTTGAACGGAAAAATGGTGTAAGAGGACCTTGGCGAAAAGAGGAAGTCATTTTTGTTTGTGTAAATTTACGTCAAGATTCAGAACGTTTAATACGAAGGGGATTTCGAATAGCGTATCGTTTGAAGGCAAAATGGTTTGTTGCTTATGTAAAAGACCATCAAAACTTGTCTAATGAAGAGGAAGTCATATTGAAAAGAGTCATGGTTCTAACGGAACGATTAGGAGGGAAATTTGAAATATACCATGCCACACATCGACGTTTAGTTGTAAAAGAAATAACGGGGCAATTAAAAAACAAAAAAGCAACACAAGTAATTATAGGACATTCAGCTAGGTCGAGGTGGAAAGAAATAAAAGAAGGCTCCATAGTTGAACGTCTTCTTCGCGAGACGAGGTATTTAGATGTACTAGTGGTAGCTGATTGAGGAGAAATGAATGAAACAATTTCTATCCAGATATTAAATATGAAGATAACTTTACTTGAGGAAAGGTGACTATGTCGAAAATGATTAACAATAAATTTGATCGAGATAACCAGCCTGTCTTCTTACTAATTAAATCAACAATTCATTTACTTTTTTTAATGTCACGAGTATTGGTAAAGGGTTATGATTTTTTTTTGATATTAAAAGTCAAAAAATAAATCGTAATGGTGCGGAGATAGAAGCGTTATAATATGGAACCCCAAAAGATAATATTTTGATTTGGAAAAAGGGAATGGATTTGCCAAAAGCAAGCGAAGAAATAGAAAATATGTTTCAATTTGAATAGAAGTAAGGTAGTTTTGTTAATTAAATGATGGGTCATTAGCTGAAGATTGGAGCTGTCTTTAAGGCAGCTTTTTCTTATGGAGCTAACGGTTCAGGATAATTTAAGAAAGAATGATAGGTAAATATATAGGGGTTCAACCGAGGTACGTGTAAAAATGGGTCATATACTTACTTTTATTTCCATATCTACAATATTAAAAAATATAAAGAAACACGAATTTATAGGCTAAGATATTTTTTGGAAGTAAAAACCTTGATTATTCTGTTTAGTGTAAATAATCAAGGTTTTTATTTGTAGAGAGACAATAAAGTTATTTAATTTTTGAGTAGATTAATTCACCGATCGTTTAATCTAAGAGTTATTTCATAATCGTGCCCGATGTATCAACTTTTTTATAAAAGTATCATTCAATTGATTATGTTAAAAGCGTGTTTTGATCAAAGGAATATCCTATGCAACTGAAGGCCTCGGGCCATTGCAAGCCAATGGGTTTACGGAGCTATCGCCGCGGAACCAGACTATATCTGCTTTCTTTTCTTTCTTTTCTTATACTAAGTCATATAAAAAAGGTTTAGGCAATCGGGATAGCAGACCCGTTGTTTCGGATAAAACCATAAAAAGACTTTTCTCTTTCTTATCGGAAGCACTAAGTAATCAATAGAGGACTTGGGTTTTTATGTTAAAATATTAAGTGAAACTTATTGTTGGGGGGGGGAGGGGATTACTTGGAACTTATTATGGTTTTAGTCGTATTTTTAGTTTGTATATGTATTAGTTCGGTTCTGAATATACTTTTTAAACTGACGAAAAAAAGAGATTGGCTTATAACATTCTTAATAAGTTTAGGTTTATCAATAATAATAGCTCCTCTATTAAATGCTGGATAAGATCTGGTTAGTGTTATGAGATGATTGAGTGGGATTTTATTAATTATTATTACTTCTTAGGTTGTTGGTATTCTTTTTATCGTTTTGGTTGAATAAGGGTCCTACCACAGGATTCAAGATTCAGTGAAAAAGTCCAATTTTTTCAAAACAACAATATAACCTCAAAAAAAACGAGCCTTTAGAATTGCTTCTAAGGCTCGTTTCGTGAGAAAGTCCGGCTCTTCAGCACGTATTGCGAAAACTGAAGAGCCAGACTTATCATAAATTGAAATTATTTCACTTCTACCCAGCCGTTTTTAATAGCTAGAACAACAGCTTGTGTACGGTCGTTTACCTCCATTTTTTGAAGAATGTTACTCACATGGTTTTTTACTGTTTTTTCACTGATGTATAAAGTTTCGCCGCCAGCACGGTTGCTTTTTCCGTCTGCTAAAAGTTGAAGAACTTCACACTCGCGTCGAGTCAATAGGTGAAGTGGTCTTCTGATCTCTACAGCATGCACTGAATCACGATCAGCAGCTAAACGGCGATATTCTTTGACTAGATTATATGTCACCTTCGGATGAAGGTATGAGCCACCTTCTGCGACTACACGAACAGCATTAATTAACGCATCGGCGTCCATTTCTTTCAACAGATAACCTTGTGCTCCTGTTTTCATTGCATGCTGTACATAGTTTTCATCATCATGAATCGATAAAATAATTACTTTCGTTTCAGGGTAACGGTTTACAAGCATTTTAGTCGCTTCAACACCGTTCATATTCGGCATGTTGATATCCATGATAACAACATCTGGTTTGTGTGTTTTAACAAGATCCATAGCCTCGCTTCCGTCATCGCCTTCGGCAACAACATCAAAGGATGATTCAAAATCTAATATACGCTTAACGCCTTCACGAAAAAGCTGATGGTCATCTATAATGATGATACTAGTCTTCAACGGCTTCTTCCTCCTAATTTTTATAAATGCCTGTTCTCTAAAATTTATAAATAATAGGGAATTTTCTTTTCAGCAACATTTACAGAAAGAATAGCATATTTTTCGTTTTGGGGATAATCCTTTTTCTTAGCTTGATGGCGATGTGGTACTACCCCAATAAGAAGAAGGATTTAGTGTGTTTTCTAGAACCCGAATGTGTCCTTATTTTTTACGGTTCTTTGTGTTCATATTTCACCAACTTTATTGGAGGGTAATCTTTCGGTAGATCTTTCATCAATTGATGACTAGGTTCAACTGCAAAATAAAGAGTATCTTAAAACCTTAATTTCTGAAGTCATATTAAGGCTATAATGCAGTTAATTTTCGTTTGGTTTTTCTAATGGAAATTCTTTAACAATATTTACACCATCTAATATTATTAAGGTAGAATCAAAAGCCAATTTTTCTATATCTTTTATGTCTGTACCTTCTTTAATCTTGTATTCAATGTGAAATGAACCTTCCTTCCCTGGATCAATGAATCCTTCACTTCCGCCACCCATTGAAATCATTTTTTTGTACTTGCTACTATTGTCCATTTCCATTTTAGTTGCTAACTCTTCATTAGGTCTTATCACTACTTCAAGCCCGTAAGGTTGATGTCCGGGGTAATCAAATTCACTTTTAATTTGAGTAGTACCTGTATTTTTAAATTTAATATCATAACGAAGAATATTCTCTGCTTTTATAATAGTCGTTTCAATATTTGATATTACTATCTGATTTGCACTATTGAAGCCAGTTAGGAGAAAAAATGAACTAAGCAAAATTAACAAAGGTAACTTTCTGATGATAATACAATCCTCTCTGTACAGAATGGTTTTATAATTTAGTATTGAAACTTTTTTTGTATTTATGCAACTGATATGAACGAAACTGTCGCGAATAAGTGAGCATTCGAGAGATATTCGCATTAAACTGAGGGAGTGTAATAAGCAAATATAAAAATTAGTCGACAAATAAAGTTTGTGAAAAAATTAAATCTAAACAAATGGGGTGATTATCAAATATGGTAATTTTTTATATTGCTATCGGATAGTCTAATCTCTAGAAAAATAAAAAAGAAACAAAAATCACGAGATGCAATTCAACGCTGATGTGAATCATCTGATTTTTCAATAAATGTGTCCTTTTGATGAATGTTATTTTTCTAAGGTATTTTCAACACGCATTATAAGTGAGATATTACTTATTTTTTCTTTTCAGAAACATGTTCACAAATAGGCTTACACTTACTGAACAAAACCTTAATGAAAAAATATATTATCGAAGAGAGGAGGTTTGAAATGAATCAAAACCATATTTTTTCGCAGCCGTATCCTGTTTTTCCTTATGCTTATAGACAACATCCTGGTGCAATGGGCCCGCAGCCTGGTACACCTGGATTTATGCCAGGTGTGATGGGAACTCAGACCTATCAGCCCACTCAAACATGGTGGCAATGGCTTACATCAGGATCAGGATTTGGACCATCAGCTATTTCGTTGCCTTATTCGGGGCCTTTTACGGGTCCACCTGTATTTACGCCGCCTTATTCGGGGCCTTTTACGGGTTATACGTTTCCTCAGACATATATTCAACCAACAGGGACTGAAGGTTATATTCTTATTGGCCCTCCGCATTATTAATAAGTGGGTACAAAAGGCGACCTCAATAGTCCATTTGAAATAAGGGATTGAACATTGACTGTCTATAAAGCAGAAGTCTCATAAAAATATTTCAACGATAAAAAGTAACCCTCCGTTTTTTTGGAGGGTCCTTTTTTATCTTCATTAATACCTTCCAGTTAGCCAATAAAAAGTCAACTTTCGAGTTGAATGAAATCTCGAGGATATACAAAATGGTCAACCAGAAATAACTGGCTGAACGGGGCAGGTTTGTTGAACAACCTCTGCATGATTTCTACTTATAAAACATATTCTTCTTATAAAGAGGAGGTATATTTAGTGAGGGAATTTCATACCAAATTAAAATATAAAAAATATGTTAATGTTTTTTTCTTGTTTTATATTTTTATGTTAGGTTTTTGGGGTATTAGTACATTCTCAACAAGACTTTACGGGAATATTGGTGATGTTTCACATAATATTGTACCATTTCATACAATTGAAACTTACTTCTTCAATTTTCAACACTATAACTTCGATACTTGGTTTTATAATACATTCGGCACTGTATTAGTATTTATACCATTAGGAATTTTACTACCACTTGTTTGCGCTAATGTAAGAAATATGACATTGATAGTTTTATTCTCATTGTTGGTTAGTCTCACTATTGAAACTATACAATATGTTACTCTGCTAGGTGTGTTTGATGTGGATGATATATTGTTAAATACTTTTGGAGGTATTTTAGGCTTTCTAATTTTTACTTTAATTATAAAAAATATATGGTAAACGTTGTTCATACTAACAGGTGCGAGTTCTATAAGAAACTTCTATGGCGGCGATCCTCGCCGCCACCATCTACCACGAAACCTACTCATTACCCCAAAATAAAGTCTAATCCATTAAACCATTGACAATA
>NZ_JBIWES010000002.1:602061-615438 GCF_044762665.1 Peribacillus sp. NPDC096622 | reverse complement strand
GCTCGACTTGCATGTATTAGGCACGCCGCCAGCGTTCGTCCTGAGCCAGGATCAAACTCTCCGAAGAAATGTTTGACTTGCTCATTTGCTTTTTTTGATAGTGTGTGCTCACTTAAAAATTAACGTTGGCGCTTTGTTTTGTTCAGTTTTCAAAGAGCAATTTCGATGTCGTCTCTCTCAGAAGCGACCTCTATAATGTAACACATTCCGTCACGTTTCGTCAACAACTTTTTTAAAAAACTTTTCAACAACTTGTTAGCTGTTTAAGTTGCTGTCTTAGCGACAAGAAATAATATACCATGTACTAAAAATGTTTGCAATACGTTTTTAAAAACTTTTTTCAAAAAAAACATTATCACCTATTTCCTTCTATATATTCTTTACATCATCATCACATTCTTCCCCCTGCTATCCAGGCCAGCCCATGTTTTATGAATAAACGAAGCATATTTCCAAAGAAACACAAATAGTCATATATAGATATCTTTTTTCCTATGAGGTGAAGCAATGAATCTGCCATTAATCGGATTACTTATTTCTTACAGTATGGCCCTTTACTTATTCAGTACCGCTTTTTATGAAGCCATCAAGTTCAGCAGAGAAAAAGGCAAGGTGAATGGTACGACGTTTTTATTCAGCTTTACTTTCGCTTTGATTTTCACACGGATCACCTGTTTATTTCACCCATATTAGATAAAAGCAGTAAGTCGGGAGACTTACTGCTTTTATACGGAGACTTGCGCCTCTTTATGTTCCTTGCTTTTCTTTTCATCCTTTAAGAACATCATCAAACCACCCAGTATGATGGTACCTCCAAGGACCTGCGTCCAGAGTATCGGTTCATCTAATATGAAGTAAGCCAGAATTGTCGCTCCCACCGGTTCAAGCAAGATTCCCATCGAAAGCGTCGATGTGCTTAACCATTTTAGTGACCAATTGAATAAAGAATGTCCTAATAAAGTCGGGAAAATGGCAAGCAAAACGAAATAGATCCAATCGGAAGCAGGATAAGGCGCCAATGCCTCTCCCTTGAAGATCACATAGAAAAACAATGCGACGGCGCTGATTGCATACACGACAAATGTATATGTTATAGAAGAGATGCGTTTTCGGACATTTTGACCAAACAGTAAATAACCGGTTACCATCGCACATGCGATAAGCGAAAGAATATCTCCCCAAAGCGCCATACCGCTGATTCTCAAATCACCCCAGCTAATGACAAGGCTGCCTGCTATCGCAATGATGCCGCTCAATATCGCCTTCATTGAAAATCTTTCTTTAAAAAACAGGTAGGCTCCGGCAAAAGCAAATAAAGGCTGGAGGGTTACGAGCACAGTTGAACTCGTTACCGATGTGTAATTAAGCGATTCAAACCATAAAATAAAATGAAAAGCCAAAAACACTCCTGCCGCAATCGAATACAGCCAATCCTTTTTTTCAATGAATTTAAGTTCATGACGGTATTTCACCATGAAAACCGGTAACATAAGAAGGACGGTAAATAATAAACGGTAAAAGGCGATAACACCCGATGGAGCGGTAGCCAATTTAACAAGGATGGCAGAAAACGATACGGATGCCACACCGATCGCCAACGCTACATAGGGATTCACTTTTGGCATTTGCACTTAGATATTCCTCCTTTCAACGGAATTACGTTACATAGAACTCTATTCTACTATGTTAAAATTATTAAGGTAGTTTTTTTTGAAAAACGGGTATATGGCAACAGACGATTTTATTCTTCGATAATAATTCGGAAGTGGTGAAACAAAATGGAATGGACATTCGACCCTCAATCGGAACTGCAAATCCTTATCAAATTGGGGATTTCAGCTCTCCTTGGACTAATTATCGGCCTAGAGCGAGAAATGAAACGAAAACCCGTTGGATTAAAAACAAGCCTGGTCATTTCAATCGTCAGCTGTTTATTAACGATCGTTTCCATGGAATCCGCTTATAAATTCCCGGGGAGCGACGACGTTAATATTACGATGGACCCCTTGCGTCTTGCGGCCCAGATCGTTTCTGGCGTCGGTTTTATAGGTGCAGGCGTCATTCTCCGGCGTGACAACAACAGCATATCCGGTTTAACGACAGCCGCCATCATCTGGGGAGCGGCGGGAATCGGGATCGCCGTTGGAGCTGGTTTTTTTCTCGAGGCCATAGCCGGCGTCATCTTATTGATCATTAGTGTCGAATTGGTGCCCGCAATCGTCACCTGGCTCGGACCGATGAAGTTACGGCAAAAAGAAATCTTTCTGCAGCTGGTTGTACAAAATAAAGATGACATTGCCGTCGTACTGAAAAAAATCAAGGACGAAAAAATATTCATCAAAAATCTTAGAATCAAAGATGTGTCAAATGACAACCACCTTTTGACCCTTAAAGTTCTGGTCGATCATAAAGTTAGAACATCGGAAGTGTATTACACTGTCTCCAATCTTAAGGAAATTGCACGGGTGGAGATTGAAAATGTATAATAAAAAAGCCGTTTGACTACCCTCAAACGGTTTTCTTAATCATTTTTGCAAAAATCTCATTTTTTATATTGACTTTTCACCAAAATCCGATAAAATAATTATTGTACCTCGGGGCATTAGCTCAGCTGGGAGAGCGCTACGCTGGCAGCGTAGAGGTCAGCGGTTCGATCCCGCTATGCTCCATACTTTATACGAAATCAACGTCACGACAACGTTCGTGGCGTTTTTCGTTTTCGTTGACTTGTTTCATTGACTTGAAAGAATAACAGCTATACCACCAAACCGATAACACGTCTTTTCTTTACGATAAATATCCGTATTGAAAGGGCGTGTTTTTTTATGTTCGAAACTCATTCAGAAAAGCGAAAAGGAAAACGGGTCAAGAACGATCGCCTTGGCGTTGCTTCGTCTTCCAACAATGACTTGGACGTTCTATTCAAAATTCATTACAATGCTAACTCGCCCAAGGTCGGGCAAAAAGAACGCATTTCTCATCAATTTCTTCTTGATCGTATATTTAAAAAACTACTTCAACTTTTTTGGCTTGTTTTTCGAAATTTGCTTCGACATTTTCCACGTAAAATCTAAAATACATTAATTGTGATTGAACTATTATAATGTCTACTAATCTTTCGATATCCATTCGCAAACATCCCTTTATTTGATTTTCAATCATAATAATCAGAGCAACAATTGAGTTTCAAAGACGAAATTCATGAATAAAAAAGACGCCCTGACATTGGGACGCCTTACAATCAATTATCCCTTTTCAACCATTTTTGAATATCCCGACTTTGCCGATTTTATGACCCATTTCAAGATGCTCCCTATTATCTAGCCCAAATAGTTTTTTATCTATGTTTTGTTTCCCAATCAAAATTAATTTCTTTATCATCCCATGGAATTCTTTTTTCATCTGGTTGAGAAGGGTTATAAGATTTTGTTGTACAATACACAATTGTAGCTGACTTTTCACCAAGGACGCGGTAACCATGAGCAACCCCTTTGGGAATGAGTAAAATACTAGGATTGTTTTCGCCCATATAATAAACATTTGTTACACCTTTGGTAGCAGAGTGTTCTCTCAAATCATATAATACAACTTGAGCATTACCTGATGGAAAAAACCAAAAATCATCTTGCTCTTCATGGTAGTGAAATGCTTTGATGACGCCTGGGTATGATGTTGACCATGATAATTGACCAAAATGAGATAATAGATGGTCATCGTCTCTTACTACTTCTGCAAAAAATCCTCTATCATCAACATGCTTTATCAATTTTTTAGAAATGACGCCTTCAATTTTCACTGCTATCAGCTTCCTTTTTTAAGAATTCATGTAAACCTTCTTTCCAATTTCGTAAAAAGATCCCGTTGATATTTATCTTTTTATGACTTAAAACAGAATACATCGGTCTCGGTGTTTTTATACCATATTCTTCCGTTGAAACAGGGATGATGGTTGTTTGCGCTTTTAAAAATGTTAAGATTTCAGTTGCAAATTCAAACCAGCTGCAACTTCCTGAGTTCGTGACATGATAAATGCCATGCGGTTTTTTTAGTAATTTTTCAAGTGCTATTCCTAAATCTTTCGTATAAGTAGGACAACCGTATTGGTCATCAACAACGCGGATTTCTTGTGTATGGCTTGCTAACTTTTTAATCGTATTGACGAAATTTTTTCCTCCATGCCCGTATAACCAAGATGTCCTAATGATTGTGGTATTTTCATATGCAGCTAACGCCAATGTTTCGCCTAGTTGTTTGCTTTTTCCATAAATTGTTTTGGAGTTAGGAACATCATCTTCTATATAAGGTTCAGCCTTATCTCCATTAAATACATAGTCTGTACTAATATGAATAAACTTAACTTTGTTTTCTTTTGCCTCACAAGCTAAATAATAAGGTCCAATTGCATTTATTAAATATGCTTTTTCTAATTCTGTTTCGCATTGATCAACTTCTGTAAAAGCTGCAGTATTGATTAGAAAATCCGGCTTTATATCAACAAGCATTTGTTTTATTTTAGCTTGATTCGTAATATCTAATTGGTGTTTGACAAATGGAAATACCTCATAATCTTTATTATTAAATAGTTGAGTGAGTTCTTTTCCTAACTGGCCGCCTGCACCTGTAATGGCAATTTTCATATTGGAGCACCTTTAAATTTATTAATGTACCATTGAACAGTTTTTTCTAATGATTGATCAAAGGAATAGTTTTGTTTCCAACCTAACTGATTTTGTAATTTAGAAGAATCAATTGCATATCTCCGGTCATGACCTTTTCTATCTTCAACAAATTCAATCAAGTGTTCAGGTTTCCCCATAATTTCTAAGATTCGTTTTACAACATCAATATTTTTTCTTTCATTACCTCCGCCAATATTATAAACTTCACCGAATGTTCCTTTTTCAAGGATAAGGTAAATGGCTTTGCAATGATCTTCTACAAACAGCCAATCTCTAATTTGTAATCCATTCCCATATACTGGGATATTCTTGTTATTAAATGCGCTATAAACAATGGTAGGAATAAATTTTTCAATGTTTTGAAAAGGTCCGAAATTATTGCTGCATCTTGTTGTAATTAAAGGTAATTTAAATGTTTCATAGTAAGAGCGGACTAGTAAATCGGAGCTTGCTTTTGTAGCGGAATAGGGATTATTAGGTGAAAGAGGGGATTGTTCTGTGAATGGTTGTTGAGTTGAGCTTAAAGTACCGTATACCTCGTCTGTTGAAATATGGATCATTTTTTTTGCATTTCCTATGATTAATTGTTGTAATAATTGATAAGTGCCAACTATATTTGTCTGTATGAACTTATCTGCATTTTGAATACTATTATCAACATGAGACTCCGCAGCAAAATGTACAATTGCTTCATATTGTTGATCCATCACTGTTTCAAGATCCTTCTCATTTACGATACTTCCTTTAATAAATCTTAACCTTGAATCAGACGTTAAGGCGCGTATCACTTTAGGATGGCTTGCATACGTAAGCGAATCAATAACGGTTATATTATATAAAGTATTTTTTAGCAAGTAGTGAACGAAGTTGAGACCGATAAAACCGGCACCGCCTGTAATAAGAAGATTCATTAAATTACCTCCTTTCATTAAAATAGCTTTAAGGACAAAAGTTATTTTTGTTCTACTAATTTTAAAAGGTATTGCCCATATTCATTTTTCTCTAATGGATTTGCCAAATCAAGAAGTTGTTGTGCTGAAATAAAACCTTTACGAAAAGCAATTTCTTCTATACAAGCAATTCGAACGTTTTGCCTGTTTTGAATGGTTTGAATAAATAAAGAAGCATCAAGCAGAGATTCGTGAGTGCCGCTGTCCAACCAACAAAATCCTCTACCTAGTAACTCAACATTCAGTTGATTTTTTCTGAGATAACTTTCATTGATTGAAGTAATTTCATATTCACCGCGAGCAGATTTCTTAATACTTTTTGCAATTTCAATTACGTTATTATCGTAAAAATAAAGCCCTGTTATGGCATAATGTGACTTAGGATTAACAGGTTTTTCTTCCAAAGATATCACTTTATGATTTTGATCAAATTCAACAACACCAAATCGTTCAGGATCTTTTACATGATAGCCGAAAATAGTTGCACCGGTATCCCGATTAGCTGCTTGTTCAAGTATCTTAGTAAAATTATGTCCATAAAAAATATTGTCTCCTAATATTAAGGATACTGAGTCTTTTCCTATAAAAGTTTCTCCTATCATAAAAGCCTGTGCAATTCCCTCGGGTTTTGCCTGTGATAAATAACTTAGGTTCAATCCCAATTGTGATCCATCACCCAACAAATGTTTAAACTTAGGTAAATCAGCAGGGGTGGAGATAATTAAAATGTCTTTAATTCCAGAAAGCATAAGTACGGACAGCGGATAATAAATTAAGGGTTTATCATAAACAGGTAAAAGCTGCTTCGAAACGACCGTAGTTATTGGATATAATCTAGTGCCGTATCCACCAGCTAATATTATTCCTTTCACCATAGTCACATCCTCAAACCGTATATTTTCTATAAGCATAATGAATTTTGATACCTTTGATCTTTTTTTATCATATGCTCTTTCTTGATGAGTATGAATGGACAGTAAGTGGCTTTTTTATTGAACAATGCTTTTAAAACTCATTGTAAAGTGGTCATGTTCCAGGCGTTTTTTATCTGCTAAAAATATGCTTTAAATAAAACTCTACCTTCATTTACACTTTAATCTAAATTCTTTTTAAACTGTGCAGGTACCCCCGCATACATGGTCTTTGCCGGAACATCATCTTTTACAAATGCTCCGCCTCCTATGAACGACCAAGCACCTATATTGATTTTTTCACGGATGGAAGAACCAATACCAATGTAAGCTCCTTCACCTACCGTGACATTACCTCCAATATTAACTCCAGGACCTATCGTAACATAGTCGGTGATCGTATTATCATGGCTAATGTTCGAACTGCGATTAATGATAACAAAATTCCCGACTTGAACATTTGTGGTTAAAATTGTTCCTTCACAAATAACCGATCCAATTCCAAGCTTATTCCGCTTTGAAATATAAACAGAAGGATGCACTAATGTATCAGCAATCTCAAAACCAGCATTCATAGTTTCTATGGCAAACCTCTTTTTTAGAGCGGGGGCACCTACACCTGCACAAACAATTTTTATTTTGTCTTTAAGAGAATAAATATCATGGAGATCGCCTAAAACAGGTACACCATCTATTATTTTCCCCTTCATTTCCGATCTTTCATCAAGAAATCCAGCAACTTCATAATTTGAATAATCACATAGATGATTTACCTCACGTGCATGCCCTCCGCAGCCCCAGATAACTAGCTTTTTCATGGTTCCAGTCCTTTAGCAAGAATTTTTGTTACTTGGGCAATATCACTTTTTTCAATTCCTTCCCAGAGAGGTAAACTCAGTATTCGTCCTGATATATTATTAGTATTTGCCATTAATGTTCGCTCGAATGATGAAAAGATTTTTTGTTGATGACAAGTTGGGGAAAAATAAGTCCGTCCTTCTATATGATTGTCGGCCAGCAGTTTTACAAAGTCTATATTACTTTGATCTTCAGGACAGAGTACGGGCATAAATTGATAGGCAATTTCACCTTCTGTTTTTTGGAGCTGCCACCCTTTGTTTAACTTTGGATTTTTTTGGAATTCCTCTAGGTACCACTGATAAATTTGCTGTCTTATTTGATTTTTTTCAGGAAAGGCATCCAGCGTTGCCAGAGCAATAGCTGCACTATATTCTGAAAGTTTGCTATTAAGACCTTGTGAGATCGTTTCCCGATTAGTCGAAAATCCAAAGTTTCCTGCTTGTCGAATCTGACTTATCAATTCTCTGTCAGCACTATAAACTAAGCCGCCTTCACCAATTCCGAATGATTTTGTAGCATGAAAGCTGAAAACGATAAGACCAGGGAAATCATTTCCAAATGATCCACTTCTCCCTTTTGTTCCAAAACTAGGGGCAGCGTCAAAGACGACTGGCACTCCCGTCTTATGTAGTTCCTTATAAAAGGTTAGGTTTACATCTGTACCAAAGGTTGCATAGGGAACTACTACAGCAACTTTATCTCCTAACTTTTTTAATAGATCTTCAACAAGTTCCTCATTCATACACCAATCGTCCTTATTCACATCTACAAAATAAGGTTCTAAACCACACCACATAGCCGCTAAAGGGGTTGCAGAAAAGGTAAAACTGGGCATTAATGCATACTGACCTTTAGGCCGTTTACTTTGATTAATAGCTAACATCAGCCCAATGGTAGCATTGTTGACCGTGAGTGCTGCTCCATTTCCTTCATAATATTCAGTTAGGACTCGATTCTCAAAAAGAGTATTTAAGGGTCCATAATTACTGTACCATCTGGATTTTTCTATTTGGGATAAATAATGAGTAAATGTATCTTGTCTCACCAAGTTGGGTCGTAAAAACGGAATTTTAATCATGTGGATAATATTCATCTCCGTTTCAATTAATCTATAAAATCCATTAAAAAAACATTTGAAGGCTTAATTATAGACAGGAAGTATAGACTTTTTAAATCCTCGCACATTTTAAAGTAAAAGATCCTTTACAAAATATGCATTTATTTATTGTGTATTCATGTGAAAAATAATCTCTTCGTTTTGGGGTGGATGGCGCTTATTGAATGATATGAGTACGCAGCGATTTTTTTCCATTCATATTCCTTTAGATAAATTTTTATAGATAGATTCGGATAATTAAATCTATAACTCCAAAGATTGGTCACTTGAATTCACAGCGTTCGAATGGGGGTAAATGAACATTAATCATCTGCATTTTCCTATATTTTATAATGTCATACTCTGGAGTCATAAAGCATACTATTTGTTGATATTGAGCGACGAAAGAATTATATATAAGCGAAAAAATTCACAGCATTCGAATGGGTAAATGAACATTAATCATCTGCATTTTCCTATGTTTTTAAATGTCATACTCTGGATTCATAAAGCATACTATTTGTTGGTATTGAGCGACGAAAGAATTATATAGAAGCGAAAATGTAACAGATGAGGAATTCTATAGGTCCAATAGTACGTTCTTAATATTAATTACTTTTTTGAATTAACTTAGTTAATCATCTTTATCACGATAATGGGTATCAAACAATATACTTAAATGACTAAAATGAATCCATCTGGACGAAAGGCGGTAATTCGAATTATGCAAAATGAATCACCCTCAATGGAAAGAGAATTAAAAATAAGCTTGATTAAGGATATAGAAAATCTTGATGCCCTGATGAAACTTGGAGAGATTTACTACTCAAGTGATCGACTCTGTTTAGCCAAAAGCTGCTTTTCAAAGATTCTAGGGATTTCCAACGATATTTATCAAAAAGAAAAGACAAGAAAGTTTTTACTTATAACAGAACGTGATATCCAAATGAATCAAAGCAAGATGGATCACTCTGTTCCTGATTTTTTAGATTTGCTCATCAAAGAGCTGCTCGAACATTCATTAAATGACTACTACTACAATATCGATATGGAACTTTTTGAAATGATGTCTGTACCTGTTTCTATTGACCGGGTTGTAGTTAATACAGAAAACGAAAAAACGGAGATTCTCAATCAATTACAAGGAATTACTGAACTTTATTATCATCTTGAAGATAAAAACTCTCGGGATTTATTAATGAAACTTTTGGCGTTTCGATTATTAGGAAATAAGAAAGTTATGTTACCTTTAAACACAATGGAATATTGGGCTAAGAGAAAATCACTCCAAAATCTTATCAATTCAAATGAGAAAATTATCACTAAATCTCACAAATGGAACCTTCAACTCTTTGATTTGAGAAAAATAAATTTTGATCTCCAACTATTTTGCTTTCCTATTGGAATAAGTGCAACTTTTGTAGATGGTCAATATGAGTACGATAATATTTCACCTGCAATAAAAGCAAGAGAAGGAGACATTGTAATTGATGCAGGCGGGTGCTTTGGGGATACTGCGCTCTACTTTGCTCATGAAGTTGGTGAAAATGGGGTTGTTTATACAATAGAATTTATACAAAGTAATCTGGAAATTATGAAAAAAAATTTTAGCCTGAACGAAAATCTTCAACAGCGAATTACAATTGTTGAACGCCCGGTTTGGAATAGATCAAACGAAATACTTTATTACATGGATCAGGGACCTGCGAGTTTTGTTACATTCTCTAAGACGAAAGATGTAAATAAAGAAACACATACAGTTTCTATTGATGATTTGGTTAAAGAAAGGGCTATACCTAAAATAGATTTCATTAAGATGGATATAGAGGGCGCTGAGATTAATGCTTTGAACGGGGCTGTTAAGACAATTCAAGAGTTCAGACCTAAACTTGCCATAGCAATCTATCATCAAATTAAAGATTTTGCTAGTGTTGTAAACTTCATTTCAGATTTAAATTTAGATTACAAGTTTTATTTAGGTCATTATACAATATATGCCCAGGAAACGATTCTATTTGCAATTCCGAAATAAGAACCGGAAGGAATGAATCAAAGTGGATATGAAAAACGAAATTCTTTCTGACACGTCTCGTCGCCTTGCCGTTATCGATACAAGATTTCCATGGAAACAAAGTGGTTTTCGTTATTGGGAAAATATCCAAATTTTTAGACAAAGACCTGATACTCTTTTTTTTGCTGTACAATTATATCATGATGAATTTCCTGCAAAAGTATATAATTTCCGGTCATTTTATTCAATTGCAAAAAAAGAGGGAATCACTGATATATATTGTGTTTTTTTAAATCTTGTTTTAAGTTTGTTAGGTAAATGCCATCTCTCTGATGGTACCTACATGCCTGGATCAAATCCAGGTTTTAATATCAGCACGTTTTTAAAAGAGAATAATATAAACATCCACACAACGTTATATCCAGGCGGAGGCTTGGATCCTTCCACTTCTGATGAATTTCTCCATATTGTAGCCCAAAATTGTAAAACAATATTTACTAACATTAATGAAGTATTAAATGTCATTCCGAATAGCATTTATAATCCGGTCGTAATCAATACGGATTTCTATTCTTATGCTCCCAAGTCTAAACAAAAACCAATACAAATAACTTTTTCTGCTCATCGTGCAGAACGCAAAGGTTTTCCATTATTGGCACAAACATTTAATCAACTTGACGACCATTTTCATCTACATATTATAGGTGATTGGCAAAATGATCTTCATTTATTAACAAATAAAAATTATACCTTTTATGGTCTTCTAAATCCTGAAAGAATAAAAATTCTGTATGAGCAATCACATGTTTTTATTTATTGTGGTACTCAAGATCAGTTTGCCCTTGATGGATTTCCAACAACAGCAGCAGTTGATGCGATGGCAACCGGTTGTGTCTTAGTTTCAACCAATCCTCGTAATGACCGTTTTTTACTTGAAAGCGGTGTTGATTATCTTGAGGTTGAAGCAGACGTAAACTCAATAATAAGCACTTTGTTCTGGATCAAGGAAAACTTCCAGCAAGCAATGGAGATTGGGAAAAAAGGTGCAACCAAAATCAAAAATAATTTTGATTCTAAGGTTATTGTAAAATCGAAATTATCCCATATTTTTGAAACGAAAAACAATAATTAATTTTTTAATACTAATAGGAACAAATAATTGTGGAGTACCATTTACTTAGTTATATAGATAACACTGCCGAAATGCGGGTTAGGGCAAACACTCAATCATTTGCAGTAAATCTGAATAAGATATAGGAAACAGAGTAACAGGCATATTTATTTGATTCTGTTTTTTTAGTACTAGTACTATTCTTCATCCCCGACTCTAAAGCACACTCTAATTAACATACTAACTTTAATTTTTGAATGCCTTTGTGCTGAACTAAAATAGTGATAAGAAAAAATGATTTTATACTTTTTTTATCAAATGGAAATATCCCAACATTTATTTAGTTCGCATTATTTTATTAGGGTTCTTATTCTATTTTGAATGATTATACGAGTGTGAAAGACTAATAAAGGAGGGATCAACTTAATGGCAGTATTATCAACCGGACCAATTGAAAATAGTCCAGTTAATGATGTCAGACCAACCCAACAGGTTACAATTAAAATGGTTAACCGAGATTCTGTCAATTCTGCCACTGTTTTAATACAGGGGTATTATTTAAACGACTCCAGAACATTGTATGTGCTAGAGGTGGTATTATTAGCCCCTAACGAAGTTGCTACGAGAAATTATTATGCAAACTTCAATGCATTTGAATTCCTATTTACCACAGGCGGCCTAGCAGAAGAAAGTACTGGAATTTCAGTTTGGGGAAGAAATGCATCTGGGCAATTAATAAGCTCACAGCGTCTAGTATCTGATGAGCAACTCGAGGAATAAATCCATTGCTGTACAGGGATAAACTCTCAATCATTTTACAGGGATAAGAAATAAGGTATAGGGAACAAGGGTTTGGAGATTCTTTGTTCACTCAGCTTTTCAAAAACTCACTCTATCAAAATTTTAATGAAATTTTTTAATGTCGGAGTATGTAGGGTCATATACTGATTGAATAATTCTTTTAATCGTTTTCATAGGAGTTTTATTTGATTTTTACAATATGTTATCCTGTCTGTTTTATACATTTTATATTTTTTTATAAATCATTTAATCACATGATCAGAGTGTGACATTATTTTTGTTTAATAGGAGGTATCAACATAATGGCAGTATTATCAACCGGACCGATTGCAAATAATCCTGAAAATGGAGTCAGACCATCCCAACAGGTTACAATTAAAATGGTTAACCGAGATTCTGTCAATTCTGCCACTGTTTTAATACAGGGGTATTATTTAAACGGCACCAGAACATTGTATGTGTCAGAGGTGGTATCATTAACCCCCAATGAAGTCGCTACGAGAAATCATTATGCAAACTTTGATGCATTTGAATTCGTCTTTACTACAAGCGGCCCAGCAGAAGAAAGTACTGAAATTTCAGTTTGGGGAAAAAATGCATCTGGGCAATTGGTGCCTGCCCATCGTATCGTATCGGATGAACTTTTAGGATCAGATGAAGGCTCGCCAGGACCTGCGGGACCACAAGGTGCAACAGGCCCTCAAGGAACAGAAGGCCCTCAAGGTGCAACAGGTGCTCAAGGTGCCGAAGGTCCTCAAGGAACGGAAGGCCCTCAAGGAGTTGCAGGTCCTCAAGGTGCAACAGGCCCTCAAGGTGCAACAGGTGCTCAAGGTGCCGAAGGCCCTCAAGGAGTTGCAGGTCCTCAAGGTGCAACAGGTGCTCAAGGTGCCGAAGGTCCTCAAGGTGCAACAGGTGCTCAAGGTGCCGAAGGCCCTCAAGGTGCAACAGGTGCTCAAG
>NZ_JBIWES010000002.1:579806-601966 GCF_044762665.1 Peribacillus sp. NPDC096622 | reverse complement strand
GCAACAGGTGCTCAAGGTGCCGAAGGTCCTCAAGGTGCAACAGGTGCTCAAGGTGCCGAAGGCCCTCAAGGTGCAACAGGTGCTCAAGGTGCCGAAGGCCCTCAAGGTGCAACAGGCCCTCAAGGAGCGGAAGGTCCTCAAGGAGTTGCTGGTCCTCAAGGAGCCGAAGGTCCTCAAGGAGTTGCAGGCCCTCAAGGAGCCGAAGGCCCTCAAGGAGCCGAAGGCCCTCAAGGTGCAACAGGTGCTCAAGGTGCCGAAGGCCCTCAAGGTGCAACAGGCCCTCAAGGTGCCGAAGGCCCTCAAGGTGCCGAAGGTCCTCAAGGAGTTGCTGGTCCTCAAGGAGCCGAAGGTCCTCAAGGAGTTGCAGGCCCTCAAGGTGCCGAAGGCCCTCAAGGTGCCGAAGGCCCTCAAGGTGCCGAAGGCCCTCAAGGAGTTGCTGGTCCTCAAGGTGCCGAAGGCCCTCAAGGTGCAACAGGTGCTCAAGGAGCGGAAGGTCCTCAAGGAACTGCTGGTCCTCAAGGAGCCGAAGGCCCTCAAGGAGTTGCAGGCCCTCAAGGTGCCGAAGGCCCTCAAGGAGTTGCAGGCCCTCAAGGTGCCGAAGGCCCTCAAGGAGTTGCAGGCCCTCAAGGTGCCGAAGGTCCTCAAGGAGCCGAAGGTCCTCAAGGAGCAACAGGTCCTCAAGGAGCGGAAGGTCCTCAAGGAACTGCTGGTCCTCAAGGAGCCGAAGGTCCTCAAGGACCTCAAGGACCTCAAGGACCAGCATAGAAAATACTCTTAAGAAAGAACGCTATAAAATTATATTTTATAGTTAATACTGACTCAAAGGTTGTTAATTTATAACTTTTGGGTCAGCTTTTTTATTAGTAATCACATTTATTGTCCCAAGAGACATAGGGTTTTAATACATAAAAAGGACTTCATCCTATTTTGAAGAATTTTCAAAGTGACCAAATATATTCTACAAGTAAGCAATTTAGTTTACCTGAAGCTTACAGCAAAGTGGAAATGTTTATAACGGTTTAACTTTCATGTTAACTGTATTTAATGCCTGCCAGACGTATCTTTATATTAAAGAAAAAAGGCAAATGCATGGATAAAAAGAATCCATGCATTTGCCTTCCTTGTAGAAATGAGGAAAAGTTTTTGAGATACCCAATAAAAGTTTGTTGGTGAATTTTCATCTCTAACCAACAGCAGACTCTAATCTAAGATAGGTTTACGGCAATACCACCACTTTTTCCTTACATGAAGCGCAAAACTTGGCATATTGGATACAGGTTTCTAATGAATCATTCGGTTCCATTGGCCACCATCGGATTGCGCCTGTGGGTGCCTTTGACGCAAAGATCTCGATTTCTGGTGGAATACGTCCTACAACTACTACTTCGTTCTCCTTAAAGTTGGTTTCAATGCCCTTTTGTAGTGTCTTAAATAATTGGGTATGCTCTATTGCAGGATAGGAGTGGGGAATGGGAAACAATATTGAAACTCTGGAAAGATCTTCATGAATTACATGAGCAGATTTCCGGGCAGGATCATCTGTAGATGTCTCCCATACACGGCTATATGGCACTTCCTCGGGTAAACCTAGTTCTTTCACTCTCGTATTGATTCTCTGATGATAATAACTATTTAGTTCTCTTACAAGTACCTGAATCTGCTTATTTCTAATGAAAGTGGAGTTATCTCTATTTTCATTCCGATATTGGACATAGAGTAAATCGGGAATAGCTGCATACTTAGTACAAAGAAACGTCCGAACGAGTATATCGTAATCGTCTGCCACCAATAATTCCTCACGGTGGCCGCCTATCAAATGGTAACTATCCCTCGTCCATGCACGAGGATGATTCGGTAAACCGACCAAATGACGGATTGTACTCCCATTGATTGTTGTTTGTTTTTGCACATTTTGCCATCGGTTCATTTCATGCAGCCAGACTCGATAATGTATACCGTATCCAAAACCGCAATCCCACCCATACCAGTGAGCATTGTTGCTACCTACGTATACCTCTGTACAATCCCCATAAACAAAACCACATTCAGGGTGTTGTTGAAATGTTTCGACGATTTTCTTTAGACAGTCAGGAGTTAGCTCATCATCATGATCTACTTCCACTAAAATTTCCCCTGTACATAGACCTGCTGCATACCTTTTGATTGCCCCTATGTAGCCATTTCGGGAATCTTGGCGATACCTCCGCACACGTGGGTCGTCTAGAGGAAGTAAGAATTGGTTGTATGTCTCATCATCATCACCAGAGTCATCTACAATTACCCATTCCCAATTATCGTAAGTCTGATTCAATAGAGAACGGTAAGGTCGCTGAATTTTTTCTTTTGACTTATAGCTTGCTGTAAACACGGAAACTAAAGGAGTATCTGAAGAAAATCGTGTAGCGGGAATTGTGTTATTTTCAGGGAGAGGATCGGTCTGTTTTAGCCAGCAGTAAAATAAACTAAATGGTTGAAGCTCTTCTGGAGAATTGAAGTGTAACCAACGTTTTCTCTCGTGAAAAGGCAATCCACTTAATGTATTAAATTCTTCCCACTCTGTTCCTAATGAAACATAGACACGAGGTTTTCGGGGATTAATATCTATTAATAGATCATCAGGTCCATACAAATTCACTTTGATGCGGCTTTCCGTAAGTCTCATTATCAATTCTTCCAATTCATATATTGATATCTTACTAGATACAAATAGATGAGTTGCCAATAGTGGAGTTACATCAGATGACATGTTCCATTCCCCTTTCCTTGATATCAAACTAACTAGAGGTGAGTGTCAATTTTTCCATTTCTTTATCTTATTCTTCTTTCAGCCAGATATATATATGTGTGATAGCAGAAAATGTTACTCAGTGAATCTAAGGAATAAATCAGGCTATCTTCAAAACCCACAATTATGACAATATCACCTAAAGCCTCTGACATTCGAACAAAAATGCGTTCGATCACCTGCCTCGCTGGCCGCCAATCTAAGTAAGCATCAATTTCAGGAATATTCTATAGATTTTTTTAGATTCAGTCTTTTACTAATGAAATAACAATATATTTAGGGAAGGAAAGGAGTGGATAAATCGTTAACTTAATTTAAAACTTCAATTTTTTTGGCTTGTACTGGTAATGGAAGAGGAGGTGTCACAACCGTCAACATTTAAAATCGGCTTAGTATTAACGATTTTCGTGATGTAAGCATATTATTATGTGTTGATGCTGTTTTAAGCTTTTGCTGATAGGCCCTTGACGGCGCTATGGTGTATTATAAAAATTTTATTTTGCAGTAGATATTCATTCGGATGACTGGTCTATCGAAGTGAGTTGCTAAAAATAAACTTATTTTAAGAAAGGATGAGTCATCTTGGAATGGCCATTAGTTAGTATAGTCATACCAGCTTATAACCGCCCCCATACTCTGCAAATAGCCATCGACAGTGTATTGGAACAAACCTACCCGAATATTGAAATTATCATTTGTGATGATAGCACAAATAATGGAGTACAAGAAATGCTTAATCCTTACTTACACTCTTTTCCTCAGATCAAATATTATAAAAACGGACGGAATCTTTTTCTTGAAAATTGGCATAAATGCTTCGACCTAGCTTCAGGGGAATATATCAATTACTTAATGGATGATGACGTGTTTCATAAAGAAAAAATCGAGAAAATGATCTACTTTTTTAATGAATTCGAAAATATCACCCTTGTTACATCATATCGCCAAACCATCAATGAATCAGGGGAATTTCTCCCGCCTATTCATGCAACAACCAGGCTATACCAAGAAACAAGGATATTAGACGGAAAAATGTTGGCTAACGTTGCATTAACTCGTTGTCAAAATGTGATTGGTGAACCGACGACGGTGTTATTTAAAAAAATAGACCTTATTGAAAAATTTGGAGTATATAAAGGAAAACAGTATTCTCTTATCAATGATTTAGCTGCCTGGTTGTCTTTATTATCCAAAGGAAAAGCTGTCTATATTTCGGAAGCACTTAGTTATTTTCGATTACATCCAAATCAAAATAATAATACACTCGGTCTAAATGCATTTAGTGAATGGTTAGATATTATGATTGCCTCAAGAGAGGATGGATTTCTAGATACGAACGAGTTATATAAAACTGCCCTTCATTCTTACCGTGAACGTATAAAGGGCTATCCACAATTTGTAGAGGATATCAAACGGATTGAAAAGATATTAAAAACGCTGGACTAAAAATCCAGCTTTTTCTTAAACAGGAAAAACGAATCGTTTAAATTACTTATACGATCTTTGTCAGTCCAAGTTCTTTAAAGTTTATAAAGAAGAACCTAAACTCCTTGGAACTTCAGACTTATGACTAACTATAAGTCTTCAATTAGCATAAGGTAGAGTCGTAAATTGAGGAATTGTTACGGAGTTCGTCTACTCTTAGCTCAGAAAACCATTGAGCGAGCTTTTCATTCTCAGTCAACCAAGACCATACTTCCTCTGCGGAATGCCTCGCAATCCCGCTCAAATCTGCTATATAACCGTTTTCTGCTTTTCCTAGACAGCTATCATTCTGCTAACCCCCGCTTTTAGTTATTTTTCAAAATAGTAAAAATGGCATCCCCGTTAAAAGGATATATTGGATCAAATAATTAACCAATAATCTCTTCCAATGTACCCCGGTCATATATTGATTAACCTGTGGTTGATACAAGATTTTATGATTTTTTGCTCGATATCCGAAAACCCTTGTGCAGCAAGGTTTTTTTTCTTTGGCTAAAAAAATAATAAACGCGCGGATCACACTTTGGTCATAAACGCTCATTTTATTAACAAAATACCTACCTCCTTTATAGAAGTAGGCGCATTCAAATTATTTCAAATTCATTATCAATAAAAGGTTCGGAATAGCTTAGAGTGTTGACCATTGCAATAATAAATTGACAAACTAACAATCCTTCATGACAAACTATGAAAATAGGATGCGAGAAGAAGTCCTAGTCTTCGAACTCCCTCAATTATTTCTTTCTCATTGGCATAACTGAACGAGAGCCGGAGAAACTTGGTTCCATCGTTTTGATCCAAGAAAAAGTATTTCCCTGGAACATATGAAACACCCTCAGCCAGAGCCTGTGATAATAATTGCGACGTATCAACACCTTGAATTCTCACCCATACAAAGTAACCTCCATCTGGTACATACCAGGAAACGGATTCTGGAAGGAATTGTTCCATCGAACGGATTAACGCAGTGCATTTAGAACGATACATATCTTTTAGAAGGTCGAGCCGTTTTTCAAAATCGGTGTTTTCTAAGTATACAGCCATTGAACTTTGAGCAAATGGATGGTCTAAATCTTTTTTAAACCACTCTAAAGCCTTGATGAATTCACTTTCTCCCGCTATCCATCCAATTCGCATTCCTGGCGCAACAACCTTGGATAAAGACCCGACTTGGAGGACCCGCCCGCATTTATCAATAGATTTTATTGGGGCCGGATTTTTATCGAAGGATAATTCCCCGTATGCATCATCCTCCAGAATGAGGAAATCATACTCGATGGAAAGCTCCAATAAATGCTTCCGGCGCTCAATTGTCATAGTCGTCCCAGTAGGATTTTGAAAGGTTGGGATTGTATATAGAAAACGCGGGAGGGTTAGACCTGTACGTTTCCTTTCATCCAGCATTTCTTTTAATCGGTATGTTTGGAGTCCCTGTTCATCTATAGGAATACTAATAATCTGTTTCGTATAGTTTTGAAAAATCTCCAAAGCCTCCATATAGGTGGGAGACTCTACCGCTACGACCGCTTTATCATCAAGAAGAACGCGGGCAATAAGATCAATCCCCTGGCAAGCTCCTGATGTAATCAAAAGCTGTTCTTCCAAAACGCAAATTCCACGCTCTGCCAATCTGTTCTGGATTTGCTGCTTCAGTTTTGGAATTCGTGGACTTCCGAGATAATGGAGCGGCAAATCCTGCTCCTCATCAAGAAGTCTGGCTACAGCTACCTTGAGCTCCTCAGCAGGAACGAGAGCAGGATCAGGATAGCCTGAACTCAAGCGAATACAACCATCCGGCAGATTTGGCATCCATGCACCGGGCGGATCATTCTTAAGTGCCGCTTTAATGTTCTCAGAAAAAAAAGATTCAACATTCACTTCAACCATACACCTTCCCTTCAATCAAACCTTGATTGATTCTCGCGATTTTTAAAGATAGCTGCTTATTTACCATACAAATCAAAAATTCCCGCAGATAGTCATCAATCTTATGTAAAAATAACCTACTATTAATTTTAAACTTTCTTCTGATGAGAGACAACAATCCCTCTCTTTATATTTTCCAAATTCCGGAGTCCCTCTTACACGTAAAAAATGAAGAAAGGCAAATCGTCCGCCTTTCTTCATTTTTTATTCGACTCATTCCATTTCTTAACCATACGCTTCGGTGCCGCACGTAAATAGGCTTCTTGAATTAGATGGGTCAATTCATCCCAGTCTTCCCTATCCGGATTTTGAATGGAAACCCAACCGTGACGTCCTATATATGGGGTTTTGAAATATTTCTCTTTCTGTAGCAATAATTCTTGAGTTTCTCGATCTGACTTGAACGACACGCTGAATCCTTTCTCGCTTTCACCAGAAATCACGAAGGATTTTCCATTGATCTTAAAAGTATTGTGACCGAAACCATCAATATGTTCAACAGCTTCTGGCAGTGCAAGGCAGATATTGCGTACATGATCAAGCATGGCTTCCGTGTCTTGTGATTTCATGTTTTAATTCACCTATTATCAACTCTATTTTGCATTCACATCTAGTTGATGAATTCCAAAAGTATTGCCTTCGGTATCAATATAGTATCCTTGCCAAGCCATTCCAGGCAGGGCGAATTTGGGCATTGCGACCTTGCCGCCATTCTCAATAATTTTAGCTTCCGTTAAATCGTAATTTTCCACGCCCATGGTACAAGCAAATGCATTTAACGCCTGGTGTGTTTCCGGCGGAGCACTATGGCGCTGCATCAAAGCGCCATCGATCCCAGGTTCATTCTCATCGCCAGTTACCGCTCCAAAGTAAGGCATTCCTGCATAATCACTCCAGTCTTGAAATGACCATCCGAATACCTCTCCATAAAACGTCTTTGCCCGTTCCATGTCATTCACATGAATTTCAAAATGAACTATTCTTCCCATGATTTCCTCCTATGTTACATATGACTTAACCATTCCTTACATCTATTATTATAATTTAAATGGAAATAAATTCAAAGAGACTGGAGCTCCATCCTACAATCAACCCGGGAACCGCTTTTCAATTTTGTATCCCAAACATTTGCGAAACTATGTGTATATTTTTGTGAAAGCTGGACGAGACTACTAGTAAATCATTCTAGGAGGTTATCAAAATGTTTAGATTCGGGAAGAGAAAGCCGCGAAGCAAGGTCGGAAAATTTATCGATAAGCACGGATATACACAAGAGGAGTTTGTAAGTACATCAGGAATCTCACGAAATACGATAAGCAGAGTTTGCAGCGATCCCAAGTATGTGCCGTCAGCCGGGGTTTTAAAGAAAATCATGAAGGCGGTTCGAAGTATAGATGCAGGCGCAAAGGCAGATGACTACTTTGATTTGTAAAAAAATGGCCCTAGCTTATGGCCGGGGCTAAATGTATTATTCAATTCTTGTTCATACTCTCCTTATCCATGCTCCCAAAATCCAAGCTTTCCTTTCGGGAATAAAGGCATGTCCTTAACTTCCCAGGGCGTCTCCACTTTGAAGTCAATTACTTTCAAACAAAATACCTCATTTGACCGGTCCCAGCTTTTCAAATTTCTCGTGAAAAAGTTCATATGAGATTCAACAACACCCCCTGAATTAAAATCCCCCACTTCCATTAGGAGCGGGGGATTTTCTTCATTCTTAGCTGATATGTATTTCTTGGGGTTCTTTTGTCCCTTTTAGACAAACCCTGCTGGGATTTCTTTAAACAAGGGTTAGTTATCGATTAGGGACAAAAGGTTATGTATTCCGCTTGAGCTATTTTCGACCGACCATTTTCTTTATGAACTGAACCACAGGTGACACGATGGATTCATGTACATTCGTAAGGGCATAACCGATCAGCCCCATAATTACCAGGGCCATTATTAATCCTATTATCAATCCCGATGTTTCTCTAAGTTCTTCAAGTACAGCATCCATTCCTTATCCTCCCCGGCTTGCCGATGCACTTATTTTTACGGTTTTCCACCGATTTTACGTCTGAAAGCTTCATTTATCGTTTTTTCTTCGAACATTGACCGATTCTTTTAAATAAGGTTCATTATAACGCATTGGATGATTATGGTCGAGCTGCCACTTTTAAACGCATTCATTGAAGGCCTACACCAACATCGCTCACTAATAAAGGCTTTACCTCTAGCGTTTCTCTTTAAGTCAAAAGATAAACCTTCGTTTCATCTGAACATTCAAGGAGAAATGTAAACCTTTTCATTTGTCCAAAACCGACAAACAAATGACAGAATTATTGTTTTTTAAGAACATTGAGAATATTGTCGAAAAACCTTAAGCTTAATTTAAGAAATACATCTTCTTAGGGGGTGCGCTTTATATGGAAGCCATTACAAGGGACTTTTTCTTATTTTTATCTAAGAATAACCTGCTTAATAATATTGCTAAAAAAAGCGGAGGAAATTTTGCTGCTGGAAAGATCATTGGGGGAACTGATTTCCAAAGTTCCATTAAATTCATTAAACAACTTAATAATAGCGGCTTGTCGGTTACAGTCGACCATCTTGGGGAATTCGTTGATTCCAAGGAAGTGACTCAGGAACGGACGGCAGAATGCATCGAAACCATCGAAATGATCAGCAGGGAAAAACTTGATTCACAGGTTTCCCTGAAAATGACTTCTTTGGGACTTGATATCGATCATAAACTCGTGATTGAGAATATGAGGAAAATTCTTGATACAGCCGAAAAACATAAAGTCATGGTCACGATCGATATGGAAGATGAAGTCCGCTGTCAGGCAACAATCGACATCTTTAGACAGTTCAAAGAAAAATACAGCTGCATAAGTACTGTTCTACAAGCATATTTATTCCGCACAGAGAAAGATTTGGAGGACCTTGGCCAATATAAGCCATTCCTGCGTCTCGTAAAGGGTGCCTACAAGGAATCCGCCGAGGTGGCTTTTCCCGAAAAGAATGATGTAGACGAAAACTATAAAAAGTTGATTAAGCAAAGTCTTCTTAACGGAAATTATACGGCCATCGCCTCACATGATGATAAAATCATCGAATATACAAAAGAACTGGCCAAGAAGTTTGACATCCCTAATACACAATTCGAATTCCAAATGCTTTATGGCATGAGGAACAAAACTCAATACGAATTGGTCAAGCAAGGTTACAAAATGCGCGTCTATGTACCATACGGTCTGGATTGGTATGGATACTTCATGAGAAGGCTTGCAGAAAGGCCATCCAATATTGCCTTTGCCTTCAAAGGGATGGTCAGAAGCTAAATATACATTCAACATTATTAATTGCTACAAAAAATCTATTAAAAGGTGTGATTATCAATGATTTCATATAAACACGAACCATTTGTTGATTTTACAAACGAGGAAAACAAAAAAGCATATCAGGAAGCACTTCAAACCGTTGAGGGCTACTTAGGGCAAGACTACCCTCTTTATATCGGGGCAGAGAAAGTGACGACTGATGAGAAAATCGTTTCATATAACCCTGCAGATAAGCAAGAGGTCATCGGCCGAGTATCTAAAGCGAATAGGGATCTAGCTGAAAAAGCCATGCAGGAAGCTGTTACAGCTTTTGAAAGCTGGAAAAAAGTGAAGCCGGAAATCCGCGCTGACGTTTTGTTCAAAGCGGCTGCCATCATTCGCAGACGCAAGCATGAATTCTCTGCGTTATTGACGAAAGAAGCGGGAAAACCTTGGAATGAGGCTGATGCTGATACAGCGGAAGCGATCGATTTCCTTGAATTCTATGCCCGTCAAATGCTGACACTTAAAGATGGTGTACCTGTTCAAAGCCGTCCGGGAGAATTTAACCGCTATGATTACATTCCATTAGGGGTTGGCATCATCATTTCTCCTTGGAACTTCCCATTTGCGATCATGGCAGGTACAGCTGTTGCCGCTATCGTTACTGGTAACACAATCCTGTTGAAACCAGCTTCGACTACTCCTATCGTTGCCGCTAAATTCGTTGAAGTTATGCTTGAAGCCGGCCTTCCGGCAGGTGTGTTGAATTTCGTTCCGGGAAGCGGAGCCGAAGTGGGCGACTACCTGGTCGATCATCCAAAAACACGTTTCATTTCCTTCACAGGTTCACGTGATGTAGGTCTGCGCATTTACAAACGTGCTTCAGAAGTGAACGAAGGACAAATTTGGCTGAAGCGTGTCATCGCTGAAATGGGCGGAAAAGATACAATCGTCGTCGACAAAGAGGCAGATCTTGAATTGGCTGCTCAATCGATCGTGAAATCTGCATTTGGCTTCTCGGGACAAAAATGTTCTGCTTGTTCCCGTGCTGTCATCGTTGAAGATGTATACGATCAAGTTTTAGATCGCGCTGTTGAATTAACAAAACAACTTACAGTTGGTAATCCTGTAGAAAATCATTTCATGGGACCGGTTATCGATCAAGCGGCTTTTGACAAAATCATGAGCTATATTGAAATCGGGAACCAAGAAGGACGCATTCTGACTGGAGGAGAAGGAGATAGCTCTAAAGGCTACTTCGTTCAACCGACAATCGTTGCTGATGTCGCTCCGCAAGCCCGCTTGATGCAAGAAGAAATCTTCGGACCAGTCGTTGCCTTCACAAAAGCGAAGGACTTTAACGAAGCTCTTGAGATTGCCAATAACACTGAATATGGTTTGACTGGTGCTGTCATTACGACAAATCGCCTTAACATGGAAAAAGCACGCGAAGAATTCCATGTGGGGAACTTGTATTTCAACCGCGGCTGTACCGGTGCTATCGTAGGTTATCAGCCATTCGGCGGGTTCAACATGTCAGGAACTGATTCCAAGGCAGGCGGACCGGACTACTTGCAGCTTCATATGCAAGCCAAAACAACATCCGAAACGTTCTGATAATGAAAATGATTTGAAACCCCTTTGGTTTTCGTATCTTCCATTCTGGATACGGAAACCAAAATGAGGTTAAATGGAGGAAGTGACAAATAGGTTGCTTCCTCTTTTAAAACAAAAAATTATAAATTTCAACCTGAAGGGAGTCTTTTATGGATTACGCATTAATAATTTCGATCAGCATTTATATGGCTGGCATGCTTCTCATCGGTTACTTCGCTTACAAAAGGACTTCCAATTTAAATGATTATATGCTGGGCGACCGGGGTCTTGGGCCTGCTGTCACTGCATTAAGCGCCGGTGCCGCGGATATGAGCGGTTGGCTTTTAATGGGTATGCCTGGTGCCATGTTCGCAACAGGACTAAGTTCAATCTGGATTGTAATCGGTCTCACATTAGGAGCCTATGCGAACTGGCTGTATGTTGCACCTAGATTGAGGACCTATACGGAAGTCGCCAATAACTCGATTACGATACCCGCTTTCCTGGAAAATCGTTTTGGCGAGGGCTCACAGATCTTAAGGCTCATTTCGGCTTTGGTTATTCTCGTATTCTTTACCTTTTACGTTTCTTCCGGAATGGTATCCGGCGGAGTCTTATTCCAAAGTACATTCGGCCTTGATTACCATACAGGCCTATGGATCTTGACAGGCGTCACCGTTGCCTATACTTTATTCGGCGGATTCCTGGCAGTAAGCTGGACAGACTTTGTTCAAGGGATCATCATGGTTGTCGCTTTGGTTCTTGTACCGATCGTCACCATTTTCCATGTTGGCGGTTTCGGTCCTTCCATAGATACACCACGTTCCATTGATCCAGCTCTGTTGAATATTTTCACGGGGACGAGCTTTTTAGGAATCATCTCATTGTTTGCTTGGGGACTGGGTTACTTCGGACAGCCACATATCATTGTCCGCTTTATGGCGATCAGTTCTATTAAAGAAATCAAGAAAGCCCGTACTATCGGGATGGGCTGGATGATTTTCTCCAGTATCGGTGCCATGCTGACTGGATTCATCGGAATCACGTATTATCACCAGAACGGACTCAAGTTAGCTGATCCTGAAACCATTTTCATAGAGTTAGGGGAAATCCTATTCCACCCGCTTATCACCGGTTTCTTGATTTCCGCAATACTGGCAGCCATCATGAGCACGATTTCTTCGCAGCTTTTGGTTACGGCCAGCTCTTTAACGGAGGATATGTACAAAACTTTCTTCCGTCGTTCCGCTTCAGATAAAGAGCTTGTTTTCCTGGGCAGACTTTCCGTACTGACCATATCCGTCATAGCGCTCATTCTCTCTTGGGAACAGAATGACACGATCCTTGGACTTGTCGGGTATGCTTGGGCTGGATTCGGATCCTCATTCGGTCCATTGGTCATACTGAGCCTCTGCTGGAAACGAATGACAAGATGGGGCGCTTTAGCAGGGATGATCGTTGGTGCCGCTACTGTAATTTTCTGGTCGATGGCAGGATTATCCGATATGATGTATGAAATGATTCCTGGTTTTGGCGCAAGCTTGATTGCCATCATCCTGGTCAGTCTTCTAACAGCGAAACCATCAAAAGAAGTAGAAGTGAAATTCGAAGAATTCGAAAAAACTTTAAAACAAAAATAAAACCCCTAAAAGGAACGGTATTTATTCATATACCGTTCCTTCTTTGTTCTTGCCCCTATACACATCATTAGTTTAAAAGTATTATTAAACTAAGTTGTCATACACTTCAAAAAACTACAGGGGGCCATATATGTCATTAGAAAAAATCCTGACACTCACAAACATCAACGATATAACGGATATGGTCAGCACTTATTTAAAAAAACCAGTCGTCATCGAAAATGACCAATTTTTATTGCTGGCATACAGTTCTTATTATATCGAACACTTCGACCAAGCCAATCGGCAAACCATCTTCACAAAGCATTGGCCGATTCCAATTCTGGAAAAATTCATGGATGAGGGCATTGTCGAACAGCTTAAAACCGTGGAGCATCCATTTAGGGTGAAACAAATCGAGGAAATAGGGTTAAATCAAAGGGTCGTTGTGAGCGCCGTTCACAAAGGACAGGTCTTCGGGTTCATTTGGGTCCAAGAAACGGAAATGATGACAGATTCCGATCTGGAATTTTTACACGAGGTTTCCCATCATATCGGCAAGCTCCTTTATCAGAAAAAACAGATAAACATGAAAAAAGATGAAGAAAAAAATGAGTTTTATCAAAAGGTCATTGACGAAGTCTATCAAACGGAAAACCAAATAAAATGGGAAGCCGCCAATATGAGTCTTCTCATTCCGGAAACTTTCCTTGTCAATGTCTTTACCATCGCTCAATCCGATGCGGAACATTTCGATGAATTAGCGGATACAGTCAGTCTATTCGCCAATGCGTTGAATCATTTTACCCATGTATTCACAAACCAATTGAAGATCATCGTCCTGATTGGCAGCAACGGAAAAGGGAAAGACCTGCTTACCGATAGCGCCAATGATTTAACGAACACCGTTCTTTCCCAATTCACTGACAAAAAGGTATTCCCGGGAATCGGAAATGAGTACTCTTCGATTCTTCAATTAAGAAAATCCTATCTCGAAGCCCTGGAAGTGATCAACGCAGCCAAGTTCATCGGTGAACCTGAACAGCTTCCCTTCCAATATAGCAAGCTTGGGATTTTCCGTTACCTCGAAATGATCTCCAACCATCATGCTAAAACGAATTATATCAATACGGATTTAGAGATTCTTCAAAAGAAGGACCTGGAAAGCCAAACCAAACTCCTTCAAACACTGGAAATATATCTCTTGAACAATTGCCGGATCAAACCGACATCTGAACAGCTATACATTCATACCAACACATTGAAATATAGATTGAATCAAATAACCGATCTCACCTCAATCGATTTTGATGACTTTCATTCGAGAATGCAGCTATACATCGATTTACAGCTTATTAAGCAGAGATCTTGAGTACGGGTGATTCAAATAAGCGAAGGAGAGAAGAAACGCGGCTGGGTCTGCCAGTTTCTTCTCTCCTTATCCATTGTTGTACTTCTTTAACGCTTTTACCATATCAAGTTAATTTTTTTATATAATTTTTTTGAAATCGGTTACTATTTATACAAGTTTCCTTCCAAAAGATCTTTCAAAGTGGTATTATCCAGCAGTTCTGCCACTTGATCTCTAATCAGTGCCCAAAGAGGTTTCAATAAACAGTTATTATCTTCAAGGGGACAATATTCATATGCTGTAATGCTTACACAACTCATAGGGGCAAGCGGTCCTTCTAAGTCCCGAATTACGTTTCCAATGATAATTTTATTAGGCAACTCCTTTAAGATATGCCCTCCGCGGACTCCCCTTTTACTTTTTACATATCCGTGACTTTTCAAATGTAATAGAATTTGTTCGAGATATTGGGAGACACTAATTTGCACATATTCTCTCATCAATCGTCTATCACGCTTATGATTGACAACGATTCCCTCTCTGAATAAGGCTCGAGTAATCCGTTTATATCCATAGTAAATGTCTCTTATGAATGGCTAATATATGTTCTTTTATCAAAAAAATTTTTTCAAGTCTCAGAGACCGTCTAGACTGGCCCTTCCGCCATTTGTAGTAACCAGATCTTGAAACTTCCCGATTTTTAAAGCCACGCAAGTGGGTTTTTTCCTCAATCCATCGATCATTTGAAACCTTTCGGCTTTCAGGACCATTCCTTCCCATGTAGATTTGGATTGCGTTTTTTAAATAGTCCACCTGCGCTTTCAGATAAGCATTTTCTTCTTCAACACTAGAGAAATTCTTACGGTTACATACACCACGTTGTCTTCTAAAGGCTCATTTTTTTGCACTTTCTTTACCAATTCGATATTTGTGTATCACTTTTGATACCAAATCGCTCACAAAGAAGACAATATGACCAGCTTTCCTCCAACTTCAGACGAACAACTTCTCGCTTTAATTCTTCTGTATACTTTGAAAGGTTTTCCCCTTTTTTTCCATAGAAAAATCTCTCCCAGATAGACTGTTAAGAACATTTTATCATGCTCTCTTTTTACTCTGTCTACCTGTAGAGGATAATACCAATTTTAAATAGATGTAGATCTCTTTTACTACGAATTACAAATACACCGTTCCTTTGCACAGGAACCAATAAAAAATAACACTGTGAATAACCTTACCTCAGTATTTACTCTTCCTCTTCAGGTAAATTTGGCTCATATAAACCTAAAAAACAACTCGTAGTAAATGTAGCCACAGTCATAAATAGACCTGCCAGAGCAACTAAATTATAAAGATACTTTTTCATTAATAACTTACCCCCTTTTTAATAATTTTTTATCCAATAGATGTATTATAGATGTACCAAAAGGTGTAATTGTAAAGGTCTGATAGATAAGGACCTGTCCTATTACTAAGGAATATGTAATTGGAATAAAAAAACTCAAAATCATAAGCAATAATGCAATAGAAATAGATTTGAATTTATTTCTTTTTTTCTGAGTCTTATTAAAAATGTTTTCTTTTTTAAATAAGATTGGTGCGTATCTTATTATAAGAATGATTAGTAATGGATAAGAAAATATATGCCAATAATCTATATCAGTTATTGACGGAAAGTATTTCGAACTAAAAGAAATTGCAAGGATAAGAAAGATACTTGCTATCAGACAATGATTGAATTTGGAAAAATGAGCTCCTCCTGAAAACATCCTAAATATGGATATAGACACTAAGCATAGCAAAGTATAAGAAAATATATGCAAAAGAAATCCTAGAGATAAAACAATTACGACTTGGTAAATTAAAATAATCAGCATTTCTAAACCATAACGAATTTCCCCTTTTTTTCGCTTCAAACTCCCATCATTCGTTAGTATCTTCTTTGTTAATGCTTCAGATAAATCTTTAGGTGCCCAATACACGCCATTCCCCCAAATGAAACCATGATATTATAATCATTATATTAACATAAAATGTTAATGTGAATAATTATTCATAGTTCATTTAAAACAAATAAATCACCCTAAAACTAAAGAATTTGGCAATTATAGAACTAATTTAAGCCTTTATACGTACTTGTAGTATTTTAGTTCAATATTTATAAGATAATTTTATAACATACTATACTTAAATTGGAAACTTAGCTTTTATTATCTTTTTTGAATTACATAATTAAAATATTTTAGAAAGGACGGTGGAGATACTGTCTATTTATAGTCAAATGATTAAAGGATTATTAGAAGGGAGCATTTTGTCCTTAATTAATAAAAATGAAGTTTATGGATATGAATTAATCGAGAAATTGAGACAAGGTGGATTCAATAAAGTTGGAGAAGGCACTATCTATCCTTTATTACTAAGGCTACAGAAAGAAAAACTTATATCTGCATATTTTATGGATTCTAAAAATGGACCCAGAAGAAAATATTACAAAATAACTCCAGAAGGTCTTGAATCTTTAAAAAACTTTAAAGATGAATGGGGTAATTTAGAAAAGTCAGTGAACCACTTTCTAGAAAGAGAAGGAGTGAAAAATTATCAGTATGATCTATAAAGAAATTGAAAATCTAAAACTTAAATTAAATAAATGCAATAAACAGCAATTTGAAGAGTTTTGTTTATATCTTTCTAGCAGCGATTTAGATGCTAATAAGCGAAATGAAATAAGAGATGAGATATTGGATCATCTTCTAGAAGGCGAAAAAGAGGGGAAAGACTTTCAAGATTTATTTGGACAAAATCCTAGAGACTATACAAAACAATTAGTCGATCAACTTCCTAAAAGCTCTATAAAAGAAAAATTAACTTTTAGCTTTAGTCTACTTACAATATCAATAATTATTATTGTGGGTAATTCTAGTAATAATTCATATCTATTTATGGATGTTATTCTATTTTCCATTTTGAATGGAATTGTGGTTTTTGGTTTTTTTAAATTGACAAAAAGATTTGCTTTCAAAAATTCTATATTAAGTATTCTCATTTTGACCCTTATTATTCAAACTGCAGGTATCAGTTATTATTTTTTAAAAAGCTTTTTTATTGAAATTTTTTAGGACCATTTATAGCCCTAATAATCTCAGATAATACCTTTCTATACAAGAACAGTGGTTAAGATCGTATTTTATCATTTAAGATAAAATAAGTTCTTATTTTCAAATGATGTTTTTCCATTAAAAAATCACTTTGATAAAAGCTGTATTAAAATAGTTACCAAGGTGGATAGTCCTACACTATTCTAAGTACTTAAAATTAAAATATCTAACATTTATGGGGGAACTGAAAAGTGAAAAAAAAATTGATTATCTCTATCGTTTCTTTATTCGTGCTTATTATACTGGGGATAAATGTATATTTATCTAAAGGAAGCGCTAGTAATAAAGAGGTAAATGTAAATGTTACTCAATTAAAAGAAATAACGTTAAAAAGTACTGTAATGATTCCTGGAACTCTAAGCTTAGCTAATGAGCAATACATATATTATGACGCTGAAAAAGGTAATGTAGATAAGATACATGTAACAGAGGGATCAATAGTTCAGGTAGGTACACCTATCCTTACTTATGAAAGTGATGAAATAGAACTTGAAAAAGAGCAACATAAACTAGGAAGAAAATCAAGTCAGTTACAAATTAACTCTTTAATCAAACAAATTGCAAATCTTAATGTAAAACAAAAGAATTTAGAAATAGAACTAGGTAAAGAAGAGGCCAAGAATCAAATTGATTCAGAACGTACTCAATTAAATTTAGACCTCGAAACAGCAAAGTTAGAATTAGAAAAAAACGATTTAGAATCAAAATCAATATTAAAAAAAGAGAAGAATTTAGAAGTGAAAAGTGACATTAAGGGAACAGTCCTAGAAGTTGATAAAGAGGCGGTTAATAATACAAGTGAAACACAGAAGCCTGTTATACATATTGGCAGTACATCTCAATATATAGCACGCGGTGTATTGTCAGAATATGATGCACTAAATATCAAGTCCGGTCAATCAGTAGTAATAACTTCAGATGTTTTACCTAATAAAAAATGGGAAGGAACAGTTAAACAAATTGATTATTTACCTCAGCAACAAGCGTCTTCCGATAGTACAAGTGAAAATGCTAATCAATATCCAATAGAAATAAAAATTGATGATCAAGATATTAGTTCCATAAAACCTGGATTTAAACTCTTGTTAGAAATTGAAACAACTAGTAAAAAAGCTAAATCTCTTCCAGTAAAGAGTATTGTAAATGAAGGGAGAAATAAATATGTGTATGTTGTGGAAAATAGAGAAGTTTCACGTATAAAAGTAAAGGTTGGAGAAACAACCAGCAAATTTATTGAAATTGTAAGTGGTGTTTCTGAAAAAGAAAAAGTTGTATCGAACCCCTCAAAAAAATTAAATGATGGCTTGAAGGTGAACATTCAATGATTGAATTAGTGGATATACATAAAAATTTTCATCTTAATCGAGAGGAGATTCCTATTTTAAAGAATATTAATATTAAAATAAATGATGGTGAATTTGTAGCTATTATGGGTCCCTCTGGATCCGGTAAATCCACATTGATGAATATTATTGGATGTTTAGACCGCCCTTCTTCCGGTTCATACATGCTAAATGAACAAGAAATTTCAACGTTTAATGATGAACAGCTTTCTCAAATAAGAAATAAACATATTGGTTTTGTATTTCAGCAATTCCAATTACTTCCACGACTAAGTGCTGCTGAAAATGTAGAGCTTCCTATGATATATGCTGGCTGTTCGAGAAAAGAACGAAGAAAAAGAGCAGAAATAGCTTTACAAAAAGTAGGTTTGAGTGAACGAATAAATCATTTGCCAAATGAATTGTCAGGTGGCCAAAAGCAACGTGTAGCAATTGCTAGAGCAATTGTTAATGAGCCTTCATTAATTCTTGCAGATGAACCTACAGGAGCTCTAGATACTAAGACTAGTGATACAATCATGAAACAGTTTGCACAACTTCATCATGCTGGAACAACAATCATCCTTATTACACATGAACTAGAAGTTTCCGAATATGCATCGCGAACCATTACTGTACGAGATGGAGAAGTTGTAAATCTCAATAATAAGGAGAATCTAACAATATGAATATTATAGAAAATATTCGTATGGCATTATCCTCTGTTTTAGCTCATAAAATGAGATCCATTTTAACAATGTTAGGTATTATTATTGGAGTTGCAGCCGTTATTGTAGTTGTAGCAATTGGGCAGGGTGGAGAACAAATGATTAAATCGAAAATTACTGGCCCAAACAACACAATAGAAGTCTATTATCAACCTTCAGATGAAGAATTGCAGTCTAATCCCAATATTATGGAACAGCCAGCTTTCACAGAAAGTGATGTAAACGATCTAAAGGATATATCCGGCGTGAAAAGTGTAGTTGCATCTAGCTCTACAAGTATGGAAACACACTATAGAGATAAAACTACAGATTCAACAGTGAATGCTGTAAATGAAGCTTATTTAACAGTAAATAAGCTAGAAGTTGCTAAAGGAGAAATGTTAACCAGTTCAGACTTCTTATCTGGTAATCGAGTAGGCGTTATTACTAAAGAACTTAGCAAAGAATTGTTTGACAAAAAAGATCCTATAGGAAATGTTATCTGGATTCAAGGACAGCCTATTAAGATTATTGGTGTTACTCAAAAGAAAACTGGATTCTTATCATTTGGGATGAGTGAGATTTATATTCCTAATAATACTTATAAATCAAGTTTTGGGAAGATAGATTATAGTGAAATTAGTCTTCAAGTAAATAATGCAAATCAGTTAGCCGAAGTGGGCGATAATGCAACAACGTTATTAAATGAAAAACATTTTACAGAAGATTCATATCAAGTCAACAATTTAAAAGAGATCGCGGATAGTATTGGAAGCATAACGAAAATTATGACTTTAGTAATTGGATCTATTGCCGGAATTTCCTTGTTAGTAGGTGGAATTGGAGTAATGAATATTATGCTCGTATCTGTTACGGAGAGGACAAGGGAAATTGGTATACGTAAGGCTTTAGGAGCATCAAAATCTCAGATTTTAACTCAGTTTTTAATTGAATCCATTACACTTACTCTTATTGGAGGTATACTTGGTATTTTATTAGGTGCAGGAGGTGCTTCATTAGTATCCCTTTTAGCAGGTTGGCCATCTTTTGTTTCTTGGCAGGTTATTCTAGGAGGCGTATTATTCTCGATGACGATAGGAATTATTTTTGGAATGTTACCAGCCAACAAAGCTGCAAAACTTGACCCTATTGAATCTCTACGGTATGAATAATTCTCTATTCGGTTATTAAGTACTTTATACATATCTCGGTTAGAGAGCAAATTAAAGTTTAAAAAATATTTATTGAAAATATTAAAAGCAGTGTTCTTTTTTAACGAACCTGCTTTTTTACTTATTTTAAATAAATAATACCTCTACTTTATTCTTGAAGTAGAAGGTATATAGTAAATAAATTTTAACCAGCAATTATGAATAATCCCTATATGATTTAATCACTTAAAAATGCACAGAATATAACATTGTTGGTTTAAAAGACGAATGGCGCTTCGGTCTAAGAAAATAGTAGGGTATTCATTTTCTCGTTCAATGACAACAGAACTGGTCATAAAAGCTTTTAATAACGCACACTTATCACAAAAGACCTCGGAGGGCTTAGTTCTTCATACAGATCTTGGCACACAATATACAAGCAGTGAGTTTACTCAACATATCCAAAACCATCATATTAAGCAATCCTTTAGTCAGAATAATTACCCGTACGATAATGCCTGTATTGAATCCTTTCATCCCTATTAAAAAAGGAAGAAGTCAACCAAATACAATATCTAAATTAGCAAACAGCTAAATTAGCAATGTTCCAATTTATTGAAAGTTGGTATAACCGAAAAAGAATTCACAGCAGCTTGGACTATCAAACCCCACAAGCCATTGAAGATCGAATTAGGAAAACAGCTTAAGATTTAACTTTTTAGTGTCCAAAATATTGATTCAAATCAATTGTTTTATCTCCATTTAAATGGTGATTAAGTTTTGTACTTATAAAGTATATACATTAGATATATTTAGGTGTTATAAATCCCTCGACAGCGCCTGCTAATATAAGTAGTAATATGATAATTCCTATAGTAACCATGCTTCTTTTCCAATTCTTCTTTTGGAAATAAAATTTAAGCCCAATAAATCCTATGTAACCTGATAATAATAAGGCAGGAATTTCAAAGATTCCATGCGGCAATATACTTAAACATAAATCTACTATACTAGTCCCACTTAAATATTGACTTGCTATAACACCACCAAGCCAAAAGCCATTGATAACCAATACTAAAAAGGTTGAAAGCCCAAAACAAAAAATCCCTGAAATTAACATAAGTGCAACTTTGAAATTTTGAATAAAAAAGAACACTGATCCGGAAATGCCTTCCCTTTTGCTATAATAATTACTGCTATTATCGATTGCTGTATTTACATCTGCGGTTAATACTAAACCTAAACCTAATACTAAACTTAAGAAAAAACATGAAACTGATAATAGTAATAGATATCTATCTTTTAATAATTTTTCCATATTATCACCTTAATATTTTTTTTTGGGGGAGAATTTTGCTATAATAAATTAAGGGAAACGACGCACATCGTTCCCCTCGCTATAATTAATTTGTAAAAGCAATTGAATTAGTAGGCAACTGCAGTTTTCTTAGCGCCTTTACTCAATAGTGACTTAGCTGTAAGGATAAGTGCAGATGTTAATCCAAAGCTAGCGAACATTGAAATCAAAGCTAATACTGTACTGCCTGCTTCAATTGCCGAAACGATAACGTTTGCCCAGTATTCAGAAATACCAAGAGCTCCCGCAATATATGCTACCACTTCCATGAAATTCCCCTCCTTTTCAAATACATTCATTCGTATATATTTAATTATTAGTAGGCAACTGCAGTTTTCTTAGCGCCTTTACTCAATAGTGACTTAGCTGTAAGGATAAGTGCAGATGTTAATCCAAAG